>DATHNB010000294.1:0-6947 GCA_035486495.1 Ferruginibacter sp. | reverse complement strand
AAAAGAAAAAGGAGCCAATTGGCTCCTTTTTCTTTTTCTAATATTTTGATTAGTATTTTTTCGTTAATGTAACAGCAAATTTACCATTGGTAACTGCATGTTTAAAATCCGTAGAATCAGCAGGAGGAAAGCCACCCTGTGGAGCTAAATAAATAGACCCTTGGAATGTACCCATTATTTCTGTTGAAGTAATAGATGTAACAGTTATATTTATTGGGCTTGATACAAGACCGATGCTTGTCCAATAGCTGCTATTACCATCAATTGTAGCCGCTTCAGTCCAACTAAAGTTTGATGTTGCGTGTGGTAAAAGTGTAGTGATTGTATCTGAATATGTACCTGTCGTAATAGCTTTATCTCCATTAATGTTGATAGAAATACTATTTGCAGTAGTGGTATTGGTGCCATCGTAAGCAGACAATATAATATCTTTACCACTGTCTCTTACTTCACCAGTAGTTAATATATTAAATGTGGCGGTGTTGCCGCCGATAGTCGCCTGAATTGCATTAGATCCAAGACCTGAACTACTTTTTTTACATGATGCAAGAGCTAAACCAATTATTGCGATAGCGAATATTTTTTTCATAATTATATTTTTCTAATTAATATTTTGTTTTTGAGTTTATGAGATGATCAGCTTACTGTATTGTTAGATTCACATTAAATGTACCATTTGTAAATTCTTTTTTTGTAGTAAGATTCAAAGGCAAAGGGGATTGATTTAAATAAACATCTCCCTGAAAAGTACCTTGTACTGATGTAGTTGAAATAGAAGTGATTGTAACAGTAAACAAACCTGTAGAGTCATTTGCACTTGTATATGCCAGTGGAGTAGAAGTTATTGTTGTATCTTCAATAGGGGTATAACTAATAGATGCTCTATTAAGTGTTACATAGCCAGGACCAGAGACATGGCGTCCTGATGTATCACTATAAGTACCAGGTACAAGTGCTAAATTCGAACCAAGATTAATATCAATATTATATGCTTTTAAAGCGGTGGTACTATTGTCAGCTGTTATTTGAAGAGTTTTACCACTGTTTGATAAAGTGCCGAAACCTAATACATTGTATGTAGAGCCAGTACCATTAAATGTGGCCTGGATTGTATTACCAGAACCAGAACTTTTTTTGCAGGAAACAAGCACGACGCCTACTGCCACAACAAGGAATAATTTTTTCATAATTTTTTGAAATTTTGGTGATTGATTTTTGTTTTAATATATAATAAAAAGGGTTTTCAGTTGCATATACTGTTATAAAACCTAAAGGGTTGGGTTAAACGAAAATTATTTTCAATATTTTTAATTAACGGGAAATTGAAGAAGGTATTTACACACTTTTAAGAGATGCAGAGTCGTCTTCATCTTATTGATTCCGAATTAATTGTGGGCGAAAGTATAAGCTTTTAGATATATATCCAAAAAATCGTATGTATTTTTATAAAAATAATATAAAAATTAATGCATTACCACCTGAACGGCATTCCAAAGTGCATCTGTACTTTTCAGAATGACTAAAATACCTGGAAGGAATAGCCTTTGAAACTATCTTAATAAAAAGGTCAGACTATAAAGACCTTTTTTTATTTAAAGCTTTTAATTTTATTGCTGTATTAATGTTCCGGATATTCCTGTAAATAGTGACTTGTATTCTAGCATAGTAACATTAGCAAATGAAACATGATACTTACCATTTACAATAGTTACTGTAACAGAATCAGTTGTACTGCCTGCACTTTGGGCAAGTAAGTTAGGCACCTGAGTAGAATCAATGGAACCCGCAATGATGCCGCATGAAGTACTGTCAATCGATCCACCTTGTCCGATAACTGAAAATTTTTCATTGTTCACAGGTTTAGAACCAAAAGATACTAATACAAAATTTGTAACCGTATCTTTTACATCATTTGCTTCTATAATATTTGTAGAGCTTGATGTTGCAAAAGTAGTGGTACTGCCCTGGTAGTTTGTACCGTTATAATTCCATTGGCTAATAGTGCCGTTTGAAGAGCTTGTTTTTTTACAGCTTGATGCGGAGATGATAATAGCTGTTACAACTAAGATGGTTAATAGGTTTTTCATGGTTGATTAACTTTTTAATGTATGATTTAGATTGGCACTAAAATAGTATTTTTTATTCTTACACAAAAAATACCCAAATAAGGGGTCTCCATAAATCTGGAATAATAAAAGGGCAGACCATAATAAGTCGATCCTTTTTTATTAAAGCTTTTATTTTTTATTGTTCTATCAACGTTCCCGATAGGCTTGTAAATATTGCTTTGTATTCCTCCATAGGAACATCAGTAAATGAAACATGGTACTTGCCATTTACAATGGTTACTGTAACAGAATCAGTTGTACCTGCACTTTGGCCCAGTAAAATAGGTACCTGAGTAGAATCAACGGAGCCTGTAATGATGGTGCATGAAGTGCTGTCAGGGGTTATACCATTTGTGATAATTGAAAATTTTTCATTATTCACAGGTTTAGAAGCAAACCCTACCAATACGAAATTTGTAACAGTATCTTTTACATCATTAGCTTCCAAGATAATGGCAGTACCTAATTCCCCCGATGTTGCAATAGTAGTAGTGCCTTGATAGTTTGTGCCATTAAAGTTCCATTGGCTAACAGTATTGTTTGACGAGCTTGTTTTTTTACAGCTTGATGCGAAGATGATAATAGCTGTTACAACTAAGGTGATTGATAATTTTTTCATGGTTGATTAATTTAATATATGATTTAGATTGCCCTAAAATAGTATTTTTTTATTCTTATACAAAAAATACAGAAATAGGTACCCATAAATCTGGTATAATAAAGGGCAGCAAATCTAGAGCCTTTTTAATGCATCACCACTTCAACGGCTTTCCAAAGTGTATTAGTACTTGTCAGAATAACTAAAATACCTACCAAAATAAACATTGTTTTTAAAGGAAGCTTGCCAACCAACCTTGCAGCAATAGGCGCAGCAATTAATCCGCCAACAATTAACCCTGCAACATCCCAAAGAGATATTTTTACTAGTATAAAGAATGTAATAGAACTGCATAGCACAACAAAAAATTCTGCCAAGCATACAGAGCCAATTACGTAACGCGGACTTTTTCTTTTTGCCATTAAAGTACTGGTAACTAGTGTACCCCAACCTCCACCGGCAAAGGCATCCATAAAACCTCCAACGGTTGCCAACCAACCAGCTCTTTTTACTTTATCAATTGTAGTCTTTTTTGAAAAAGCTTTACGCATAATATAGTAACCCAGATAAATGGTGTAGATAGAAAGCGGCACACGTACGTACGTAGATAGTTTACTTCCAAAATAACCCATCGAAACCAATGAAGCCAATCCTGCACCAATGATAGCACCGACAATTCCCGGAATAACGATGGCCATGAATAATTTTTTATTGATGTTGCCAAAACGATGATGGCTGTAACCTGACACGCCGCTCGAAAATACCCTTGCTGAGTGAACCCTGCTACTAACTATTGCAGGCGCTACACCGGTAGCTAATAAAAAAGTGGTGGATATAGTGCCGTAACCCATGCCCAGCGAACCATCTACCATTTGTGCGATAAAACCAGTCAACAACATTATTAAAAATGCATTGATGGTATGTTGCGGTATCGTTTTAAATTCTGTGACTACAGTGTTGAGAGAAACATAAGATGATAAACCATATCCTACTATTAAACAAGTAAAAGCCAATAGGCACCACATTACAATTTTGGTCCACTTTTTTTCTTCCGGCTTTTCCGGTACTTTAAGGTTAGTTTGTTTAGCAACTAATACTTTCGTCAGATCGTTGAGTTGTTTTACTTTTTCGTTGAAATTGCCGGTCATTCCTTGTCTTATTGTTTGAATATTTTCTAATACATCTTCCATTTCATCGGGTATCATTTCATCAATTACCTGTTTTAGGCGCTTGGCAATTGTTGGAGATTTTCCGTTAGTTGAAATGGCAATTTTAATATGTCCTTTTTTTACGATCGAACTCAAATAAAAATCGCATAGCTCAGGCTTATCAGCTACGTTGACTAATTTATTTTTTTGCCTGCAATCTTTACTTATTTGTTCGCTTGTAGCAATATCATTAACAGCGGCAATAACCACGTCAGTATTATCCAAGTCGCTGATATGATAAGACTTTTGTTGTAGTAATATATTGGGATATTGTTTGGCAAGATCCTGAATTGCACCACTTATAGAAAGCGATATTAAATGAATAGAAGTTGCCGGAGAGTTTTGAAGTACAGCATTTAATTTTTCCAACGCAACATTTCCTCCACCGATTATCAGCAGACGAAAGTTCTCCAATTTTAGAAAAAGCGGGAATAAGTTATTTCCACCCGATGTATTATTATTTTGCGCCATTTGTAATGAATGGCGCAAAGATAAATATTATTGGCTAAAGCCCATTAAAAGTATAGACTAATAACCCTGACCAGGATCAAGGGTATAAATATGTCTCTGGTTGGCGGTTTTAATCAATTCAATCAAAAAAATCAGCTTCAATCAATGGTCAAGATTAGCTGATATATCCTTTCACATATTCCTGCGTTAATTTTTCTTTTGGATGTAATAAAATCTCTTCAGTAGGACCGAATTCTATTATTTCTCCCATATATAAAAAAGCAACATAATCTGATAATCTGCGTGCCTGTCTTAAAATATGTGTTACTAATACAAGCGTGTATTTATCTTTTAGTTGTAAAAAAAGTTCTTCAATTTTTTGTGTTGAAATTGGATCTAAGGCAGAAGTTGGCTCATCTCCCAAAATAATTTCAGGTTCAACGGCTAATCCGCGGGCAAGACATAAACGTTGTTGCTGGCCAATGGATAGTCTTGCGGCAGAACTGTTTAAACGATCTTTTACTTCGTTCCATAAACCGGTTGCAGTAAGATAGTGTTCAACAATAACATCTAATTCTTTTTTCTTTGTTGTGCCATGAAGTCTTGGCCCATAAGCAATATTATCATAAATGCTCATCGGCAATGGAAACGGACGCTGCGAAAGCAGGCCCATCTTTTGTCTCATACTAGTTACTTCAATATCTTTTCCGTAAATATTTTCACCATCTACTAAAACCTGTCCGTCGATCTTTACATCTTTATTGCGATCCAATAAACGATTGAATGTTTTTAATAGAGTTGTTTTTCCGCAACCTGATGGTCCGATAAAAGAAGTTAATTTTTTATCAGGAATATCAATGTTGATATTTTTAAGAATATGATTTCCACCAATGTGAACATTCAGGTCCTTTACACGTATATGCGGTGATTCAAAAGTCATGTTATATTTTATGCTTTGATAATTTTTTACTGAAATATTTTGCACTTAAACTAATTATTAAAACGATGAAAGTTAATATTAATGCCGCAGCGTAAGCACGATTTTGCACTTCGTCAATCGGACTGCTTAGCTGAAAGAAAATTGCTAACGGTAACGTAGCTGTTGGTTGTCCTAACGAAGTAGGAATACTATCTGTGTAGCCTGCTGTAAATAAAACTGTTGCGCCATCACCAATCGCTCTTCCGAACGATAATAAAATGGCTGTGATAATTCCGGGAATTGCTTGTCTTAAAAATATTAAAGAAGTTTCCCAACGTGTAGCGCCTAAAGAGTAAGTAGCATCTGATAATTCTGTTGGTGCTAAACGAATTACTTCGTCCATAGCACGCGCTAAAATTGGAATAACTAATAGCGTAACAGTTATAATACCTGCTAACAAGGAAGCTCTTAATCCAAAATAAACCATAATGGTAAAACCAAATGCTCCATAAACAATTGATGGAATACCGAATAATATATCAAACGTAAGTCGTGTAATATTCGCGAGCCATGAATTTCTTTTCGCATAAATATTTATATATAATACAACAGGTATACTAATAGCTAATCCTAGAATAGTTGCGCCAATGCTGATATATAAAGATCCTATGATGGCATTTAATATACCACCACCTTTTCCAATATAAAAACCACCTTCGGGAACTTTGCTGATAATATCCCATGTTAATGATTGCATTCCTTTTGATGCGATCGTCCATACGATCATTATCAATGAACCGGCAATGATCAATGTTGCTAATATCATTAGGCTTTTAAAAAAAGCAGATTCTATTTTTCTTTTTAGATTCATAAAATGTTATCTGAAACTCCCAACCCCCTGAAGGGGGCTTTTAGTTTATAATTATTTTAAGTTTCGTTAGTTATTATATCTTTTCAACACCAAATTCATCACAGCATTATCATTCACCAGAACCCCCTTTAGGGGGCAGGGGGTTACGCCCTGTTTTCAATCCTATACAATATCAATCTCGAAATTGCATTGAATATAAAAATGATAACAAATAATATTAACGCCGATAACATCAATGCAGATTCATACATTGGTATCGACATCATATCGCCATAATTATTGGCAATCAATGCTGGTAATGGATACACAGAATCAAACAATGAATGCGGTATCATTGGTAAATTACCGCAGACCATTAATACTGCTAATGTTTCTCCGATGGCTCTTGATATTCCTAATACTGTTGCTGCGACAATACCCGGGAAAGCCTTTTTTAATACCACTTTTTTTATTGTTTCCCATTCAGTTGCACCCAGTGATAAAGAAGCGTCTTTTAGTTCTTTCGGGATCGTATCAAACACTTCCAATAAAATACTGATGATCAAAGGGAATACCATTACGGCTAAAACAATTCCGCCTGCCAGTGCGCAATATCCTGATGAAAACTCTACGAAATGAGGAGCCAGATGATCACTAATATATGGAACGATTGTTAACACACCCCATACCCCATATACTACAGGAGGTATGCCCGATAACAGATCGATCAATGGCACCAATATTTGTTTTATTCTATGCGAAGCATATTCAGAAATATAAATAGCACATAATAATGATAATGGTAATGCAATAA
>DATHNB010000293.1:0-6323 GCA_035486495.1 Ferruginibacter sp. | reverse complement strand
CTAATAATTTAGTTCTTGTCGGTATGATCACTTGCCAGTTTTCTTTCGCGGGATTTTTAGGATCGATAGAAACAAGTTGGTAGTTAGGTGCGTCTGCATTCGTTAATATAAACAATCTATCTCCATCATTGTTTACTACGTGCGCTTCTGTATCAAAGCCTTTTATCAACAAAGTAAATGGCGTATTTGTCTTTATATCTTTTACCCATATTTCACTACCACTTGTTCCTTCAGATGTATTGATAACAAGAAAATTTTCATCTTCTGTTACAAGAGCTGTAATAGTGCGCAATGGATGTTCCTTGTCTTCAAATATTAATTGATCACTGCTTTGTGGTGTACCTATTTTATGAAAATATAATTTATGATCACGATTTTGTTCAACAAGTTTATTCTGTTCATCCGGTGCAGGATATCGGGAATAATAAAAACCTTCATCTCCTTTCCAGGAAATATCACTAAACTTTATCCATTTAAGTTTGTCTGATAAGAGCTTTTTTGTCTGAACATCCATCATATAGGCTTCCTGCCAATCGCTTCCACTTTGTGATAATAGATAAGCGCAATACTTTGCAGATTTTGTAAATGAAAGAACTCCGGGTACTGTTGTCCCATCTTTACTCATCGCATTAGGATCTATAAAAACTTCCGGTATGCCATCTGTTCCTAATTGACGATATAATACACTTTGATTTTGCAGTCCGTCATTTTTATAATAATAGTAATAAGCACCTTTTTTAAAGGGTGAACTATATTTTTCATAGTTCCACATATCTTCCAGCTTTCTCTTCACACTATCTCTGAAAGGAATTGAACCAAGATAATTTTGTGTTACAATATTTTCTTCTGAAACCCATTGCTTAGTTTCTTCGCTATTATCATCTTCCAGCCAGCGATAAGGATCAACTACTTTGGTGCCGAAATAATCATCTATCTGATCCAACTTTTTTGCAAGAGGATATTTTATCTGTGACTGTGCATTAACCATAAAACAGAAAGAAATCATTGATGTAAGCGAAATTATTTTTGCAGAATTTTTCATGATATAGATTTAGGTTACGTGCCCTAAATTTACTCACTATTATTCAATATAAAACTCCTTAAATTTTTTCGAGCCTGTTTTTTTATTCTGTTTTGAAAATAAGAATTCCAGCCAAACAGCAGGCCAACCAAACCGAAAGCTTGCTTGCTCCATTTATGCACACTAAACCCATCGCTATGCTCAATTATTTTTCCGTTGGCAAATTTCATGTGTGCCTTCCCATTATTAATTACTTTTCTACCCGTTTTTGAAAAAGTATATGTAGCTATCCATTGACAAGTACTATACTCTTCGTCCAAATGAACAATATTAGAATAGGTTAACGAGAAATCTTTGGCACTCTTACATAGCATCTTCCACATCGAACGCACTTCATCACCTTCCAGCAAACTAAACACAGGGTCAAAAAAAACAATATCATCAGCATAATTACCGACCATTGATTTATCATCCAGCTTTTGAAAAGCATTGTAAAAATTCTCTATTAACTGTTCATTATTAAGCATAAAATATTTTTAAAGAAAAATGGTTAATGAAAATGTATATACATTTTTCATTAACCATTTACAATTAACAATTATAATAAGTATTAATCTACTTTAGTAACCTTTACCATATTCGTTGGTAAATGTAAGTCTACCGGCGTACTTCCTGTATTAACTACCACATCATCTTTTTGAATAAAACCGCGTTCTTTCAAGATATTGATCTGATCAAAAACAATATCATCCAGACTTATTTCTTCAGCATAATACATCGCTCTTACACCCCAGCTTAAACTTAACTGATTGATTAAAGTTCTTTCTTTACTAAAAATATATAATGGCGCTTTAGGACGGTAGCTACTTAGCATAAAACCTGTATAACCACTTTCTGTCATACCAATTAAAGCATCCGCTTCAATATCTTTGGCAAGTTTACACGCTGTATAACACAATGCATCACTTAAAAAAGAAGGTGAGTGAGGCTGAGGTTTTAAAATATCATCTCTATCGTAATTATATGTGCTGCTGTTTTCTACTTCGCTGATAATTTTGCTCATCATTTCTACTACTAACGTAGGATAGTTACCCATCGCTGTTTCACCACTCAGCATCACCGCATCAGCACCTTCCAAAACAGCGTTAGCAACGTCCGTTACTTCACTTCTGTTTGGTTTAGTACGATCGATCATGCTTTCCATCATTTGCGTAGCTACAATAACAGGTTTAGCACGGTGCATACATTTGCGAATCAATTCTTTTTGCACCAATGGAACTTGTTCAACAGGAATTTCAACTCCCAGATCTCCACGGGCAACCATGATACCATCGCTTTCAACAATAATATCCCTGATATTCGTTAAAGCTTCAGGCATTTCAATTTTAGCAATTACTTTTATTTTGCTATTCTTTTCTTTTAATCTCTTTTTAAGATCGATAATATCAATAGCTTTTCTAACGAATGAAAGTGCCACCCAGTCAAGCTCTTGCTCAATTATAAAAGCCAGATCAGCAATATCTTTTTCTGTTAAAGAAGGCATTGTTAATGCTGAATCAGGAAGGTTAACACCTTTTTTAGGTAATAAAGTACCACCTAACGTTACGCTTACCAACACTTCTTTATCATTCAGTATCTTCTTGATCGCCACTTCCATTTTACCATCATCCAGAAAAATACGTTCACCCATTTTAACATCTTTCGCAAGCATTGGGTAAGAAACATATACCTTATCTTTTGTACCTATTACTTTTTCTGTAGTAAATATAATTTCGGCACCCGGTACTAATTCGATCTTTCCGCCTTCAATTTCACCCACTCTTAATTTCGGACCTTGCAAATCACCTAAAATAGCAATATTGTATGGTTCGTTTTTATTAATCAAACGAATGAAATCGATTATTTCTTTTTTTGAAGCATACTCTCCGTGTGAAAAATTCAATCTGAAAACATTCACACCTGCTTTTACCAGTTCCAGCAACTTATCGTAAGTACTGCAAGCCGGTCCAACTGTTGCAACAATTTTTGTACGTTTTTGTGAATGTGCAATACCCGCTTCTTTATCCATGTGACGGTGAAGGTATTTGCTAATGTTTTTGCTCATGCGCTCGTTTTAGTTTTTAGTTAGTAGTTTTTATCATAACAAAAAATACCGGATACTTAGTTGGTACTTTGTATCCGGTATCTTTATTTAAGATGCTAGTATTTTTACAATTTTCATCCACTCCTCATTTACCTTAGTCTTCATTTTAGATGCTTTTTCAAGAGGAGTGTAATTGATACGGTTTTCTTTAATTCCGATCATAACGTTATGGTTCCCTTTGATCAAACTTTCTACTGCATGATAGCCCATACGGCTTGCAATTACCCTGTCCAAACAACTAGGCGATCCGCCTCTTTGAATATGGCCAAGCACTGCAACCTTTGTATCCATATCAGGTAAATGTTTCCTGATATGTTTGTTTACACCTTCGGCCCCACCGATCTCATCACCTTCTGCAACAATGATCAGGTTCACCAATTTTTTACGTTTTTCTTTTTCCTGTAATGATTTGATCATTGCATCAATATCAGTCTTACGTTCAGGTATCAAAATATTTTCGGCACCTGTTGCAATACCACTATGTAATGCAATAAAACCAGCATCGCGTCCCATTACTTCGATAATAAACATACGATCATGTGCATCCATTGTATCACGTATCTTATCAATTGCTGCTACAGCTGTGTTTACAGCGGTATCAAATCCAATAGTAAAATCGGTACCGACAATATCGCGATCAATAGTGCCGGGAACACCTACACTTGGTATATCAAATTCTTCATGGAATTTTTTTGCTCCGCGAAAAGATCCATCTCCACCTATAATAACAAGTCCATCAATACCGCGTTTTTTAAGATTATTGTATGCCTTTTGTCTGCCCGGTGTTTCGTAAAAATCTTTACATCGTGCAGTTTTTAAGATAGTACCTCCACGTTGTATTATATTAGCAACACTTTTGCTCTCCATCTTAAAAATATCATCATCCATCATACCCTGGTAACCTCTCATTATCCCATAAACCTCTAATCCATAATAAAGCCCCGTACGCACAACTGCCCGAATGGCTGCATTCATTCCCGGCGCATCTCCCCCCGATGTAAGCACCCCAATTTTAGTTACTTTTTTTGCCATAAAAAATTCAACGATTTTGCTTTAGTTTCTTCCTCTTTACCAAAAATGTACATTTTTAGTAAAAGCGTGCCAAAAATAGGCAATTAAATTCAATCTAAAAATGTTGAGGAATAGATAATAATTACTTTTAATTTATTAAGAGTTTTATTTCTTATTTCAAAAAATAATTAAAAATAATTTTCGGAGTAAATTCACTGCATCATTAGCCTTACAAAACAAGGTCATCAAGGAGATTATAGGTTCTTCCTTCTAAATTCCGATGCAATATTTCGAGATTTTCCTTTTTTTGTAGTAGCGTTAAGTGCCCCATATGGTGCATATCCGTGCCAACCAGATCGGCTAGGTTTTCTTTTATTATAAATTTAGCTGCTTTTTCAGCCTCATTTCCATAGTGCCCTATCAGAGATAATAAATTTACTTGTAGTAAAAATCCTAATTCTTTTAATTGAAAATAGTCATCATAGTTTTTATAATAAAAGAAATATCGTTCAGGATGCGCCATTATTGGTTTATATCCCACCATATTAATTTCATAAGCTATTTCTAATAGATTTTCTGTTTTAACTGCGTATGATTGTTCCGTTAGAATTACATTCTTATGAATAGTAAGTAACGGATCTCTACTCCTTAATATATTCATAAAATGATCATCCAGCATATATTCTGCAGCGGCATTAAGCTCTATTTTTATTTGAGCTTCCTGGCACGCTATTTTTAATTCTTCCAATGCTCTTGTGATTGTTTCTCTATTATTTCTATACATATCTCCCATGATATGGGGTGTAGCGATAGCTTTTTTTATACCGAGATCGGTAAGACCTTTTACTAATTTAAGAGAAGTTTTGATATCTGGAGAACCATCATCAATTCCTGGTAAGATATGCGAATGCATATCCGTTTGGATAGGTAAATATTCAGGTAGATCAACATTATTTTTTTTTTGCTTAAAGAAACTGAACATCTAATTTGTAGTTAATTCCGGTTCGGTAAAATTTTAATATAGGATGCGACAATTATGCTACTTTTTAAAAAAAGTATAATAATACTGGCTCAATTTACTAAGCGGCTTTAGTAATGAAACAATAAAAGGAAAAGGTATTTTATTTATTTTCATGCTAAGATAATCTCTCCTGTTAGCTCTAAATCTACCATAAAGACTCACATTACTGATACCTCCTGTTCGCATTTTTACTGAAAGCTTTGGCAAATAATAAGCACTTATGCGATACCGGTATAAAAGCCTCGTCATAAATTCATAATCGGCCGCTGTAAAAAAGTGTGATTCATATTCTCCCAAATGTTCGACGACATCTTTACGAACGTAGAAAGTAGGGTGAGCAGGCATCCAACCATAATTAAACCTGTGTCTTTTATAAGAAAGCCCTTTCCAATAACGAACAATTTTTTGTGTATTAAATCTATCAACATACACAAGATCCGAATACACACAATCGACTTTGTGTTGTTTAAAGCTTGCTACAATAGCTGATATTACGTCTTTAGAAGCTAACAGATCATCGCTGTTCAATAACCCTATAATATCACCTTTAGCGATTTTCATTCCCTTATTGATAGCATCATACATTCCGTTATCTTTTTCGGATAACCACTTCGCTATTTTATTTTCATGTTTCTTGATGATAGAAACGGTTTCGTCTGTAGATCCTCCATCTATAACGATGTACTCAATATTATTAAAATCCTGAGCAAAAACAGAGTTCATGCAATCTTCTAAGAATTTCGCGGAGTTATATGTGACTGTTATAATGGTTACTTTCATAATCCTATAGGCGAGCCTGTAAGAAAACCGGCTCTTTTATTATTATAATAATACGAAGAATATCTTAAAGTTATTGATAAAGATGATGCCTGATCATGGCATTTTCTTTAATAACACAAAGATAAAAACAATAACAACTAATAAGGTAAGCAAAGATACGAGCAAGGCAATGGAAGAATTAACTGAAGATGGTGAAAGAATTTCCCCGGCAGATTTTTTATCCGTTGTGTTGGGAGACAACGGAACTGCTACCGCTATTGCCAACTCTTCTGTATGTGAGATAGATAATTGAAAAGAAGAATGAACAGGTTTACCATTTGGCAAATGGCCTACATGTATATTATTAA
>DATHNB010000292.1:0-4175 GCA_035486495.1 Ferruginibacter sp. | reverse complement strand
CGATGAATAAATTTATATGGGTCTTTTTTTGCCGCTGCCATATCGATGTCAAGATGTACTTTAAATTCTTTGCTCTCTCCGAATCGCCAAAAATAAGATGCAGAAACAAAGTAAAGAAAATCTGTTTGTTTAGTATTTTCTAGTTCTAAAAAATATTTTTCCGAAAGAAATTTGATTCCATTTTGATCAAGATAAACTAAACTTGGAAATGCTTTAATATCTGGCAGAAGCTTTGGGAAAATTTGTTCGAAGTCTTCATTATATAAAATTAATTCAATAGCTCTTTTTACATCATCATTTTTTTCTAAATAATCATTACATGCTTTTTGTAAAAGCTGGAATTTGGGCTGCTCTTTTTTATTAGGTTCCCATTCATTGAAATAGACTTTAATTTTAACCTTTTTTTGAAAAATATTTCCAATTTGCTCTTTGATTTTATTTAGAATTCTGATTGGACTTCCTTCAACAGTATTTTTATCATATCCGGTTCCTGCAAAGAAATCAAAAATACATATAGTATTGGCTCCGCTCATGACGAAAGTTGGAATCCAAGCTTTGGCATAATCTTCAAATATTTCAAGTTTTGCAATTGTTGTTTCATCGAAAGGTGATTCATGTAAATCTATTCGTGCCATTTCAGGGTAAGTTGATTAATTATCTAAAGATATAATTATTAATCAAAATAATGTCCCCTGTGCTCCAGGTCTTCTGAATTGTGTTGTATCCAACTCCCAACGTTCTGCATTCAGGCCGTATATCTTTCCGTATTTTTTATATTGTTGTGCTACCATTTGTGCTATATTTCCTTCGCCGCGCATACGCACGCCCCAGCGACTATCATTTACTTTTCCGTCATGACTATTTTCTATTGAATGCCATACTTTATCTGCACGATCAGGGAAATTTTTGTAGAGCCAATCATGAAAAATCAGTTTGATAGCACCATTTAATCTTATAAAAGTGTAGGCAGAAAATGATGCGCCGTTTTCTGATGCAGCCTTCATGATGCGTTGCATTTCGTGTTCGTTTAAGCCGGGTATCATTGGTCCTAGCATTACGCCCATTCTTACACCGCCATCGCTTAGTTCTTTTATTAATCTTAATCTTTGTTTGGCTGTTGTGGTTCTTGGTTCCATTGTTCTTCGGAGGTCTTCATCAAGCGATGTAATGGAAACCAAAATGCTGATCAGTTTTTTTTCCGCCATCTTTACAAGGATGTCTTTGTCTCGTAACATGCCGGCATTTTTTGTTATCATACCAACGGGTTGATTAAACTCTAAACATACTTCTAATAATTGTCGGGTTATTCTAAATTTTTGTTCTGCCGGTTGATAGCAATCTGTATTTCCACTTAGAGAAATAGGTGTGCATTCCCATTTTGGATTCATTAAAAACTTTCTTAGTAATTCAGGTGCATTTTTCTTTACGATTATTTTTCTTTCAAAATCCAATCCTGCACTGTAACCCCAGTATTCGTGGGCATTTCGTGCATAGCAATAAATGCAGCCATGTTCGCAACCCTGATAAGGATTCATGCTATAAGACATTCCTACATCCGGACTGTCAACTTTATTAACGATGCTTTTTGCATTGTCTTCTAAATAGATTGTTGCAGGATTTGGTTCTGTCCAATCATCAATTGCTTCTATTTCTTCTTTTACCTGTTGGTTTTTTAAGAAACGATTTTTCGGATTAAATTGCGCACCGCGACCTTTTAAGTAATTATCTTTTTCTTCTTGTTGGTTTATTTCCTCTTGCATGATTTTATATTTTTAATACTTCAACATGATAATTATATTCTAACAATTGTCTTGTCATGCGGAGGAACGAAGCATCTTATTTTAAAACTAACAGTATGTTGATGTGCGATTAGATTCTTCGCTTCGCTCTGAATGACAAAATACAAGAGACTAATGAATAATAGATTGACCAAATAATCAATCTTTGCAAATCCGGTAATCCCAAAATCCCACGAATCCCAATTCAGACAAAAACTTCAAATCAAATCAATCAAAATAATCAACTTTAATCAACGGTTCAGACAAACAATTCTCCTTGCTTTGTTGTAACAGGAAAACTCATAAACTCAAAACGTTGCACTATTTGATATTTTATTTCTCCTTCTCTTTTTCTTAATAGTAGCATACTGTCTGCAATAAAGCTCCCAGTGAAATGCCGGTGTGAATATTCCAGCCATCCTTGTTCATATTGCCAGGGTAATAATTTCATGGCGATGCTGATGTGCGGTTCCATTATATAATGCGGATCATTATCGGGTGATTTCATTAAACGCCTTGCTGTGCGTAATTCTTTTACCAGATCCTGAATAGCATTTTTTGTGATGATGTTGATGTAGATAGTGTGTGTTGGGAAACTGCCATAATCTTTCATGTCTATTTTAAATGGAGAAGTACCCATGCTGATAATTTGTAACCGCTGTTGCAGACGTTCTTCCATCATTTGTAAGCCATTAAACTTTACCAATGTGATATGTGGTTTTGTTGCCTGCATAGCGGTTTTATATTTCTCACGAAAGGTTTCTTTTACGTGCAAAATTTTATGTTGCAGTTCCTCGTGCGGACTTAACACTAATAAATATTCATTATGTCGGTAGCTGGGTAGCTGAATAGTATTCGTATCCATAGCTTTTAAATTTTATCAGCTTATTATTTTAGTACGCACCTATCCCTTTTAGTACAGAATTGATGCCTTTATTAAGAATTTAGACTTTTATGGAGTATTCTTTTTATAATTTGTAACATCTATCATATCATTTCTTAAAGAAATACCATCTCTTATAAGAAAACCAATGCTTAAAATAACTGTTACTGTTATTGCATACTTATATTCTAATGAACTATACCCATCAATTAATATTAATGAGGATATTAATGATAAAATTAAATTGAAGTCAAAGCAATAATAAGTAAAGTATCTACCATAAAACACTCCTACATCATCTTTCTTTCCTGTATAGAAAAAATCCCAGTTCATTTTTTTTGATTTATTTTTTTCACATTTATCAAAACATTTTTCAATACAGCCATTTCGAATCGCATCAAATACCAGTCCTACTAAAAAGGACATTGCAACTGAAACGAGTAAGAACCCAATATTTACACTTTGTAAACAAGATACTAAAGAACCGATATTCTTTATATTTTCACACGCAATAAAATAACTAAATACGAATAATTGTCCCGGTATAAAGAAAGCTATTAATTGATAATTCGTTAATGGTATATCTTTCATAAGTAATCATTATTTAAGTTTATCTATCAAAATTTTGTCGTATAGTTTTCTCCCTTCTTCGGTTAAACTATAAGTATAGTAACTATCTCTATAATATTTACTAGTAACTAGCCCTACTTCTGTATAAAAATTATTCGCCTCCGTTTGTTTCATACTCTGCCCAGTCAGTATGTTACTACAAACACTATAAAAATTATCAATTGAACCTTCTCTTTTAAGTTTATTATAGATTAATTCAATTTTATCATTTGTAATAGTTTCAGATGTTGGCAGTACTGTATTCTCTTTTGCTTCTTCTGGCTTTATTAAAGCAGCTAGTCGTTTCTCTAATGACTCATAGTCGTTTTGAAGCCTTAATTTAGTTTCTCTTTCTTCTTCAACTCTCTTCTCCAGTCGATTGATTTCTTGAGTAACTTTTAAATATTCTGATTTTAAAATTATTGAACTATTATCTGTTAACTTATATACTTGAGGATTTACTATTTTATCGTAAAAATTTACAATTAAACGAGACAGGCTTAATAAAGTATATGTTATTATTAATACGATAAAAGATACTTCTATACAATCCCAAAAAACAGCGAAAGTATTGTAATTAGTAAAATAGCTTTCAATTATTGTTATCTTATCACTTAATGTGCAATCCTTATCAAAATTGAATAGTGAATAAATAAATTTCCAATTTTTTATAAGCCAAACAATAATAAACGTGCTTAAGAATGGATTAGTAGTCTTTTGACTAATGTTAGCTTTAAGAGAATTAGCAATATTTTGTATCATAGGTTTTTTATTTTAAAGATTACTCTCTCTAACTTATCTACTGGATATATAATAGCACTTGTGTCCTTTTCATTATAAAAGAAAACGTATCCATGTGTTTTACCAATATAATAGCAACTATCATTAGACTTTATTTCAATATT
>DATHNB010000291.1:0-3322 GCA_035486495.1 Ferruginibacter sp. | reverse complement strand
CATTCTATCTATTAAAGTAGGATTTTCAACTGTTATTTCAATCGGTTCCTTTTTTCTCCAGCCTTTTGTGCTGAATTGTGACCATAAATAACGACAACGATTATATGTTACTAGCTGTTGTTTTTGCGCTCTATATAGAATAGACTGCATAGATATTTTCCATGTTCTTTTCATATCGGCTAGTTTTTCTATAGACAATTTATCATTCATGTCGTATTCACATTCACTAAACGGCATTAAGAATTCTATTGCGAATCTAAATGCTTCTTCTTCTTCATCTATTGCGAAAGTTGCAAGTTTATTAACGTGCATAATTACGTGTCCTAACTCATGTGCAATTGTTAGCCTTTGTCTGTCTCCTGATGACTTTTTGTTTACAAAAATTATCGGATGTCCTGTATCGGTAACTATTGTTCGGCCGTCAATTTTTTCACTTTCAAAATCAGCATGTATAACGACGATACCATTATTCTCAATAATTTGAACAAGATTATCAATGGAGCCTCTTGCTATTTTCCAAAAACTTCTTAAATATTTAGCAACTTTTTCGGGTGAATCATATAATTCCGATAAAGAAGGAATGTTTAAACTTATATCTAGTGATTTAAGCATTTCTTCGATATTGAATTTGTAAATATTCATTAAAGCCTCAGCCTTTAATTTTACTTTTTGTTCAATAGCTATCGCTTTTCTATAATGAGTATCTGTAGTGCATATTTGATTAGTTAAGTGAAAAAAATCCACTGGGTAATCTAACATTTCAGATAGCTTATTTAAGTGTTCATCTTTTATACCTATGTCGCCCCTTTCCATCCTGCTTAAATTTCCTTGAGGAATATTTAATTTTTCTGCAAGTTCCGTTTGGGTGTAACCACGAGACTCACGAGCAAGCTGAATCATTTTATGGTTTATATTATTCATTTAGCTTTTTTTATTTTTATTTGAGTTTCTTCATTAATAGATAGTGCATCTTCTTGTTTATTTCCTATAGCAATTGTTGTTACATTTTCCTTGAATGAAAACACCCATTCAACATCTTTATCTTTCCTGCAAATAACATTAAGTTTATTATACGAACCTCCTGTTTCATCTAAATTATATCCTAAATCTACAAACGTAGATGGTGTATTATGAACATTTATTAAATTTCCAAATAATGTCATTTGATGATCTAAAATTGATTGATTTCTTTTTGTTCTAGCATTTGCAGATATATTATTGTGATTAACTTTCTTTATTCGTGCTACGATTTGATTTGAAAAGACAATTTGAATTGACTGGTATTTTTCTTTAATGTAAACTTCCCTAGAATCAGCAAAATATTTTTTAGATTTTTCTATGGCTATGCTATGAAGTAACGTTGATTTTGCTCTTTTATTTGGAGTTTCGGTTAGTGTTCCTAACGCTTGATTTAGGTCTTCAAGAGATTCTACCATAATTTTTTCGAGAGTCTTTAAATGCGGTTGCAACACTTCATGTGCTTCTGCTTCTGTTAGAATATTTGCCATAAATAGAGCTTATACGTTTTTAATACTCCAAAGATAGGAAGAAATATCAATTTTTGTAAATTTATTTGAAATTATACAAAATATTATCTGTAATTATATTTGTAATTATACAAATTGTTATACATTTGTATTGTAAACAGCCAATATGAACAAATATACTATAGCACAATTCAGAAAGGAATATCCAAATAACGATGCTTGTTTAGATAAGATATTCAAGTTACGATATACAAATTTAGTATGTCCGAAATGCGAAAGTGATAAGCCATTTAATCGTGTTGAAGGCAGACGCTCTTATTTTTGCCCTTCATGTGGTTTTCAATTGTACCCAACTAAGGGAACGATTTTTGAAAAAACAACTACATCACTTTTAGATTGGTTTTTAATAATACACATGCAAACAACTACCCGTAATGGTGTATCTGCAAAAGAAATTGAACGTACGTTAGATGTATGCTATAAAACTGCATTACGCATGGCACATCAAATAAAAATCCTAATGGCTAACAGGAATACCGAACCTTTAACTGGAGTTATAGAAATTGATGAAACTTATATCGGGGGTTTAATGAAAAATAAACACGGAAAAGACAAAGCAAAATATAAAGATGAAAACGGAGATTTTATTGACAATAAAACTGGTGTAATGGGTTTTATGGAAAGAGGGAATACCGTTAGAGCCGAAGTTATGGACGATGAAAAATCGTTTAAAGAAAGAGTAAGAAACAACGTTGATAAATCAGCTACATTAATTACTGATAGCCATTTATCATACAAAGGATTGAACAAAGAATATAATCAACACGAAGTTATCAGTCATTCAGAAAAAGAGTATGCTCGTGGAGAATACCACACTAACACGATAGAAGGTGTTTGGTCGCAATTAAAAAGAACAATTAAAGGAACACATATCCATGTATCAAAAAAACATTTACAGAAGTATGTTGATGAGATTACCTTTAGATATAACCACAGAGAAAAGCAAGCAGAAATGTTTGATATTATTTTGAGCCATGTTGTTTAGGAATAGCGGCTTTCTTTATGGTCTTTTCAAATAATTCTTTCCCATTAGGGTTAAGCTCCTTACCCTTTAATATCCTTTCCGCATTGGCTAGCTTCTCATCCAGTGAAAGCACTTTTTTCTTCTTCTCTTTCATATTCCAAATTTAAGCATTAGTTTTAAATGTAAATATTTTATAACTATGGAAGAAAGTAGGTTCACTATCAATAAAAGACAAGGAATAACATTTGAGGATAACAACTTAATACCATTTCATAATATAAAAGATCATTTACTGTATAATAATATATTAATAGTAGTTGGTTATATTGAAACGGGAAGTTCACGCATTGATAATGTCTATGGGATTGATATAGTGAAAAAGAAAATCGTATGGCAGATTAAAAATAATAGGCGTGAAATACCTATAGTAAAAACACTTTCAGGCTCAGATTTTAAAATGCCGGAATGCTATTTTACCGATCTAAGTCTCTACGAGAATAAAGTATCGGTAAGAAACATTTGTAATTTTATGGTTTTAATTGACGAACAAACAGGAGAAATAAAAGAAACTCATCAATTAAACGATTTTAAATAATTTTTTTGTTCCTTATTTTTGTCTTGACTACACATTCACCTTCTTTTGTAATAAAAGCATTTCAACAATAAGGCTCATTGTTAAGGGGTAAACCCTCCTATTTCCTGTTGTTTTCCTTCTTTAAATGATCGAATTATAATGTAGTATTGTAACGACTATGCTTTCAAGGGAGAATAGTTTACAATTGACAAAGGGGTAGTTTCTACTATCCCCTTT
>DATHNB010000290.1:0-3501 GCA_035486495.1 Ferruginibacter sp. | reverse complement strand
AGGATATATAGTAGCTAAGAAATTTTCAAATGATTAAGTCATTTCAATAAATTAAAAAGCAATGTGAGAAATATTTTCTACAGCTATTTCTATTCTACGGAAAACAACTCAATATTCTGTTGTTTTTCTTCTCGACAGAATATTTTAAATTATTATCCTTGCAGCCTCATTATAAAGGTAGTTCCTACTATCTTTTTTCTACACCTTATTGAGTCTATCTCTTATATAATATACTTTATATATTAACTTTATTTATTATAGTATATATATTTTATATGCCTAATAACCCTGTTTGCATAGATAATACAAGAGTTTGTGTTATATAGTTTATCAAAAGGCATCTGATTTCTACATTTGCATCATTCTCATATTGAGGGTAAATAAAATTATATTACCGAGGGCTGTTTTTACAGTCCTCTCACTTTTAAACATCGTATTAGTTAATTATAAAGAGAGTTAGATTTTAGTTCAATCTAATTTAGACAATAATCAAAGGGGTGTTTTCACATCCCTTTCTTTTTCATATTGAATATAGAACTCTAATAAATTATGAACTATGAAAGAAGTAAAAACAAAAATTATGATCCTTATTTTAACCTTGTATGTGGTATTTGACCCAAGCATTGAAAAGATTAAGCACGGGAAAGAATATCTACACAGTCTTTTTAGTGAGTCTTTTGATGATGCACCTAATCCTACAAAAAAATCAATAACCATATCAATAGATTCTTTACAAAATGAAGTAGTTGATTTATTGAGAAAATAATCTTAAGTGATAAAAGCCAAAAAAACATAAATGGCAAGAATATTAATAGTTGAAGACTACCTGGATTTAGTAAACTTTTTTTCAGTATTCCTTGAAAGGGAAGGCTTTGAAGTGAAAGGCATATCATCCACAAAGGGAATAGAATCAAATATAAATCATTTCAACCCAGATTTAGTTCTATTAGATGTAATGTTTGGAATAGGAATATGCAAAGAAATAAAACAGATGAATAAAGCAATCCCTATTATCTTGATGTCGACTAACCCCAAGTTATTAGAAAACTACATCGAATATAATGCAGATGATATTATTGAAAAGCCTTTTGATAATGATGAGGTTTTAAATAAAATCAACAATATACTTATACCTGCAAGTAAAAGGGCATGAGTAGAAACTCCTACCTTTTAAATCTATACCTATGAAATTCTATGATGTAAACTCCTTATTGTTTGTAATAGTATTTTAGTACCCTATTTTTCTTTTATAAAGGAAAAAGTTTACAACATACAATGAACATCTTGTTATTTGATCATTTGATAATCACAAATGAAGCTTATTTAAGTTTTGCTGATGAGGAATTTTTGTAAAATATTGTCCATCCCCCTCCAAACATATTATAGTAACTGAATGGACGTTTTACTAAAGCATTATGTTTTATCATCATCTGATTTTAAATTTAATCAAAATAATATCTTTGCCATTTTATAAAATTCTTTTTTCTCAGCAATAGAGTATTCCATACTCTTGGTATTATTTTGACAATTATTAAAGCGGATATTTATGAAATATAGTTTACTTATAATTCTCTCAATTATATCAATTAAAACATTGCAAGCTCAAACATGGGTAAATGATCAAGCTGCTTCTGGTGTTACAGGACAACCTAATTTCACTTCAAGTTCAGCCAATCAAGGCAATCCTATCCCATCTGCTATTACATTGGATTATCCATTTATGGCAATTGTAGATCCTATTACAGGAAAAGTATTTGTATCAGATCCAGGTAATTCTCGCATAGTACGTTTTGCTTCAGTTGCTGACGCTATCTCCGGCATTGCGGCTGAAGCTGTTATAGGGCAAGCCTCCTTTATAAGTATTAATCACAACCCTACTTCCGTAACATTAAATAGTCCTCACGGATTAGCTTTGGACAATTCAGGCAATTTATGGGTTGCAGATGCTAATAATAACCGGGTATTAAAATTTTCAAATGCTGCTAATATCCTATCTGGCACACCTGCTAGTGTGGTACTAGGACAGCCAAATTTTGTAACGATCTCCGGTGCGATAACAGCTAGTAAATTATTGAGACCAACAGGTATTTTTACTCAAAACAATACCCTATGGGTTACAGATGAAGGTAATCGAGTTCTACAATTTAATAACATCAATTCAATTTCTTCAGGAGCTGCTGCCAGTGCTGTATTTGGACAATCCAATTTTACAAGCTCCAGTTTCGGATCTGGTCTTAATCAACTTAACATACCAGAACAAGTCTATGTTGATGCTAACGGAAGTTTATGGGTAGCCGATTATGGTAATGATCGAATTTTGAGATTCGACAATGCAGCCTCATTAAGTAGTGGCTCATCAGCCAATGCTATCTTAGGAATTGCAGGAGATGGTACTGCAACACAATCAACTTTTGCACCATGTGGAGTATATGGAGATTCTGGCGGTCGAATTTATGTAGCTGATTCTTTCAATAATAGAATACTTATTTTTAATAACGCATCTACATTACCTAACAGTGCCAATGCTAGCAATGTATTAGGACAAATTAATTTTACAGATGCTGGCGCCAATTTATCTGCTACAGGACTCAGTACTCCCTTGTTTGTTTTTGTGAGTTCTACACAGTTGTTTATAGCGGATGCAGGAAATAACCGTATTATAGTACAAAATCCTGCAACTGTATTACCTGTAAAACTTACAAGCTTCACAGGCACCTTGCTAAATAATAATCAAGTATCACTGCAATGGCAAACTGCCGATGAAACAAATATAAAGGATTATGAATTGGAATATTGTACTGATGGCATAAGTTATTCATCAATATTAACAACTGTAACTCCTCAAGGAGAAGCGACAAATAATTATAGTTACTTAGATACAACACCAGCTGTAGGTAGTAATTATTACAGACTAAAAATTGTCAATGATGATGGCTCTTTCTCTTACAGCAATATTGTCCCAATAGATATTGAGAATATTAAGGCGGCTACTATTTATCCAAATCCTGCTATAGATAATATTGTAATTACATTACCAAATGCTAATAAATCAGTTGTAAATATTTATAACTCAACAGGTAGCTTGGTAAAAACAACAACAGTTTATTCAATTACAAATACTCTGGATATACAAAATTTACCATCAGGTACTTATTTTATTAAAGTTGTTGAAAATGGTGCTTTAGTAATTAATAAAACATTTATTAAAGAATAAATATTCGTCCATCCATTTTTAATCTCTAAGAGTAGTAGATGGGTGGACGATTATTATAAACTAAGCTTTCTATTATAGGATCTAGAAAATATTTTTTTAAGGAGGGAGAAAATGACACACTATCGGACAGGTCATATCTATTACTTTTTTTATGGGTATTATTTATGAATTAATAGCATGGCCAAGACGCTGTTTTATATGACTTCTTGCCTATTTTTGCAGCAAATTCAAAACCTATTTTCATGAAAAAATATTTACTCCTTATTATTTTTTTTATTTCTTCTCTT
>DATHNB010000289.1:0-2286 GCA_035486495.1 Ferruginibacter sp. | reverse complement strand
TTCCGGCGTTACCGTACATTTTATTGACGAAGGCATTGATACCGGCAATATCATTGTTCAAGGACATGTAGGTATTGGAGGGAATGATAATTTTACGACATATCCTCTATTGCAGCTAGCCCGAGGTGTTGAGTTGTTAGTTCAATCGGTTGCAGATTATTTTGATAATACCATTTCAATCAAAAAAGTAGCTGGGAAGAGCAAATTATTTTACCATCCAACCATCTGGGAATACTTGTATTACAGAGTCATTAGAAAGGTTAAATAAGATTGTTGAATGAAATATGATTATTATTATAATGAAGGCAAAAATAAAAAGCTCTTTATTAAAAAAATGGTTACAACTATTAAAAGTTATAACCATTTTTTATTTAAGCTCCCTCTCTTGGGCTCGAACCAAGGACCCCATGATTAACAGTCATGTGCTCTAACCAGCTGAGCTAAGAAGGATTGTTCCTGTTTTGGGACTGCAATATTAAGAGATTGTATGATATAATGCAACTGTGTTCATGAAATAATTCCTATTTGATTCATAATGAATCAAATTAATTTCATAAAAGAATTTAAAAGAATAATAAGGCCAAAATGTCATCTATTAAATGAGCTTCTCTTAGGAATCGGACAAGATGTCATTTTTTGTAATGTTGAATTTAAATTGGCATTTTTTTGGAAAGGCTCTTTATACAAATTAAAAGGATTAATAATTAATTCAAAACCATAAATCAATTATGAAAACAATTGTAAAAAACGGAACTTTTGGGGTAGATGCATTCCCTAAATCTATCAATGAATTATTCGATACATTAATTCATGAAGCAAATTCTTCAATCAGAGGGGCCGCAATTCTTCCTAAAACCGATATTGCAGAAACCGAAAACTCTTACGAATTGACACTGGGATTACCTGGAATTAAAAAAGAGGATATCCAAATTGAAGTAGTTGAAAATAAAATCACTATAAAAGGTGAACGTAAACGCATGGCTGAAACAGAAAATAAAAAATATCATAAACAAGAATCACAATATGGTATTTACGAAAGGTCTTTTGTACTACCTAAAAATGCATACAATACAGAGATTGGAGCAAATCATGCAGATGGAGTTTTAACAATCAGTATTCCTAAATCTGAATCGTTAGTAAGTTCCAGAAAAATTGAAATAAAATAAGTCGGAGCCCGTTTTAGTTTTGTGGAAAATAAAGCAGGATATTCCTGCTTTATTTATAAATTTAAGCTGTATAAACGATTACATCACTATGAATTTTAAAAAGCTAATCATGCTTGCAGTTATGTCATCCTTTATAGGAGGATTGATGGCAATTGCAGGCTATCATTATTTTATCAAAGAAAACAGATTTGTTTCCGTTGAAGAAAAACAACGGATGTCTTTTGCAAGATTCAGCGATACATCAGGTTATGTTGTACCTGAGGGTATGAATTTTATATATGCCGCTGAATTGACAACACCTGCAGTTGTGCATATCAAAACGACCTATGTTCCGGAAACAACCAAACAACCTAAAGGTAGAGACGAAGAGTTGTTCCATTATTTTTATGGAGATCCTTATGGAAATTATAACCAGCCGAGAGAAGCTTCTGGCTCAGGCGTTATTGTAACGCAGGATGGCTATATAGTAACGAATAACCATGTTGTTGAAAATGCTTCTAAAATACAGGTTGTGTTAAATGATAAAAGGACTTATGACGCTAAATTGATAGGGACAGATCCTACAACAGATCTTGCATTAATTAAAGTTGAAGAAAAAGGTCTGGCATTTGTTTCTTATGGTAATTCAGATCAAGTAAGAGTAGGTGAATGGGTACTGGCTGTTGGTAACCCGTTCAATCTTAATTCAACTGTTACTGCGGGTATTATCAGTGCAAAAACAAGAAGTATAAATTTACTACGGGATAAAGACAACATGGCTATTGAATCATTTCTTCAAACTGATGCTGTAGTAAATCCGGGAAACAGTGGTGGTGCATTGGTTAATTTAAAAGGGCAATTGATTGGTATTAATACTGCCATTGCAAGTCCTACAGGAGCTTATGCAGGATATTCGTTTGCTGTTCCAGTTTCTTTAGTTAAAAAAGTTATTGATGATATTATGAATTATGGTCAAGTACAGAGAGGTTTACTTGGGGTTGTAATTCAGGATATGACAACAGCTCTTGCAAAAGAAAAAAATATTGATTTTATAAATGGAGTTTATGTAAGTACTGTTAATCAGGGCAGTGCTGCAGACATAGGAGGTATTAAGGAAGGAGATATCATTACAAAAATCAAT
>DATHNB010000288.1:0-3338 GCA_035486495.1 Ferruginibacter sp. | reverse complement strand
TAAAACCAAAAGGTGAATTGTTGACTTCACTAAAAGATGCTTTTGCAGCTGAACACAATGTTGATAAGCCTTTGACTATTCAACTGAACGATAGATTTCGTGAACACAAACAAGCGATTGAACAAATAATGAACAAGGAATACGAAGCGAAAAGCGACCTGTTTCCACTCATCGAAATATTATACAGGAAAACAGCAAATTGTTCGGCATTGGCAGAAAAAATAATTCAATTGAACAAGAGCAATGAATTGGAGGTGCCAATAAATGAATTTATCAGCAGCCTTATTCACATGATGGTAAATAGAATAATTAAGGCAGAAGGAAGATTACACGAAATGGTGATCTATAATTTTACCAGCAGGTATTATCAATCTGCTATTATTAAAATGGATATTGATCAAAATGTTTAAAAAATAAAAGTTAGAGCTCGAATGTCATTTAAAAGGTTTCCACATTACAGACAGTACGATGAGATGGATTGCGGTCCAACTTGTCTTCGTATTATTTGTGAATTTTATGGAAAGAAATTTTCATTGGAATACCTGCGTCAGCTTACAAATACTACAAGGCTTGGCAGTAGTTTATTAGGTATCAGTGAAGCTGCTGAAAAAATAGGATTAAGAACGATCGGCGCAAAATTATCTTATGAAGATCTGCTAACTGAAGTACCAATGCCTTGTATAGCCTATTGGTACCAGCGACATTTTATTGTAATTTATAAGATCACAAAAGATAAAGTATACGTATCAGATCCTGCACACGGAATAATTAAATATACAAAAGCCGAATTTTTAAAAGGATGGGCCGTAGATAATGAAGAGGGTGTAATCTTATCGATTGAACCCACACCAGACTTTAATGAAATAGCAGCTGATCAAAAAAAGGAGGCGGGCGGACTTTCATTTATCTACCAATATCTTTTGCAATATAAACAGCTGTTAATTCAACTTGTATTGGGGCTGATAGTTGCGAGTCTTATCCAGCTTATATTTCCATTCGTTACACAAGCTATTGTTGATACAGGTATACGCTATAATAACTTAAGTTTTATATACCTGATGTTGCTGGCCCAACTGTTATTATTCCTGGGTAAAACAAGTGTAGAAGTGCTTCGTGGTTATATACTGATGCATCTAAGCACACGTATCAATATCAATCTTCTTTCAGATTTTTTTATAAAATTAATGAAGTTGCCTTTAGGCTTTTTTGATGTAAAGATGACAGGTGATATTTTACAACGCATACAAGATCACCAACGAGTAGAAACTTTTCTTACATCAGGAACCGTAAATGTTGCTTTTTCTTTTATTAATATTTTAGTATTTAGTGTTGTACTATTTATTTATAATCCGTTAATCTTTATTGTGTTTGCGGTGGGCAGTATTTTATATTTCGTATGGGTGTTTTTATTTATGAAACAAAACGCCTTGCTTGATTATAAACGTTTTGATCAATTATCGCAAAACCAGGAAAAAAATCTCGAGTTGATCTATGGCATGCAGGAAATAAAACTGCATAATGCCAGTACAAAAAAGAGATGGCAATGGGAAGACCTTCAGGCAAAGCTGTTTAAAATAAATTTAAAAAGTTTACGCATAAAACAAATGCAAACCAGTGGTGCGTCGTTGATCAATGAGCTAAAGAATATTATTGTTTCTTTTTTAGCGGCTAAATTGGTAATACAGGGGCAGATATCGTTGGGTGTGATGTTATCTGTTTCTTATATCATCGGGCAACTAAATGCTCCAATACTGCAACTGGTGGAGTTTACGGAGTTATGGCAAAATGCACGTTTAAGCATAGCCCGTATCAACGAGATACATAATAAACCCGATGAAGAAAATATACACGACAAAAAAATAACTGAAATAATTGATGGCGATATTAGTTTAAAAGATGTTTCTTTTAGTTATACAGGCAACGTAGGTCTGAAACCAACTATTGATAATATTAATTTAGTGATACCCCATAAAAAAGTTACCGCTATTGTAGGATCAAGCGGAAGTGGCAAAACAACTTTAATGAAATTGTTATTGAAGTTTTATGAACCATCAACCGGTGAAATCTCCATCGCTGATGATTCAATATCAGATATCGCTCATACAATGTGGCGCAAAAAGTGTGGTGCAGTAATGCAGGATGGCTATATTTTTAATGATACAGTTGCTTATAATATTGGAATAGGTGAGGAGATAATTAATAAAGAAGCTTTGCTGAATGCCAGCAAAATAGCCAACATACATGAGTTTATTTCGGAACTGCCATTGGGTTATAATACCAAGATCGGACAAAACGGTATGGGACTAAGTGCAGGACAAAAGCAACGGATATTAATTGCCCGTGCTGTATATAAAAATCCTGACATATTATTATTTGATGAAGCAACGAGCGCATTAGACGCAAAGAATGAGCGCATTATTATTGAAAACTTAAATAAATTTTTCAAGGGGAAAACAGTTATTGTAATTGCACACAGGTTAAGTACAGTTAAAGATGCTGATAAAATAATTGTGATGGAACATGGCGAGATCATTGAAGAAGGATCTCATGAAGATCTTGTTTTACTGCGTAACTCTTATTTCAATTTAGTAAAAAATCAATTAGAGTTAGGAAGCTAATGGAAAAAATAGAGAACGATATAAATCTTACTAATAACGAGGTAAAAGATATTTTGGGAATACCACCTAAATGGATCTTACGTTGGGGTAATTTATTGTTGCTTTTAATAATAATCATTGTGATGACGGGCTCGATATTCATTAGGCGCCCCGAAATGATAGTTGGTAACATTGAGATAATGCCACTAAAAAAAGAAGTCGGGATCTCAGTTCCTTTTAATACCATGATTGATACTGTGTTGATTAACGATGGAGTTTTTGTGAAGCAGGGAGAACGTCTTTTAAGATATAGAAATGGAAATAATTTGTGTACAGTAATGGCTCCGATAGCAGGATATGCGACCGTTACGCAGCTTTTATCTAGGAATATCTTAATTGATCGGGATAGCACGATAATAAATATTGATCCATCAAATCAGGAATATGCAGTAAAGGGTACTTTTCCTGGAACAGCTATAACTAAAATTTATCCGGGCCAGTCATTACAAATAAATATAAATAATTATCCAAAAGAGGATTTTGGTAGTCTAATTGCAACGGTAATAACCAAGCCAGTGCTGGATAGTTTGGGTAATGCTTTAATAACTATTCAATTAAATAACAATACTACAGATCACGGCAAAATATTGCCAATTCGAACACTCGCCAGAGGGACCGGTTATACAATGGTTAGCAATAAACGGCTAATTATGTGGCTTTTATCTAAATAAGAGAACCGGT
>DATHNB010000287.1:0-11858 GCA_035486495.1 Ferruginibacter sp. | reverse complement strand
TTTGATTTTAGCACATACCCTCAGATTTTTTACGGATATTGCTATCATAACAAATATAAAAAAAATACCTCATTGCTATTTTGAAAGATACCCCTGATCATAAAGAACCATCAAAAGCCCTTGTAGCAGTAGCATTTGCTGCAGTTTATATTTTATGGGGATCTACCTATGTCGGCATTGCATTAGCCATCAAAACTATTCCTCCATTTTTAATGGCGGGTTCGCGTTTCTTTTTAGCAGGGTTTATATTATACATCTGGTGCTTGCTTACAGGTGGAAAAACACCCGATAAAATTTCTTTTGTAAAAAGTGCCGTTGCCGGAACATTGATGTTATATGGTGGCACAACCGCATTGATCTGGGGTGAACAATATATTCCATCAGGACTGGCCGCTGTAATAGTTGCCAGCGTTCCTTTTTGGTTTGTATTGTTGGATAAGCGCAATTGGAAACATAATTTTTCTGACAAGTTTACGATCCTTGGTTTGTTAGTTGGTTTTGGAGGGATCATATTATTATTCAATGGCAAAGCCAGTTTCAATTTGCATCATAAAGCGCAACTGATAGCAGTTGCAGTTGTATTGATAGGTGGATTTTTATGGGCCGCAGGATCATTGTATTCAAAATATTCAGGTGCCAAAGGAAGTACAATTATGCTGGCAAGCATACAGATGATGGCGGCCGGCCTTGCGGGAATTATTACAAGTTGTATTACCGGCGAAGCATCTCATTTTGTATGGAGCAATGTAAGCGTGAGTTCTATCTATGCCGTATTATACCTCATTACTTTTGGATCGCTGATCGGTTATATCGCTTATATATGGTTGTTGAAAGTTCGTCCACCAGCTATTGTTGGAACTTATGCTTATGTAAACCCTGTTGTAGCAATGATCTTAGGATTGTTATTAAATAATGAAATGATTGGTGGAACACAGGTTGCCGCGTTGATAATTATTTTATCCGGCGTATTATTGGTAAATTTATCGAAGTATACTAAAACTTAGAAAATTAGAATACCATGAAAAATAATATCAATCTTGATATTGATCATTCAAATGCAAAACGAATGGAATATTTCCTGAACAATGTTGAAGAGCATTTGATCGAGATTCCGTTCGACTGGCAAAGCTGGCATTTATCTGATCGAATTGAAGGAGGATATAAATTCAGATCTGCCAGTGATATACCCGTAACCATCACCGCATTGTTATGCGATTCGTATGAAGACGGACTTGCAATTGCCAAAGCAAACTCACTGCCCGTTCTGCCAACAGCTAAATGGAACTTAAATGGCGATTTTTTATACATTGTTGAATCAACGGATGAAGAAAAAGTTAGCAATATACTTAGCTTCTTTGCAGGGAAAGAATAAAAAATGACCAGTGAAAGGCTGGTCATTTTACAATCTATTATCCGAAAATTTATACTACCGACTTCTTAATAAACTTAGAAGCGATAAAAGAAAATAGTCCTAAAACCAATCCTGATATCACACCTACTATTGGACCTACCACCAACATCATTCTTCTTGGATGATTTCCCATCGGGCATTTAGCCATGTTAGCTGCTTCCATCGGATGATTAGGCATATATGTTTTGAACAACAGAATATGTATTGCTGTTATCCAAACACAATTAACCAGACTTACCAGTAAGCCGGTCAAAAAATAATCCGATGAACAATTTTTCGCGATGATGTAAGCACTAATAATAAGGATCGCTAACCAGCAAAATGGTTCAACATTCGACGGAATAAAATAAACGGTAGCAAAAGCCATTGCCAAACCAAAGAGCGATAATTTTAAAATTAAACTCCAGTTCATAGTATGTAGTTTTAGTGATTTCGTTTTCAAGCAACATCTCCTGGAAGGAAATGTTTCGTTAGTATTGAGTAGTATTTGGCTGTACTAATGTACGAAAATTAATTATTACAATTAATACATAATTTATGTGCCCGGCCCTGGTTCGTGTCCCGATCTATATATCTGTTAAACATGGAGGTCAAAAAAACTTTCCTCTAACTCAAAGATAGACCCAACCTTTGGTATATTTTAGCAGTATATATAGTAAAAAAATATCATGATGAAATCCGCTCTTATTCTTTTGCTAATTATGCTTGCAAGTCATTGTTATGCTCAAGTAGACACAACCAAAAATCTGCATATAACAGAGCCTGATTATCACACATTAAGGGTTAAAGCAAAATGCGAAAGAATAACAGGCATTGTATGTTTATCAGGAGGTGGCGGATTAGTCGCGGGAGGACTTTTAACAATGTTTATTGCAACATTTGGTAGTTTGGATAAACGGGGCACTACAGATGGTACTACAAGTAATGTTTCTGGTGAAATATCTACTGGAGCAATAATAGCAGCAGTTGGTGGAGGTATTTGTTTAACCAGTATTTATTTTTTCCATAAAGCACATCTACATAACAGAGAAGCAAAATTATTGTTAAGGTCAAATACTTTAAATCTTCCCTTAAACAATAGATATATTGCATTGCCGCAGATTAACGTAGGATTTTCAATATCGTTGGGGCATTAATATATTTGCCTTAGTTCGTGTAAGAAAAAAAACAATTACCTTATTTACCTTGTGGCTTATCCCTGCCAATAAATCTTTTTTTGCCTAATAAAAATTGAATGGCATTTGTAACGTTCCTGTCAATACTTTCTTCCGTTTTTAAAAAACTAATATAGCGTACTATTTCTTTTTGTAACGAAGGTCTCAAAGAATTAAAAACGTTTTTTGCTGCTACATTCTCTTTCAATGCCTTTTTTAATTTAGGATTCATTATGATCTCTCTTATATCCGGATCAAAAGCGATAGTAAAAATTGCAGTATCTCCTACCTTTGTATTGGAGCCTATTCGCATTGGTGTATTTAGATAAAGCCTCCACTCTCCACGAAACTTTACAAGCGTTTGTATAAAAAGATGTTGATTGATCATTCCTTTGATCGGAATTGACCCCTTGTTTTTATTGGCCTGCCGAAATATGTCATCAAGCACTGAAGCAGGAAGCAACACATAAGGATTGATGTCAATAATCTCTATTTGTGCAGAAAAAGTAAAAGTATCAGATGCATTCATATTTTATGGTGCCCAGATATTCTGATAGGTTATCTGACCATTTGAAATTATTAAAAATAAAGAATAACCACCAACACCATCACTATTTTCTGCTTCCAAATATATTACGTTAGTAGTTTTATCACAATACACTGATGTTCTTCTTAGATCAGGCTCATATAGACTGCACCAATATTTTTTATCTAACCGATACTCTTTATTACCTGCTTTAATAGTCATAGATTTATATTCATTAACAGGTAACTCATCAATAACTCCCGGATAACTATTACTGCTATCTATTGATGCCAGGTATTTTTTCCCATCTTTATATTCATATTTTAGAATATGTTGCCTCTTATGAAATTTACCAACTTTTATTGTCAGGAGAGTACTATCTAATTTTAACTGAAGTAATGTATCACTTCTTTTTACGATTTTAAATTTTGTAAAATTATCAACAAGTTGTAGCCGTGATTTATGAATATATCCATCTTTATAATCCTGGCCATCATCATTAATATGGTACCATTCTCCTTCGGGATCAGAATCTATAAATACAATTTTCCCCGAGGATAATGTGTCAATTATTTTAGATTGAGCATTTGGCCTTTCTCTCGTATTTACAAAGCCATCTTTGTCTCTAACAATGGCCCATTGTCCAAAAGAATTATGGAATAAAAAAAGACTTAGACTTAGAATAAATGATATACGCATTATAAAAGTTATGGATTCATTTTATTAAAATAGTCGGCTATCACTTCATTATTTGCATTTGCTCTTGCTTCGCTTGTTCCAAATGTTAGTTCTGTTTTTCCCTCTTTCATTTGTTGAAATACGGATTCAACAAAATCACTAACAGCCGGATGCCCATCGTGTATGCCTGGAGCGCCAAGGTCTGTATTCAATGCCGGTGGTATCATTTCTATTACTTCAACATTAGTTCCTTTCAGCATGTACCGTAAAGAAAGCGTGAACGAACGCATAAAAGCTTTTGTAGCACAATAAACAGGAACTTTTGATAATGGAATAAATGCTAACCCTGATGTAACATTAATAATAGTATTTAATGATTTTAGTTTTGTAAACAGTGTTGTTAAATGAACAGGTGCTACAACGTTCGTTGTAATTTCATCATCCGCTTTTTTGTAAAAGTCATTGTCAGAAATGTTTATCCAGTTTTGAATACCCGCATTATTTACCAACACATTCAGATCAGGATGATTTGCTGATACCCAATCAAACAATGCTACGCGCTCTGCTTCAACAGACAGATCACAAACCTTTGTAATTACAGATGGAAATTTAGATGCAGCTTCTTTCAAAACTGATTCTCGCCTCCCACAAATAATTACGGTATTTTTTTCTTTGATAAATCTTTCGGTTAATCCTAAACCAATGCCACTTGCTCCGCCTGTTATCAGGATTTTATTGTTTGATAAGTTCATGTTAGTAGTTTTTAATTTTAAGATATTGAAATTACGAAAAAAATCAACTACCCAATTCTATATCCGACGGAGTAAAGACTTCGACTTTTGTCATACTGAGCGGAACGAAGCATCTTATTTCTGGCCAGCATAATAATTATTTAACAATAAGATTCTTCGTTCCGCTTAGTATGACAAGGCAGCCCACTATTAAACGAAAATTACTAATAGAAAAATTGCTCCAATATAATCTGTCCATCTTTTACTTCATACAACATTATCTCATCCATTTTTATTCTTCCAAAACCTTGCACGGTGATATCCATGCTACGACCTACAGAAAAATGATTACCTCCTACAACCGGCTGTGTTGTGAATGCTCCATGAAATGCCTCTATTTTTTTTACAAAATCCTCACCTTTTTTACGAACAGCAGTTTTGCCTTCTGCATAGCCCATGTAGGGTGAATTTACAGGATCAATACTTTTTACATCTTCTGCAAAAAATTCTTCCTGAATCTCAAACCACTTTTCTTGTTGGGCAAGCTCATTAAATCTTGCTGCAACTTCTTGTGTTGTCAGTACTTTCTTTGTTTCGTTTATCATAAAAAATGATTTATTATTTGACTGATTTTTGTTGTAATAATATCTCCAGTTTTTTAAGTTTGGTTAGCCAGAATTTATCAAAGAAGTTGATCCACTCCTGCAGTTCATTAAAGCCATCTTGTTTAAGTATGCAATGCCTTTCTCTGCCAATATCCTGGATAGTTATAAAGCCGGCAACGTTCAATATTTTTATATGCTTCGACACTGCGGGCCTACTCATATCAAAATTCTCTGCCAGTGAATTTATCGTCAGACTTTTCTTCGACAATAAGTGAAGCATCTCCCTTCTGCTAGGATCTGCAATTACCTGAAATGCATCAAGCGTTTGTTGTGCCATGTGAAGCATTTAGAAGATTAGCAATCTTCTGGATATTTTGCATCCAGCCACTTGTCATACCGTTGTAGATATTAAAGTTTTCTATTTCTTTAAAGCCGCTATGTTTTAATTGAAGTTCTGTGCCATTATCTTTAACAATTAATATCCACTCTACAATAGTGTCTAATGAGATATCACCTTTACCTGATCCCGCTTTCCATGTATATGTAAGCTTTTTAAAAGGAACGATCTCCAACACTTTACAATACATGATACCATCAAGATCCAGACTGGGTATTGGCTTTGTGGTAAATTCAAAATCATATCCTAAAACAGGCTTGAAATTGTTAGGCATCAGCCATTGTTGTAATAACTCCGACTTGGTTAAATATTCCCACACCACTTCCGGTGAATGAGGAAAAAAGAATTGCTGTTCGATTGTCTTTTGCATAATATGTAACTTTTAAGTTACTCAAATGTATAGGTAACTTTTGAATTACGCAAATTATTTTTGAAAAGTACTAGAAGTTTGGGACGGAGATCAAAATTATTGTTTAACAGGCAATAGTTCCCTGACGTGTACATCCAATCCTTTACTTATACGATGCAATGTGATGTAGGTTAAATTAGTTTGTCCGGATTCAATTTTAGACATACTGGATTTTTCAAAATTACAATTGATGGCCAATTGATATTGTGTCATGTCTTTACTAAGACGAATCATCCGGATCCTAACACCCAACTCTTTTAATAATGCAGATTCGTCCATAAGCCTGTTTTGGTTTTACCTGCTCTTCTTTAATCAAAAGGTAGTCCTAATCGAATGGATATTAAAGAATTAACACAGTGAGTACTAAATAGAGACAAATGTAATTAGAGCCACATTAGTAAGGGTTGACCTAAAACCCTATTTAGTAGGGCTTTAACACTACACAATATTTTAAAATAGGGTCATAAGACAACAACAACAAATACTTAAAATAATACTTTTACCCGGGAATTACGGTCTATCTCAACCTTTTGAAACAACATACTAATGGATAAAATAATAATCGTTGACGATTATCCAGATCTGCAGGAACTTTTTAAAACCCTGCTTGAACTAAATAATTTTGAAGCAAGAAGCGCTGGCTCTTCTATGGAGTTAAATACGCTCTTGCTATCTTTTGTTCCTGATCTTATTTTGTTAGATGTGATGTTAGGTGGAGAAAGCGGAAAAGATATTTGTATGGAAGTTAAAGAAAAGCATCCCCATATATTCATCATCCTGATATCAGCTAATCCTAAATTACTTGCTAATCACAAAGAGTGCAAAGCGGACGATATTATCGAAAAACCATTTGATATACATATGGTTTTGGACAAAGTAAATAATTTGTTAGCGAAGAAATAAAGTATTTTTCTTTTTCATAGCAACGTCTCTCGAAGAGGACGTTGCGTTCATTACCTCACTAGCGCAGATATGCGGCGTAGGTTTGAGTGTGGTGTATCTGTGCTAAGCATAGAAATTACAGCACAGATACACCACGCTTCATCCTTGCCCTGCATATCTGCGCTAGTGGAGAATGTTTTTTGTCATGCTGAGGAACGAAGCATCTAATTCTTAACCAGCAGAATGATTATTGAACGATTAGATTCTTCGCTTACGCTCAGAATGACAAGAGGAGAAAGTATTATCTTTATTTATCTAGTTTTTAATTTCACAAACAGCACCAATCCGAAAGCCATCAATAATGCACCAATGCCAAAAACAGCACCATGGCTATACGTATAAATAGCAGCAGCTCCGAGAGGAACAATTACACGATACAAAGCTTGCAGACTTTGATTGGTTCCCTGAAGCAAACCTTGTTTGCTGTCGTCAACAGACAAAGAGAGTCTTGCATTATAGGAAGGATCGAATAAACCTTCGCCCAATACAATGCAGGCAACAGCGCCTATAATAAAAAATATAGATTGATAGTAGGCACTTGCAAACAAGAGGCTAAGTCCTGCAATGAGTCCACACAGGCCAATGATGCCGACCGTTCGTTCATTTGATATTTTAAGCAACCATGGTAGTAAGATCACGCGGGATAAAATATCACAGATCCCGATCCCTACGAACATGGCGCCTATAAATTTAGGTCCCCACTTAAATACATCTTTCAAAAAGATACTGGCGTTGAACTGCCATATACCAAGCCCTATATAAAAGAAGGCGCCCATAATGATTAAAGCCCGCGCTTCTTTCCAGGAAAAAACTTCGTTGAAATGAGAAAAGGTATTCAAGCTTTTCATCGTTAAATGCGTAGTACGCTTTTCTACGGGAAGTGACTCCGGCACAAGCAATGCGATGAGGAGCATTGTTACCAACGTAATACCTGCTGTAACAAAGAAAGGCAAGGTAATAGAAATAGACCCCAGCACACCGCCAATAGCAGGCCCGATCATAAACCCAAGGCCAATAGCACCGCCGAGGTAGCCAAACCATTTACCTCTTTCATGCGGCTCTGTACTGTCTGTTATATAAGCAAACAACGCACTTTGATTTCCTGCAGTGAGCCCATCGATTATTCTTCCGAGAAAGAGTATCCAAAGTGCGCCGCCGATGCCGAGTAGCAAATACCCTATCACTGAACCGAGTAAGCTGATCAGTAAAATTGGTTTACGGCCATACCGGTCGCTGAGTGCGCCAAAGACCGGCGCGGCTAAAAATGTACAGACAGCAAACACAGATACCAATGCACTCATAACAGCTGCTACTTGTGCATCAGGAACATATTTACCTAAAAGAAATGGGAAAAGCGGGAACACTATCGTCATGCCGATAGCATTTAGTACGGTGATCCCTACAATGATCCAGAGACTTGTTTTTTTATTTTTTAAATTCATTTAATAGTTTGTTTTGATTATTCATTTGTTGTTGTTGATTAGTCCATTACGGAGTTAATCCCTTTAATACGATTTCTAAAGTTTGATGCATTACCTGATTATTGAATTTAAAATTCTTGCCAAAGGCTGTTTTGTTTTCCTGATGAAAACGAATTAATGCATACAGCGGCCCATAAGCCAAACTCCAAAAAATGAAAAAAGATTTAATAGGAATTAATTGTTTGTTTGCGACAGCATTTTTTAAATGCTTACCTAACATATCTTTTATTTGGTTGTCGCTATTTTCAAAAATATTTTCAGCATACGGCGAATTCCAAAGCATTTCAATTAACCTGGCTGAAAGATCATTCTGTAAAGAAAATTTCGCCCTGTTTTCCCATTGCAATTTTAATCCGTCGGCAAAAGATAGATCTGGAGAAAAGTTTTTTAATGTGGCAGCAAACATTTTGTTGCTTTCTTCCATTCCTATTTTCGATATCAGATCTTCTTTGTGTTGGTAATAGATGTAAAGCGTTGCAACCGAAATATTGCAAACCTTTGCCAGCTTTTGCATACTGAAACCATCAAAGCCTGTTTCTACAAGCATTTTTATAGCTTGTTCTTTTACTAATTCAGTTTTTACATCATCTCTTTTTCTCATTTTTTTAGATTGATAGGGCAAAGATAAGTAAATGATCGTTCATTTATTAAATAACTATAAAAATAAATACGGCACTATACCTTACCCTTACTGCATACCTTTCTCAGAAGACGTTTTAGAAAACAAATTATTTTAAAATGGATGAAATTAGATTTCGCATACGCCGCCGTCTGGTCTCCGACCAACGGCAAACTATTTTACACTAATTCCCGGAAAGATGTGTTAACATTCCAAAATTATCTATTCCATCATAGTAAAATTTCGCCGATGAATAATAATATTCTTCTGGATTTATACATAACCCAGCCCTAACAGGATTAGAATGTATGTATTCTAATTTCTGATTGAAGACGGCAGGCGTAACAAGTTCTATACTTAAAGACTCTCGTTTCCATATCTGATAATTTCTATCGTATTTATTTACTTTAAAAGATTCTAGCAATTCTTTATCATTAGCGATTAAATGTCGTTTTAATTGTTGTGCTGTATATTTCATAAAAGAAGCCTGGATATCTGATGGAGTATAATCAAATGTTGGCTGCCATATTAAATGAATATGATTATTCATAATAACAAAAGCATTTAGTATTATTCTTTTATCATCAACTAAAAACTTAAGGCTATCTATAATTATATTCTTATGTTTATCGCTTGCTAACAGATACTTCCATTCAAAAATAGTAGCTGTGAAAAAATGTGGTGAGTGGATTGGGTACGTTTTCATTATGCTAATGTAAGAATTAACTCACCAGCTTATTTATCTTTGCCGTTAACGAGATCTATCGTATTAGAAGGCCGCCGTCTGGTCTCCGACCAACGGCTTTGATATCTTACCGCTTGTGAATATAACGCCATGGCATTATTTAAGTTGGCCGTTGGTCGGAGACCAGACGGCGGCGTGTGCGGGGATTGATGCTGGCTTGCGGAATTATAATGGAACACCTACGCCGGCGGAGAATTAACGTATCAGCTTATGCATATTGCCGTAACGATATCTGTCGAATTAGAAGGCCGCCGTCTGGTCTCCGACCAACGGCTTTGATATCTCACTGCTTGCGTATATAACGAATGGCATTATTTAAGTTGGCCGTTGGTCGGAGACCAGACGGCGGCGTGTGCTGGGGCTGACACAGACTTGCGAAATTATAATGGAACACCTACGCCGGCGGAGAAGAAGTAAATTATGATAGAACACTTACGCTGGTGTGTTGCAATTAATAATCTTTTTATTCATTTTATTTGCAAGCTTATAAAATTCTCCGAAATAAGAAGCATCAAATTTTATATCCTTCTTAAACTCTATTAAATATAAAGCTTTCAACTTATCTTTTGCAGTCTTTCTTTCATCTTTATCTTCTGATTGAAGAGCAAATAATAATTCTGAATTATCTGCATTAACTTTACTTTTAACAAAATCAGGTAATAACCCCTCTACACATCTATATCCTGGCTTATCGATGCCAATTAAAAAATAATCATCCTCCTTGCAATAACCAGCTTTGTCAAAATTCGCCTTGATATTAGATACTGCATCAAGGTCTAGTGTAACAATTAATTTATTAAATCTTTCTTTTATAAATTTTAGTAGGACAGGATTATTTAAAAAACCATATCCCCCATAAGGATATAGTTCGCCATCAAATTTAAGTCTGTTCTCACCATGTCTTTTATCTCTTAAAAGATTAAAATATTCAACATCAATTAAACCTTCTAATAAAATTATATTATTTTCTTTACTGAAAAATGCATCCTTAAGACTTTCAAATTCTGGCCCAACCATTCCTAATGCAAGTTCAAAAGGCTCTCGCCAATTTTGATCTTGAACATCCTCAATCATTGACTCTTTTGTTTTATTACGATGAACATTTCTTCTAACCAATATATTTGATTTAGGATTATGATGACTAAGTAAATATGGGCTATGAGTGGTTGCAATTACTTGTATTTCTAACTCTTTACTTAAATCTTGCAATATTCTTCCAAATTCAGATTGAGCTGATGGATGAAGAAATGATTCAGGTTCCTCAATAATTACAATAGGTGTTATCTTATTTGATTCATTATCCTGTTTAATCAAATTTTTAGCATTAAAAATGCTACTCAAAATTAAAGTCCTATTCTTTGTTCCACTACCCCAATCTTCCAATGGCAATTCGAAATTATTTTCACCTAGTGATATTTCATAAGGAATACTTTCATAATCCATATCAAAACCGGTAAACGTTAATCCTACTTGATATTTATCTTGAAGGCGCCCTATTAACTCTTGCAATTCTGATTTATGCTTTTGAATAGCTTTTGAAAGTTCTTTATTAATCTGTGTTACTTTATTTTCAATTGACTCTTTAGTTTTTAATGTCAAATTATCCAATTGTCCATGTTGGGAACGTCTATATGAGGTACTTTTAAGCTGAGTAGAATTATGAAAAACTACTACATTGGCAAAATGAATACGCCTCAAAATTTCTCCCACTTTATAAATATCATTTACGGTTTTATCATCAACTATTATCTCTGTTGAATTTTCTTTAGGATTAGAACTTACAGTTATTTTAATTATAAGAACAATATCTTTTATTTCAACTTCTTGAATTTCTTCTTTTGAATCTTGTAAGAAAACATTCAAAAATTTAATGAGGCCGATATCTGCAATTTTATCTAATTGAATCTTAACTGATACTGAAATATTTTCTTTACTTGACTTAGACTTCCAAATAGGAAAATCCGAATGATAATTAATACGATTTCTAGGCCCTACTTGTCTCTCAAGAACATTTAGAATCGCACGAATAACATTGGACTTACCTGAATTATTCTTACCACATATTGCAGTGTAAAAATCTTCGAACTCAATTAAAGAGTCTTCAAAAGATCTAAAGTTTTTTAAGCCAATATTTTTAATTTTCACTTATTTGTAGGAGAA
>DATHNB010000286.1:0-22274 GCA_035486495.1 Ferruginibacter sp. | reverse complement strand
TTTTCTGCAATAACAGAACGTAATTCAGGAATACCTGAAACCGGTGTGTACGCATGAAACCCATCATCAATCGCTTTTTTAGCTGCATCGCAAATGTGTTTAGGTGTTTTAAAATCAGGCTCTCCTACACTTAAATTAATTACATCATGGCCCTGAGCCGCTATTTCACGGCTTTTTTTGCTCATCGCAAGGGTTGCACTTTCTTCCAGTGCATTGATTCTGTCGGCTAATAAAGGATTGTTAGACACTTATTTGTTTTTTTGTAAAAAATGTTTTTAGCGTGCAAATTTATGAATTAATATTTTCTGAATTGTGATTTTGATTAAGAGATTTGGTGATTGAGAAATTGAAACATGCTTAATAGTAAATAAAATGATGAAATGTGCGACGCCAATGAAGCTAAATAGATTTACTAAAGCCGGGCTCAAAAACTATATAAAAACCTATTTTGACTAAAAACTAAGAACTTATAACTAAAATGCTTTTTCCCCTATCTTTGCAGCCCTTGAAAAATAACATAATACCTACTAAAAGAATATATATATGAAACTGAAAGGTTTGGTTTGGTTTTTTGCGATCGCATTAACACTTATCTCTATTTGGGAACTTTCGTACACATGGGTTGTACGCAGTTATGAAACCAAAGTGAATTTACAAGCTGAAAAATATGTTAAGTCGCAGTACCCCGATGCGACGGGAGATGATAAAGTTGCGCTGGTAAAAACCAGGACACAGCACATTCTTGATAGCACAAGAGATAAGGCAATTTATCCGATCGCTGGAACTACTTACCAAAAATGCAAAGAGAATGAGCTAAACTTAGGTTTGGATCTTCAAGGTGGTATTAGTGTTACGATGGATGTAAGTCTTAATGGCTTATTAAAATCACTTAGTAATAATCCTAAAGACCCTGCTTTATTAAAAGCAATACAAACTGCTGATGAGAAAAAAATTGGCAGCGATGTGGATTACATTACATTATTCCGCAATGCTTATAATCAGCAAAATCCCGGACAAAATTTGGCACTATTGTTTACCCGTCCATCGAACAAAGATGAAAAAGATGTTAAATCAACAGATAATGATGATGCTGTGGTTGATAAGATCAGAGCTATATCTAAAGATGCTATTAAGCAGACCTACAAAATATTATTAAAACGTATCGATAAGTTTGGAGTAGCTCAACCTAATATTAATTTAGATGAAGCGAAAGGTATTATCAATATAGAATTGGCTGGTGTTACAGACAGAGAAAGAGTTAGAAAATATTTACAATCTGCAGCTAACCTTCAGTTTTGGGAAGTGTATAATATTGGTGAATTATCTACATCCCTTGATAATGTAGATAAAGGCTTAGCTGCTTATTTAAGTGGTGTTGCCAATGATACAGCTAAAAAGAACGTAGCAGATTCGGTTAAAATAAATGCTAATAAAAATGCTTTTTACAAAATAATCAATCCTATCAATCCTCAACAGGATCCTAAAACAGGCCGACCTGTTTACTCTCCTGCTATTGGTAGTATTGCTTTAAAAGATACCGGTACTTATAATTATTATATGAGTCTGGATGTTGTAAAAAATGCACTTCCTACTAACTGTAAATTTTTATTAGGTGTAGAAGAAAAAGTTGAAAAAACAGGTCAGCGTTATTATCCTTTGTATGCCATTAAAACTATACCAGGAAGTGATAAAGCTAAACTAGAAGGTGATGGTGTTGAAGATGCATCACAAGGTACTGATGACAGGGGCCGTCCTTCTATCGAAATGACGATGACAAATAATGGTTCTAAAATTTGGGCCAAAATGACAACTGATAATACAGACAGAGCAATTGCTGTTGTATTAGATGATATTGTTTATTCTGCACCAAATGTTAACGGACCAATTGAAGGCGGACGCTCAGAAATATCTGGAAACTTTACAATTGAAGAAGCACAGGATCTTGCAAACACATTAAAGTCTGGTAAACTAGATGCGCCGGCTAAAATTGTTGCAGAACAAGTCATTGGGCCAACACTTGGTGCTGAATCTGTTAAAGGCGGTATGAAATCTTTCTTCATTGCATTTATTGTGATTTTTGCTTTAATGCTTCTTTATTATAACACTGGTGGTTGGGTTGCCAACATCTCTTTAATATTGAACATCTTATTTACGGTGGGTGTATTAACCGCATTAGGATTTACACTAACGGCTGCGGGTATAGCAGGTTTGGTATTGACCATCGGTATGGCGGTAGATACGAACGTAATTATTTTTGAAAGAATAAAAGAAGAATTAGTTAAAGGAAAAAATTATCACCAGGCTGTTGCTGATGGTTACAAACGCTCTATGGCTCCGGTTATTGATGCGCACGTTACCACCTTCTTGACGGCTGCGATGTTATTTATATTTGGACTTGGTCCGGTATTAGGATTTGCTACTACGCAGATGCTGGGTATCACTTTATCATTGTTCTGTGGAATTTTGGTATCGAGATTGATCACTGATTTCTGGACAAACAAAAACCGTCACTTTAATTATTTCACGGGTGTATCTAAAAAGATATTCAAACACGCAAGCTTTAAATTCATTGAATACAGAAAAGTAACTTATGGTATTTCTGTATTGGTAGTAATCATGGGTATCGCATCTTACTTTAATGGTTTCCATCAAGGTGTTGAATTTAAAGGTGGTCGTAGTTATACTATTCAGTTTGCAGCTCCTGTAAACAATGATGATGTTCGAGATGACTTGAAAGATGCTTTGGGTGGAGATTATCCTGTAATTAAAACTGTAGGTGATAACAAACATTTGAACATCACTACATCTTATATGAAAGGTGTTGATAATGCGGATAGTGCTGTACAAACAGCTTTATACAAAGGTTTGAGTAAAGCTTTACCTGGCGTTAGCTATAACGACTTTGCTAAAAACAATATTCAAAGTTCACAAACGGTACAACCAACGATCTCTGAAGATCTAAAGAATGGCGCCATTAAAGCTACCATCTTTGCCATCTTAATAATTTTCTTTTACATCTTTATTCGCTTCCGCGATTGGAGGTATTCTTTGGGAACTATCGTATCCTTATTGCATGATGTATTGGTAACTTTAGCAGTATTTTCATTCTTTAAAAACATCGTTCCTTTCCCATTAGAAATCGATCAGCACTTTATTGCTGCGATACTAACGGTAATTGGTTTTAGTATGAATGATACGGTAATTGTATTTGACCGTATTCGTGAATACAGTAAAGGTTCTAAAGCAAGTGATAAAGGAAGCATCATTAACCGCGCGATCAATGATACGTTAAGTCGTACGATCATGACGTCATTAACTGTATTCTTAACGCTATTGATCTTATTTATATTCGGTGGCGAAGTAACAAGAGGTTTTGCTTTTGCAATGCTAATAGGTGTTATAACAGGTACTTATTCTTCTATCTTTGTTGCAGCACCAATATTGGTTGACTTTGCAAAAGACAAACCATTAGGTGAAGCTGAAATTTTAAGTTCAGAAAAGAAAACAGCAGATAAATAAAAATACTAGCTATACTGAAAAAACGAAGAGCCCTGCTGATTAGCGGGGCTTTTTGATGAAATATTAATACTTTCAATTTATGAAACAACAGAACTATTCAAATTACAAACGATACTACATTCCACATCATTTTATATTACTGCCTCTTCTAACAATATTGATTATAGTCGGAATAAGAAAGGCCTGCACTGATCAAATACATTCATTAGATTGGAGCCTATTCACTATTATAATATTTTGTATTCTTTATCTTGCAATAATGCTAAGGCAACATTATGCCTTAGGAAATCAGAATAGAATTGTAAGACTGGAGTTTAAGCTTCGATATTTTGAGATCTTCGGTAAACGATCTAACTTGATCGAACAACAACTATCTTTTTCGCAAATTGCAGCATTACGTTTTGCTGATGATACGGAATTCGTTGATCTACTTGAACGCGCGCTGAAAAATAGTTTAACAGCTAAGGAAATAAAAAAAGAAATTCGTAATTGGCAGGCAGATAACAATCGCATTTAGTTTCAAAATAAAACCAACAATGAACAATCTATTCAAAACAAGCACCTTATTATTTTTATCTCTTCATGCAGCAGGATTTATGCTAAGTGTTTTTACCGTACTTGGATTTCCTGGCCAAATAAATAAAGAAACAGTTTTTATAACAACACTTTCTAAAATACTAGATGTATTACTAATAGCCGCCTGGAAAGGAATTCCATGGCTTGTAGCAGGTTCGGTAATTGCTTTTTATTTCAAATATGATATCATAGCAAAATCATTTTGTTTTCTTAGCTTAGGAATAGGTATTGGATTAGTTATAACACTGATAACTTTATATAACGTGATACCTTGATAAAAATAGAAGCCATTATAATACAAAATCACTTTTTTGATTTTTTTAGATCTTTCAAACCCCAATCCTGCATAACATATAAAATTGGCAACAATGATTCACCATAAGGTGTAATTTTGTATTCCACACGTGGAGGGATCTCAGCATATATAGTCCTTTCAATAATCTTATCTTCTTCTAATTCTCTTAATTGATTCACCAGCATTTGTTTACTTATAACTGGAATTGCTTTGTGCAGTAAACTAAAACGGTTGCATTTTTTGCTGACACCATAAATGATTAAGGGCTTCCATTTGCCTCCTATCCTGTTTAAACAATGTGTAACAGGACAATTATTGGGATTAAACTCCTTATTTTTTCTAGTCTTTGCCATTGGTCTATAAAAATGTACTACTAAATTTAATACTAACTACTTGCATTATTGGAACAAAAGTAACAACTTTGGTATATCCTAAAAACCAAAACAATGACAGTAGAACAAATCAAACAATCTATACAAGGCGAATGGGTAAGCATCGCTTCTGAAATTCGTCCAAGCATTATCAAAAATGCTGACGGCAGCGCGAAACCTTTTTATTTGACACGAACATTCAAATATCTATCAGGCGACAAATTTGAACTTCAGGTAATAAATTCCGCCGATGCTTACGGCAAAGTACCGTTAGTAAAAATTGGAATTAAAGGCCATATTGTTTGGCAGGGAGAACACCCAATTGCAGCAGCAGCACAAAAAGTAGATTTTACAGCAGATGAAGCATACGAGGTAACACCATTAATTCAGGGTTTTGCTGACGCTATGAACCAACTTGCCAGCAAGGGTTTCAATAAATGGGAAGTGAATAATACGCAAAGCATTTTGGGCAAAGCATTTGCGCCATTTGGACTTGCCGAAGGACAAATCTTTGCCGAATACGATCTGATCTATGTATTCAATGATATGCTATTTTGGGGTGCAAGAAATGTAGATGGACGAGGCTTTGACAAAGAAGAAAACAGGCCAACAAATCTGCAAATTCCATTGGTTAGAAAGAAATAATTTATTTTAATGTTACAACAGAAAAGCCCCGCTTACCAATAAGACGGGGCCTTTCTTTACCAAAACTAACTATATAGAAAATAAAATGATTTAGATAAATTATACCGCAAAACTCGTTCCACAACCACAGGTTTTACTGGCATTAGGGTTATTAAAAGTAAAACCTCTTGAATTTAAACCACCCTGCCAATCGATTTCCATTCCCATTAAATAAATACCATGCGATTTTTCCATGATACATGGAACGCCTTCTATAATAAAAATTTCATCCTTTTCCGTTTTTGCATCAAAGCCTAAAACGTACGTCATACCGCTACAGCCGCCACCCTTCACTCCTACTCTTAATAAGTGGGTTTTATCAAAACCTTCTTCGCTCATTAACCTGTTTATTTCTGCCACGGCATTTGGAGTAAAGCTTACCGGTGATTTTACTACAGTTTCCATAATTTATTGTTTGATACAAAGGTACAATTATTTAAAAAACCATACTTATCCACTCTTTTCGAAAGCAGGAAATAATTGGCCAAAGATTACTGTATTTTTGCCTACAAATAAAAAATATGACTTTATTACTAATTACTTATCAAGATGTTGCAGTACCCGTAACCATCCTTTTATTAGGTGCCATGACGTGGTTATTATTCGAGTTCTATAGCATGAAGAATTTATTCAAAGAACGTCTTGGATTAAATAACGAAACCATCAAATTACGCCTACAGGCATACGAACGACTAACACTATTTGCAGAAAGAGCAGCATTTAAAAATATTGTAAGTCGTACCCCATATAATGATATGAATGTACTAGAACTACAACTAACATTGATACAAACATTACGCAGTGAATATGATTACAACACAAGTCAGCAGATATATGTGAGTGCCGATATGTGGAAAGCCATTAGTAATTTAAGGGATCAAAATATCTACATCATTAACCAGGTTGCCGCGACTTTACCATCTCACGAAAAAGCGATAGAGTTGAGCAAACGCCTGTTAGAATATGCGTCTATTAATCCTCAGGCAGAACTGAGTAATATCGTGCTTGAAGCCTTGCAGTTCGAGGCTAAAAAAATATTGTAAGAGCCGACGATCGACAATAGACGATCGACCTCCGTTGAAAGATAATTGACAGATTTTTTTGAATTTTTGTCGATCATCCATCATCGGTCGTCGGTCGTTTCTTTTTTGCCTAACTTTAGAAGTAAAAATTTACTTGGACCATTGTCTGAATTGGGATTCGTCGGATTAAAAGATTAACAGGATTTGCGAAATATTCGCGACGATCTTTGAGAATCCGATAATCCACAAATCCGACGAATCCCAATTCAGACAAAATCATACAATCATTCATTTATATGAAAAAAATATTTACCGATTCAGGAATAGAAATAAAACCACTTTATACAAACCCCGTTCCATCAAATGAACTGCCGGGCGAATTTCCTTTTACAAGAGGTATACAGCCGGATATGTATCGCGGAAAACTCTGGACAATGCGCCAATACGCAGGTTTCAGCACAGCAGAAGAAAGCAATAAACGTTATCATTACTTATTATCGCAGGGCGTAAATGGATTAAGTGTTGCATTCGATCTGCCCACACAAATTGGTTATGACAGTGATCATGAATTAGCAGAAGGCGAAGTAGGAAAAGTAGGTGTAGCAATAGATTCATTGGAAGACATGGAAAGATTATTCGCAGGTATCACACTTGAAGATATTTCCATATCAATGACAATAAATGCCACAGGCTTTATTTTATTAGCACTTTATGTAGCCTTAGCAAAAAAGCAAGGTTCAGACCTTACAAAAATTACCGGCACCATACAAAATGATATTTTAAAAGAATACGAAGCAAGAGGCGCATATATTTATCCGCCAAAAGCGTCTATGCGTATCATTACAGATATTTTTGAATGGTGCGCAAAAGAATTACCGAAATGGAACACCATATCCATTTCGGGCTATCATATCCGTGAAGCGGGAAGCACAGCCGTACAGGAAATAGCTTTTACACTTAGTAACGGCAAAGCCTATGTTAAAGCAGCACTAGATAAAGGATTAAATATTGATACATTTGGCACGCGCCTTTCATTTTTCTTCAACGCTCAAAATAATTTATTTGAAGAGATCGCTAAGTTCCGCGCAGCAAGAAGAATGTGGGCAAAGATCATGAGAAGTCTTGGAGCAACAGATCCTAAAGCAATGATGCTACGTTTCCATACACAAACTGGCGGCGTAACATTAACCGCGCAGCAACCCTTAAATAATATTGCAAGAGTAACCATACAAACATTAGCTGCAGTATTAGGCGGTACACAAAGTCTGCACACAGATGGTTACGATGAAGCATTAAGTTTGCCCAGCGAGAATGCAGCTACAACAGCATTGCGCATTCAGCAAATAGTAGCTTTTGAAAGTGGTACACCTGATACCGTTGATCCATTGGCCGGAAGTTATTTTATAGAAACATTGACTAATGAAGTAGAATCTGCCGCATGGAAAATAATAGAGAAAATAGATGCATTAGGCGGCAGTGTTAGTGCGATCGAAAAAGGTTTTATCCAAAATGAAATTAGTAATAGCGCTTATATACATCAGCAACAAGTTGAAAATGCAGAGAAAATAATTGTCGGCTTAAACAAATTTCACGTAGATGAAAAGAACACAATACCCGGCTTCAAAATAGATGATAGCATCAGGCAAATACAGACTGACAAATTAAAAATACTAAAAGCTAAACGAGATAATGGTAAAGTAATGAAATGCCTGCAACAATTAAACAATGCGGCACTTAACAATACCAACCTGATGCCACTTGTAATTGAAGCCGTCGAAAACCACTGCACACTTGGTGAAATTTCTGATGAATTAAGAAAAGTATTTGGCGAGTATAAATAACCTGCTTTTAACACCCAAATTTGTTACCTTAGTAAACAGCTTTTCGCATTTGGCGTAAACGCCGACTTATAAACACCTCGTATGCTACTTAAAAAATCGATCTTTATTATAACAGCTATTTTATCAACCACTTTCACATTTGCACAAAATAAGATGACACCAGAATTACTTTGGCAACTCGGCAGAGTTACCGGCTTAGGTATATCAAAAGATGGTCAGCACATACTATATAACGTTAGTACACCTGATGTTGCTGAAAATAAATCAAACATTAAAAGCTACTCAATTCCTTTAACTGGCGGAGATCCTGTACTAGTAGAGAAACCCGAAGAACTATTGAAAAACAAGAATATATCTCCTGATGGAAAACATATTCTTGTAGCTGAGGAAGTAAAAGTAAAAAAGGTTTCGGGCGAAGATTATTATCCTGAACTAACGAAATCGAATGTATATATAATCGACAGTCTTAATTACCGCCATTGGGATAAATGGATGGATGGAAAATTCAATCACCTGAAATTAGCGGCATACACAGACGGCAAGGCAGGAAATGATACAACAGACATAATGCCCGATGAACCATACAATGTTGATGATTTTATGTGGAGCCATGATGGCAAACAGATCATCTACTCTTGTAAAAAGAAATATGGTACTGCTAATGCGATCAGTACTAACACTGACATTTATGCTTATGAGATTTCAACAGGAAAAACAACTAACCTTACCGAAGGAATGATGGGATATGATGTATCACCGTCATTTAATAAACAAGGTCAGCTTGCGTGGTTAAGCATGAAAAGAGACGGTTATGAATCAGATAAAAGTGATGTCGTTGTTGCTAACGGCTCGGTTAAAATGAACCTTACTGCATCAAGAGATGATATACATGTAGACAGTTATAAATGGAGCGAAGATGGTAAGAAAATATATTTTCTTGCTCCTGTAAATGGCACATCCCAATTGTTTGAAATTACTTATCCGGGACTTACAAAAACACTTCCGGTAATAACACAAATTACCAAAGGCGATTTTGATGTGGATGATATTATTGGTCAAAGTGGTAACATATTGATCGTCGGCAGAGAAGACATAAACCATGCAAAAGAATTATACAATGTTCATCTTTCGGATGGTTCAATGCAGCAATTGACACATATAAATACACCTACTTATGCAACAATCGGTTTATGCAAAACAGAAAGACGTTTTGTAAAAACAACTGATGGAAAAGATATGTTGGTTTGGATCGTCTATCCACCAAATTTTGATTCAACAAAAAAATATCCAACATTACTTTATTGTCAAGGTGGCCCTCAAGTGGCACTTACACAATTCTATTCTTTCCGTTGGAACTTTCAATTGATGGCATCTCAGGGATATATTGTTGTTGCGCCGAACCGCAGGGGAATGCCAGGACATGGAACACAATGGAACGAAGAAATAAGTAAAGATTGGGGTGGACAGGTAATGCAGGATTATTTAAGCGCTATCGATGATGCAAGCAAACTACCTTATGTAGATAAGAACCGTTTAGGCTGTGTTGGCGCAAGTTATGGAGGTTTTTCCGTTTTCTATTTAGCAGGCATTCATAACAATCGCTTCAAAACTTTTATTGCACACGATGGTGTATTTGATTTTAGAAGTATGTATGGCACAACAGATGAATTGTTTTTCGAAAATTGGGAAATGGGTGGTGCTTATTGGGAAAAGGATAACGCTATTGCTCAAAAATCCTTCAGTCAATCACCAAGCAATATGGTTGAAAAATGGAACACTCCCATCTTAATTTTCCAAGGGGGAAAAGATTACCGCGTATCAATTGGTCAGGGACAGCAAGCATTTCAGGCTGCGCAGCTAAGAGGTATCAAAAGCAGGTTTATTTATTTCCCTGAAGAGAACCATTGGGTGTTAAGTCCGCAAAATGCATTAGTATGGCAACATGAATTTTTTAAATGGCTGGATGAAACATTGAAATAATATACAGACCTTGGATCCAATAAAAATCGCTTTTATGAGAAAACAATTAATTACAGTACTGTTACTGATTTGTTTTATTGGTGGTAATACTTATGCGCAACATAAAATAACAAAACCCAATTATAAAAAAATTGAAAAAGCGATAAATAAAAAGAGGTCTGATAAATATTATCCAAAACTATTTAACAGATATCAAAATAACGACACTACGCTAACAGACGAGGATTATACTTTATTATTTTACGGTGCTCAATCACAACCTGGATATTTACCATATGGAGGATCTCCCTATTCAGATTCAACGGCAAAAATATTTAATAAATCATCGCTAACCCTGGCTGATTATGATAGTGCTATCAATTACGAAACAATCTGTTTGCAACTAAAGCCTTTTAGTTTGCGCGATTTAAATATTTTGGCTTACTCATATATAAAAACTGGAAACGATAGTTTAGCAAATTTGATCAATTACAAAAAAGAAAGGATCATTAAAACCATCTTATCAACAGGTGATGGTAAAACACAGGAAACCGGATTTTACGTAATTACTGCAACTCAAGAGTATGACATCCTGCAAATCTTAAATTTTGATTTCTCGGGTGAACAAACATTAACAACAAATGGTTGTGATTACCTCGGTGTTAAAGAAAATAAATACCATATCAAGGGCCTCTTTTTTGATGTAAACAAAATGATGGAGGTGCAAAATAATTTATCTAAATAATCCTACACTATAAGTCGTCATTTTTTCAAATACAATAGGTCTAAAGACCAAAGTATATATGATAGCTGATCTATTTACCAGAATGACAACATTAATTTAATATACCTATTCTTCCTACGCTCTAATGCCATACTATCTTTGAGGTATATAAAATTGAGGTTATGAAATGGTTATTAATTTTTTTGTTATCCCTCTTCGGATTAGTGATGAGTCTTGGGACTGTTTATTTTATTCCATTTACAATTGAGCCTTTTTGCTGGGCAGTCATTTTTATTATTTGCACTTTTATTATTGCTAAGTTTTGTACAGAGAAATACTTCTTAAACGGTCTGGCTGTAAGTATTATCAATGCGGTTTGGATGACAATTGTGCACCTTTATTTTTTTACAGACTATGCAGCAAATCATACAACTGAAATGGAAATAATAGAACGGCTAGTTATGCCTGATGATCCGAAATTAGTAATGTTTTTTACAGGACTTATTTCAGGCGCGACTTCAGGATTGATACTTGGCTTACTTTCTCTTATTGCCGCTAAAATCTTAAGAAATAATAATATGCAAGGAACTAACGCTCTGTGGATGTAAAATGTTACAGAAATTAACAGTGCAAATCAATCAGCTTGAGAAATATTGGAATTACTGTAGTAATGTAAATGACATTGAGTAGAATTATTTATGTAGAGCAATATTATTAATACCGATTACGATCACGATTATTATTAAAACCACCACCACTATTACCTCCACGAAAACCACCTGCTCCACCGCCACCAGGCTTTGTACGCTCTTCAGCTTCCTTAACAACCATTGGCTTTTTACCTAAAGAAATATCATTTAAGTTTTCAATTGCATCTTTAGCTTCTGCACTATTAGGCATATCTACAAATGCAAAACCTTTGCTTTTTCCCGTCTCTTTATCCATTGCAACTTTTGCAGAACTTACTACTCCAAATTTTTCAAAAATTTCTTCTAATTCAGCATCATCTAAATCATAAGGTAAACCAGCTACGAAAATAATCATACAATTTGCTTTTTGTAAAAGTAAGCAACTTTCAGTGTATTCTTTCGATAAAAAGGCATTTTAAAATGAAATTATTTGCATGTATCGTTTATAAATTCGGCTGCATTTTTTTAAGAAATTGGCTTGTATAATCTCAATATAAATGATACAGCCTTCCGGGTAATATTAAAAAATGACACTTTTATAGCTCTTTTCCAGCGGGGAATGAGGCATCATAATTATGTGGATACCATCCATATAATTTATATGTTAAAAATGAAAAGATAACAAAAGGAATTATTAGCTTTAGTAAATAAATAATACAGCACAGAATTTGTATAACAAAACTAAAAAGCTATGAAAAAGAATTTTTCGATTGTGAAAAGAACATGGATCGTTATCTGCGTTTCTCTAGTATTAATATGTACAGGTCATGAATTTGCACTAGCTCAAAGAGGTGGTGGACACGGAGGAGGACATGCTGGCGGTGGCGGACACGGTGGTGGTGGCGCAAGACCTGGCGGTGGCGGTGCAAGTATGAGACCAGGGGGAGGCGCGAGACCAGGGGGTGGAGTAAGACCAGGAGGCGGATATAGGCCAGGGGGTGGCGCAAGACCAGGTGGTGGGTATAGACCGGGCGGTGGCGCGTATAGACCTGGCGGCGGTTATCGCGGTTCCTACAGACCAATTGGCGGAAGAGGCGGTTTTTATGGACACAGACCTTTTATAGCTTATCGTCGTCCTTTTTATTCACGTTCTCCATATTTCTGGGGAGGTAGGTACTTTTATAGTTATAATCCTTATTTCTATCATCCATACCGCCCATATTTTTATGGGTCGTTTTATCACCCTTTTGGGTTTTTCCTTGGATCATTAGCAGCTACGGCAATAATTGTTAATGCCGAAGATCAACAATATTATTACGACCGGGGAGTTTATTACCAACCTAGAGACAATGGATATGTTGCAGTAGCTCCTCCTGTGGGAGTGCATATCAGTACTTTACCGCAAGGTTATGCTACGGTTAATCTCGGACAAAGCACATTCTATTATTTCGCAGGTATTTTTTACATTGATAATGGTACCGATTTTGAAGTAGTAGATGCACCTGCCGGGGCAGTTGTATACGACCTTCCAGACGGCTGTACGACAGTACATGCAGGGAACATAGATTATTATCAATTTAATAATACTTTATTCCAACCTATTTCTGTTAACGGCACCAATGCTTATGAAGTAGTACAGGCGCAAGACCAACAGCAACCACAACAATAGCATTCACTTCTTTACAAATAAAAACAGCTTCCCTAAAAGGAGGCTGTTTTTATTATAACTGATTCCAATTCAAAAAATAGTTGCACTAATATCTTTACATTTGCCACAACTATTAAACGATGATAAAAGAAGCCATTATACTGGCCGGAGGATTAGGCACGAGATTAAGATCGGTTGTAGCGGAGTTGCCAAAATGTATGGCAAGCGTTGCAGGAAACCCCTTCATTTACTATGTTATAAAGCAATTGCAAAACCAAGGCATCGAAAAATTCATCTTTTCGCTTGGCTATAAACATGAGGTGATTGAGGAATATGTCAATACCCATTTTACAGCTATACATACTCAATTTGTAATTGAACATGAGCCATTAGGTACAGGCGGTGCAATTCAATTAGCTTGTAAAAAAGCAACTGAAAAAAATGTACTGATATTGAACGGAGATACCATGTTTTCAATCGACATACAAAAATTAGCAACAACTCATACTTCATCTGGAGCCGATTGTACATTAAGTTTAAAGCCAATGCAGCACTTCGATCGATACGGAGTTGTAGAATTAAATAATGATCACACGATCGCTTCTTTTAAGGAAAAACAATTTTATGAACAGGGCCTTATAAATGGTGGTGTATACGCACTGCGAACCCAACGCTTCTTACAGGAACAATTGCCCGAAAAGTTTTCTTTTGAAAAAGATTACCTGGAAAAATATTTCAACCAACGAAAAATATATGGCAACATACAAGATGCCTATTTTATTGATATAGGCATTCCTGAAGATTATCAAAGAGCACAAATAGAATTTAAGAACAGTGCTTTATAGAACGACAATTGATCAATAAAAAAATCAACAATTATAAATGCTGGATTTAAAAAAGATAGATAAAAGCTGGACATTATTTTTAGACCGCGATGGCGTAATCAACCATGAAAAACACCAGGATTATGTTCATACCTGGAATGAATTTGTTTTTTACGATGGGGTAAAAGAAGCTATTAAAGTATTTGCTGCAACATTTAAATATATAATTATTGTTACTAATCAAAAAGGCGTTGGAAAAGGAGTAACAAAGCTGGAGGATCTGCACATCATTCATAATAATATGCGTAAAGAGATCGAAGCTGCAGGTGGTAAAATAGATAAGATTTATTTTTGCGCAGATCTGGAAGAAACTAGCTCTAATCGTAAACCTAACCCTGGCATGGGTTTACAAGCCGTAAAAGATTTTACCGATATTGATATTACAAAGGCTATCATGGTTGGCAATACTCTAAGCGATATGGAGTTTGGCCGTAATCTCGGCATCAACACTGTATTCCTTCCAACTACGAGGCCCGAAGTTAGTATTACTGATAAACGCATTGATGTTAGCTATCCTTCATTACTTGACTTCGCAAAAGCATTATAATCATTCGTTAAAATTTATCTCAATAAATAATTATCTATTCTACTTAGTAAAGTATTAGTTAAATTTAATGTATGAAGAAGTTGTCTTTACTAACTATATTTTTATTTATCTGTTTTATCGGATCTACACAGCCTATTACTAAGACTGATCTTAAGTTCCTACACAAAAAAGAAGATTCTTTAAAAATATATTCAGTAAAATTATTACAAGGCATTAATGATATAGATCGTTTTAAGGCCGATAGTATTTTTACAAGAGTTTTTGTGAGGGCATTAAAAACCACCAATTCATTTTACTATCCTTTTGATTCTGTAGAAAGCGTTTCAAAACTATATGCACCTGATAGCAGCTTTAGGATATATACCTGGCAAATGGTAGTAAACGAAAATATGACCCGTCAGCATGGTGCTATACAAATGAAAACTGCTGATGGTTCACTTAAACTTTTTCCATTGATAGATAAATCTGATATTATGCAAAATATCAGTGACAGCGTTGGTGATAATAAAGGGTGGGTTGGGGCCGTATATTATAGAATAGTTGAGAAAAAAGATAAAGGACAAAATATATACACATTACTTGGTTATGATGAAAATAATATCAGAAGCACAAAAAAAATAATCGAGATACTCCAATTTGTATATGGGCAACCAGTATTTGGCGATCCAATATTTAGTTTTGAAAAAGATTCAATTAACAGAGCACCTATTAGTCGTTATGTATTAGAATTTAAAAAAGATGCCGGCGCAAGACTTGCTTACGATGATGATATGGGCATGATCATTTTTGAACATCTTATATCAGAAACAAACGAACCCAAGAAAAAATGGACATACATAGGTGACGGTGATTACGAAGGATTTAAATGGGTAAACGGTAAATGGTTACATGTAGAAAAAGTATTTACGCAAGTAACACCTGATGGACAAGCTCCCGTACCAAAGCCTGTAAATGGGGGCGGTAATTTGCTGGATGATAAATTACCAAAGCAATAAAAATATACTGTAATTACTTTTTAAATGACCCTATAAAATTCATTACGGTAGTATTAAACTGTTGCCCTTCATTAAACAAAAATGAATGCTGTACGGCTATAACATAGATCGAGTAATCTTTTAGCTGAGTTTTGAATTTTTGTAGTCTTACCGCATCTTTCTCTGTAGTTAAAATAATTTTATTGGCAGCCGATATTCTTTCGAAATGTTTTTTAATATCTTCCAGATCATCGATCGTAAAAATATGATGATCCGCATATCGCAACATATCATAAGTACTCACTGACTTTGTCAACAATTCTTTTAACGGCTGAGGATTAGCGATGCCTGTTATTAATAATACGCTGGTATCTGTAGTTATACTTTTTTCTTCTTTAGAGAAAAGATGATATGGTTCTGTATATACAGTAGTAGTAAAAAATACCTGGTGATGTTCGGTTGTTTTTACCTCATTGATGATCTGATTTTTTTCTTCTATCGTAACGTCACTGGGGCATTTAGTAATTATAATAACACCGGCTCTGTTGATACTTCTTTTTACATCCCTTAGATCACCCGCGGGCAACATAAAATCTCTTGTATATAAGTTTGCATATTCTGTCAATACAATATTCAGTCCTGCTTTAACGGGTCTGTGCTGAAAAGCATCATCTAAAATAATAACCTGTGTATCGGGTTTATCTTGCAGCAATTGCGGAATGGCTACCAATCTTTCTTCTCCGACAGCAACGGTAACTTCCGGAAATTTTTGATGAAACTGCATTGGCTCATCTCCTATTTCTAACGCAGTTGTGTACTCATCTGCGATCGCAAAACCTTTTGTCTTTCTTTTATAACCACGACTGATCGTAGCAGTAGCATATTCATTTTTTAACAAACGAATAAGGTATTCAACCATCGGCGTTTTACCTGTGCCGCCGACAGCAAGATTTCCAATACAAATAACAGGAAAATTAAACGAGCTTGATCGTAGAATATTTTTATCAAACAGCCAATTTCTTAAACATACAATACCCCCATAAATAAGAGAAAAAGGAAGTAGTAAATAGCGAAAGCTTTTAAGCATCAGCAAAAGTAATTATCAATTGGTGAAATCGTATATTTTATCAGGTGTTATGCAATGATCCATTTTAATATCATGTGCATCTACATCTTCTATAGCATCTATCGGTTCAAAATAACTTAGACCGATTTTTATTATATCCTTAGTACAATCAGCCAGAAATTTATCATAAAAACCTTTACCATAGCCCACTCTGTAACCTTTAGTATCAAATGCCAATAAAGGTATCAGTACAATATCAATAAGATCATTTGATATTTTTTCTGTTGCAACAGGTTCTGTTATCCCATACATATTTTCGCTAAATTCTGTATCATCATCAGTTAACATCGCCGTCATTGTATGCGTAACAAAATTAGTAACTGGATAAGCAATACGTATCCCTGGATTTCTAAATTCTATAAAATCTGTAATAGTATGTGTATTGATCTCATTCATTGCATTAATGGGCCAATAACTTAACAATGTGTGCAAAGAGGGTAATGGCAGTTTCTGAAATTGTATCAATAACAGATCATCCAGTTTCTCTTTTTGCGAATGCAAAAGCTGAGCTCGTTTGTCTTTATATATTTTACGAATTTCTTTTTTTAGCATTTCTAATTGAATGAATAATTAGTTAATGAATATAGAAAAGATTGTAGTGCCGTAATTGCGTTCAGTTTTATAATGTGGGAATTTCTTGTAATCATTTCTAGGTGTGTGTTCCAATATGAACCAACCCTTTGGTTTTAATAAACCTTTTTCAAAAATAAGCTTAGGCAGATCATCGATAGTACCCAAAGCATACGGCGGACCCGCAAAAATAAAATCGTATTGCTCAGCGCATGTTTCTATGTATTTGAATACATCCGATTTTATTAATTTAAAGTTTTCGAATGCCAATTCTGTTGAAGTCTTCTTAATAAAATCATACATCTGATTATCTTTCTCCACTATTGTAAGATCTTCAACTCCCCTGCTGGCTAATTCATAACTAATACATCCTGTACCTCCAAAAAGATCAAGCGTTTTTAAAGTATCAATCTCTAAATTATTTTGCAAAACATTGAAGAGGCCTTCTTTAGCAATATCGGTTGTGGGCCTTGTGTAAGGCATTTTTGCAGGAGGGTTTATTTTTCTACCACCATGTATACCACTTATTATACGCATAAAGCTGTTGCAAATAAATGACTAAAAAAATGTGGCGGGTATTGTTTTATTTCTGCTGCATAATAGAATGCCTCAGGTAATATTGAAAAGTCTATTTGTAAAAAATAGATATCGATCTCTTTAAAGAGAGTAGAATCTTTTTCTATTGTCCCGTTTAAATGTAAAACTGTTTCATTTACATCCATATCAAAATTTTCGCAGAACCCTAGTAAATAATAAGTAACATCTTCAGGGGCTTTATATTTGAAATTTTGAATGATCTGCACTTTTCCATTTTTCAACAACATGGCAGTTATATCATAATCACCGAAAATAGTATACAGGTGATTTCCCGAACCTTTAATAATATCAGGTAATAAAGAATATTGATGCGTAAAAGTGGCTGTAGGAAATTTAGTACTTACAATAGAATTAACTAACCTTGGTACTTCATAAATATTACAAAGATCGTGTTGAAATTTAACATCGTTCTTTAAAACATTATCCTGCCTGTCTCCATACACCAATTCAAACATCGCTTTATTGGCAGTATTATCATGAAATTGATAAGGGACCAAAAGAGACATGGCAAAAGCGATAACTACATCTACTTTTTTAAAAGGATTTTGCAATAAAGGATCTGTAGTAAAAATTTCTTTTAAAGACGAAACAAGGGTAAGTTCATTTATACCCTGCGGAAAATCATAGCTTACCAATGAAGTAATTTTATTACCCTCACCCATTATTATAAAGGAAACGGCAGAAAAACTTAGTTGCACAAACAACGAATTATTGCTTGTCCCGGCACCTGCTATCTGGATATTGAATTTTGGCTCCACTCGTAATGATTTCGACTGGCAAAATAAACTAATTTCCCCGATTTTACCTACATTTTAAACAACGGTTAAAAGCGGTACCCAATCTTATTATTGAACTGAAAAATACCGGTAACAGCATGGTTTGTATTTCTATCATGAGCAAAATCACTGCCTGTAAAGTCATTATCGTAAAAGGTAAAGCCCAGCCCTATTTCGGCTCCGATACAAATATGTCTGCCACACATAATATTAAGACCATTATTAAGCATTAAGCCGGTTTTTAGAACATCCCTACTGTGAACTTCATAGCTATTATCAAGGCTATTGTAACCATATTCGCGTTTATCTCCAAACCCTATAGCAATTGATGAACCTATACTATAATTAAGAACATGTGTACTACCCCATGGATAAAATTTAACTCCGGGATATATGTAAAAAAAAGAATACCCCGGCTGCTCACGAATTGCTCCACTGCCAGGAGTAAAAACGGAATAATAATAAGTAGCCAATGGTAAATAAAAACTCAGTGTTCCTTTATCATTTAACATACGCTCATAATGCAGTCCAAGACCCGGCAAATCAGGACCACCACCATCACCCCCTTCATTGTGGCTATCTTCGCCTGCTTGCAAAAATGCGAAAGAGATAATATTTTTACCATAGGTCTTTTTATGCAAATACACTAGTGAACGAAGATGACGATGAAAACGGGAATCATTATCAACTTCCTCTACAGTTCCATTTTCATAAATAATCTTTTCTACACGACTACGACTCAATACAAACGTATAGGCATTTGGTGAATCAATTACTTTATAGAAAATTTTTGTTGGAGTAACTTCTACTATCTTAACCTTAAGTTCAGCACTATCTTTCAGTTTAATTGTATCCTGCGCCATTGCATTTATAGTACAAATACTTAATAAGAAAACAAATATCCAGTTCGTTAATTTCATATTGATAGTTTTTTTAAAGAGTATAAAAATTAAGTGTACTACTAAAAACGATACCCCGCTTTAGCATTAAATTGCAATAAGTCGTTAAAATGATTCTTATAACTATCTGCATTATTATCTTCATCATAGTCGTTATCATAAAAAGTAAAGCCAAAGCCAAATTCAGCTCCTACATATAAACGTCTTGTTAGCATAATATCAACACCGGTATTTGCCATTGGGCCAATTTTTAAAACCTGCCTGTTTTCTATTGGGTATATATTGGCAACAGCAGTATCATTTAAATTTGCATGATACTTTTTACCAAAACCTGCAGCGAGTGATAATCCCATACTAAAACTGTAACGACGATTACTTCCCATTGGATAATATTTAAATCCCGGATACATATAAAAGAAAGCATGAAGGCTCTGATTACTATAAGTATTGTTATCAATGTAACTGTATGTTGTATAAAAAGATGTTGTTACAGGCAGATAAAAACTTAACGTACTACGGTGGTTTAATATTCGTTCATAATGCAAACCGATTCCCGGATAAGCCCCTGGCCCATAACTAACACTGGCGTCGGTTGCCTGAAAAAAGGCCAAAGACAAAATATTTTTGCCGTATTTTTTATTACCGGATAAAAGCCTGGAAGGAATATGGTGGTGAGCAAGATGCGCTTCTAATCCATAACTGATCTGTTCTATTATGCCATTGGCATAAATAATTTTTTCTACGGTCGATTTTTTTATTACGTAATCGGGCCCCGTCAAATTATCTGATCTTTTATAAGTGATTTCTGAAGGAGTTATTTTTTCTACTTTAGCGTTGATCTCAGAACTATCCTTCATTTTTATTATATCCTGTGCGGTAGCATTGATAGAAAAAACAAATAGAAGGCAAACAAATAACAGTTTTGTTAGTTTCATACAGATCGTTTTGGTTAGCAAGAATTATTTGAACGAAAATATATTACTCTGTAACGGAATGATTTCGCAAAGAGGAAAATAATCACGCAAAGCGGAAGACTATAACGTATAAGCTTAACCGATAAACGAAATCTATTTCATACTGCTTTATTACATATACTGTTACTAAAGCAAAAGGGTTGGGTAAATAGGATTATAACAATACTCGCAGCATCAAAGCGTAACCCGTATCTTTTTTCGGATTGTCTAATAGCGTAACAATATGTAAACCCATGCTTGTCCATACTTTAAAAACATCTCCTTTCTTGTGCATTTGAATTGCGGCATCTAATTGAGGTAACATTACGCCACGACAAAACCATCCTAACTCACCGCCTTTACTTCCGCTGGTATTATCAGAACTATAGGTGATTGCCATTTCCTGAAATGTATTTTGGTCAGATTTTATTTTATGAATGATGGTGTCTGCCAAAGCATTCACGAACTTTTTCTGAAATGTACTCGTATCCAATAAAATGTGAGCCACGTGATAAAACGTATTAGAAGCTTTCCCTAATATTTCTAAAAGATATTTTTGTCCATTCTTAGCTTTAAATGGACCGTACACATCTCCCACCTTTCCATAATACCCAAGACTATCACCAAAATTCACAAAAGAGTTAGTACTTACAATATTTACTGTATCTACCTTATATGCTTTCTTAAGTTTAAATTTCACATACCCGAACGGATCTTTTGAAGCGGATAATTCTGCTTTGATCTGAGCAATAGTCTGCCCTTTTGAAGCACTAGTTGCAAATAATACAAAACAAAAAAGAGAAAAAAGGAAACGCATTTTGATTACAGGTTTATTTTTTTTATCGCATCCTTTACCTGCTTTTTAAAAATATCAAGATTTTTCATTTCTTGTTGAATGAAACTATTTTCTTCCAAAGGTCCTATCACCGTATTCATTTCTTCATTATTATCATACACCATTTTACGAAATTCGCTTGAGTAATCTTTCGCTCTTGAATTGTAGATCCCTTTACACATCCAGCTTTTTGTTTGTATCGCCTGCTGTAATAATTGTTTAAAAAGTTCTGCAGTAAATTGTTTAGGCGTAATGTTTAATATTTCTAACAGGCTCGTGTAAGCGTGCATTATTTTATCCTGCGCATATTCCTCTCCTTGTTGATGATAAAAATTATGCAACTCATCCCAGCTTTTTACTTTACCAGATTTTATGTGTCGCTTTAATTTTTCAACTTCAGTTTGTTGAATTAATTGTCCGCCAATATTCAGCCATTTACTGCGCTGTACCTTAGCAGAAAGCGTTTTCTTAAAACTGTCAAAACTGGTGAAATTATTATTTTGAATATGTAGCAACAATTCAATCGTACCATAATAACGAATCAGCTCTTTAAAAAGAGCGATTGATTGAGGGACTTTAATTATTTCCGTTTCGCGGTTTGTATTTTCCCAACCAGTTACGATTGCTGCACCTTTTTCATCAGGTTTTAATTGTTCAAGCGATTGTAATGAATCAAACAATTCATTTATCGTATCAGGCGCCAAATAATCGTATTCAAGCAATTGTATTCTCTCTGTACGACGATCACGCTCAACATATTTCCACGTATTGCGTGCCAACGCATACATATTGTACATGAACCAATAACCCGGCATTATTACCAGCTTATTGCTTGTTACATGATT
>DATHNB010000285.1:0-9613 GCA_035486495.1 Ferruginibacter sp. | reverse complement strand
ACTAACTGAAACTTTCAACAAATACTTTAAGACAAAGCTCATTTTATTGTGTGGTGTTGGTATTGTAGCAACATTAATTCGACATTTTACAAAACCTGACACATCTTTTCTTTTTATTTTCTGCTTTATTTCTTGCACAATTATAGTAGCATTTTTCTTAGGTTTTCTTGACTATAATTTTTATGAAAAGCAAGCACCAAAAACAATTTTGAGATTGTTAGAAAGATCGCCATTAAAAGACTTCGCTAACAATGGATTTTTAAAAGAAGATGATAATAGACTTGTTGGAAAAATAAATGACTTTCAAGTAAGTCTTGCTCCTTTGACAAAATCTAATCGTGAAAATTCATTATTGATTTCAGTTCCACTAAAACTTCAAGAAGGACTTGATGAATATTTTACGCATTTTGACAATTACTTTAAATTAAAACTTTCAGGGAATATACTTTTTGCAGAAGCATTTATAGGTAACTATGACAAAAATTTCGACTTTGAAAAACTAAATAAATTATTACGAGATACAACGCAAAAATTAAAAGATAAAAATATTCAAACGATAGAAGTCTATGACGACAAGTAATACTGCAGCCAACACTGCATTGGCGTTATGTCGGCGGACAGATTAATAAACTTTAGCTTCAGCTATCTATTATCTTTTGTTCCGGCTGGACGTTATAAATTTAGCTTTATACTTTTCAATGAACATTTGTACATTTACTGTGCATCGGTTACGGGCAGACATTTTTCAAATTCCGCCACAAACGCCAATGCGCGAACGTTGTGCGTCAGCATAAACCAGCCAATTCAATAATTCAGAATATTAGTAAACAAAATTCTTGAGATGAAAAAAACGTTAACCACACTATTCTTAAGCCTGACAGCTTTTGCCTCTTTTGCTCAAACAAACGCAGACTCTTCCAGACATTTAACTTTTAAAGGCGTTCCGCTTGACGGGACACTTGACCAGTATGTCTCTAAAATGAAACAGAACGGATTTGAACATTTAAGTACGAAAGACGGTGTCGCAATGTTGCAAGGTGATTTCGCAGGTTATAAAGATTGCTATGTCGATGTTTCTACATTAAAGCAAAAAGACTTGGTTTATAAAATTGGCGTTCTCTTTCCAGAAAAAGATACTTGGTCAACACTTTCAGGAAACTACTTCGACCTGAAACAGATGTTGACAGAAAAATACGGCAAACCATCTGACGTAGTGGAAAAATTTGACAGCCAGTCTGAGCCAAGAGACGACGGCTCTAAAATGGATGAAGTTCGATTCGACCGCTGCAAATATTATTCAATTTGGGAGACGGATAAGGGAGAAATTCAGTTATCTATTGACCACAATAGCGTAACAAGTTGTTTTGTCAAGTTAGCTTACTTTGACAAAATGAATAGTGCGACAATAAAAAAGCAGGCACTAGACGACTTGTAAGAATGCCGAACGCACAACATGGGGTTTGCTGCTATGCTTCGCCGATGTTGGTGTTCCATTTTCATGTATAAGCCAAAACAAATCTCCCGAATACGCCGCCGTCTGGTCTACGATCAACGGCAACCCCAATTATAGAAACCGCTATAATTTAATCAGTATGCCCCAAAGCCGTTGGTCGGAGACCAGACGGCGGCATCCCCTTATTAGAACTAATCAATATTCATTAAAATAAATTATCAACTTTAACGTTAATTGGAATATGAAAAATTACATCCTCTCTTTTCTTTTATTATCGATGATATCCTTTAACTCATTCGCACAAAAAGAAAATATAAATGACTTCTCCAACAAACTTTTATGCAATGCATACGTTTATGGAAAGACTGACACTGCAACATTTAATTTTTTGCAAGATCATTTTCCTTATCTAACAAGACCAAAGCCTGAGGATGGCTTAATTACGCCTCCCGAAGGCACTAATTCCAAGCATTCGATTGTATCGATGACTTTTAAAAAGCATCCTTTCTTTGATTTTAAATTTAAGGAAGCACATCTTGATTTTTTTACAGTCGATGGTATTTTTGAAAAAGGCGCACAATTGTCTTTGATTTTTGATAACGAAGGAGATGAAGATTATGTCTTTTCGCAATTATCCAATTCATTACAAAATCTTAGCTATCAAAAAACTGTAACCAATAAGCCGGGAGAACAAAGCATTATATACACAGCATATATAAACGGTTCTATCTATAAACCCGAATTAGATTTGTTGAAAGATGATGCTAACAAATCTTATAAGATACTTTTCAAACGTGAATTTGATGAGGGTACAGGTTTCTAAATAATTAGAAATCTTAATTTTTCTTCTGTTCAAAATAATCCTGCATTTCATCATTAATCTCTTTGCGCATTTCACCAAGACGAATAGCGTATTGTTCTAATTTTTTATCTTCTTCTGTCGGAGGATTCCATTTTGGAACGGGAATAGTTTTACCGGTATCATCTACCGCGGCAAATACAATAATGCAATGCGTGGCATTTGTTTCAACTTTTGTTTTTGGGTTTATCGTGCTGATGTCAACTGCAATATGCATGCTGGTTCTGCCCGTATAAATTAATCTCGCTTTTACTTCAACAATATCACCGATCATTATCGGGTTAAAAAATCGTATTCCACCAACATATACTGTTACACAATATTGACTGCTCCAGTTAACCGCACAAGTATAAGCCGCCTGATCGATCCATTTCATTACGGCACCACCATGTACCTTGCCGCCAAAATTCACATCTGATGGTTCACTTAAAAAGCGAAAATTTACAATATTGTTCTGCATATAATAGTGTTAGTTAGTTTTTCTTATTTGAACCTTTTGATGACCTAAAATTAAGTGTATCTTGTATAGCATCAAAATACACTAAAGTATAATGTTGTATTGACAATGGTTCCTCTTATCATATTTATAGTTATTATTATTTTTGCCATTTTTTTCTTCAGTAAGAAGAAAAAAAATATGCTCAATTTTAAAATGCCTGCCAATACAAAACAACTATTACTGGATAATGTGGCATTTTATCAAACCCTTGATGACAACAAAAAAATACTTTTCGAAAACCGCATCAAAGAATTTTTACAGATAGTAACTATAACAGGCGTTACAACAAAAGTGGAAGATCTCGATCGTATCTTAATAGCGTCGGGTGCTATTATTCCTATTTTCGCTTTTCCTGATTGGATGTACAATAACATTGATGAAGTACTTTTATACAAAGACAATTTCAACACAGAATACAGTACGGACGGCACGGATAGAAATATTTTAGGTATGGTGGGCGATGGAGCGATGCACAGGCAAATGATATTATCACAACCTTCCGTTCGAGCCTCTTTTAAAAATGCGACCGATGGTCACAATACAGTTATTCACGAATTTGTTCACCTGATCGATAAAGCAGACGGCGCAACGGACGGTATTCCAGAATATTTATTATCTCGTCCGTATGTAATGCCATGGCTAAATAAAATTCATGAAACAATTAGCCAGATGAAGTATAGCAATCACTCTGATATTAATTTATATGGCACAACAAATGATGCCGAATTTTTAGCCGTGATAGCAGAATATTTTTTTGAACGTCCCGAACAATTAAAAACAAATCATCCTGAATTATATACATTATTGGAACAAATGTTTACAAACTCAAAGGCAAATAAATAGAAAAGTACTATGGATAACAATATTGAATTTAGTATAGCTATGCCTGCTGACATACCCGGCATTCTTGCATTACAAGAAAAATACTTAGTCACTAACTTATCAGCCGAACAAAAAAAGAATGGATTTGTAACAACTCCATTTACTGTTGATCAATTAACAGATATCATCAACCAAATGGGTTTATTTACAGCTAAGGATAACAACACAATTATAGCCTATGCTTTTGCAGGTAGTTGGCAATATTTTAGTCAATGGCCAATTTTTAATGCCATGACAGAACGCTTTCCTCTCCTATCATTCAGAGATTTTACAATAACTACAGAAAACAGTTTTCAATATGGCCCTGTTTGTATCGATGAAAAATACAGAGGGTCTGGATTATTAAATAAACTATTCGAATTAATGCGAATAACATTATTAAAACGATACCCATTAAGTATTACGTTCATCAACAAAATAAATCCACGTTCCTTAAAAGCACATGTTGGAAAGTTAAACTGGACAGTTATTGATGAATTCGAATTCAACAATAACAATTACTTTATGCTGGCATTTGATATGAAAGAAAGTGTACTCAATAAGGCTTAATAGCAATCTCTTTTTCTGAAACTTTATCACGATAAAAGTATTCAATAAGATTAAGTAAAGGCCCGGTCATAAATGTTGTTACAAGTGCCATTAAAACCATGATAGCAAATATTGGAGGAGATAATATTCCAAGATCATAACCGATATTTAAAACGATCAGTTCCATTAATCCACGGGTATTCATCAGCGCACCAATAGAAAGGGAATCCTGCCATGAATATCCTACTAGCTTTGCAGAGATAGAACTGCCGCCAAATTTACCTAATACCGCAATACAAATTATTAAGCCGCAACTCATCCATAAATGCCCTTCGCTCAATAATCCAACCTGTGTTCTTAATCCTGTAAAGGCAAAGAAAATTGGCAATAATAATAACACACTTATATCTTCTATTTTATCCGCCAGTAATTCTTTAAACTGTATTCTTTGAGGCATGATAACACCCGCTAAAAATGCCCCAAACAAAGCATGTATACCAATGATCTCGGCTATATAAGCAGATGCGATTAAAATAAAGAAAACGATCATTACTAATCTCTTGTTCAGTCCTTCTTCCTCATCATATCTTTTGCTAATACTGTTGATCCAGGGACGTATCAATTTCAGCATGATAAATACAAAGATCAATGCAAGTACAATAGTGAACATAGCGCTTAACACGCTCCCTGCTTTTACAATAGCGACTACTGCAGCAAGGATACACCAGGCTGTAATATCATCAGCCGCAGCACAGGTAAGTACAATTGCACCCAAAGCTGTTCTTGTCAAATCTCGTTCATGTAATATTCTTGCCAATACAGGAAAGGCTGTAACACTTATCGCTATTCCTATAAATAGAGCAAAGGCCAAGAAACTTACATTAGCAGGTGCAAACTCCTCATACAAAAAATAAGAAACCAGCACGCCTAAAAAATAAGGAAAAATAATACTGGCATGACTAATTACGACGGCATTATGCGCCTTATTTTTTAATTTATCGATATCCAGATCCATACCTATAATGAACATAAAAAACACCAATCCTATCTGACTTAAGAACTGAAGATTGCTCATTGAGCTTGGTGGAAATAAAAAAGCAGAAAAATTGGGAAACAATGCACCCATAATTGATGGGCCTAAAAATATCCCAGCTATCATTTCTCCTACAACTGTTTGCTGTCCCAATTTAGAAAAGATTGAACCAAATAATTTTGCAACAAAAATGATGGCTAATATTTGCAGCAATAATAATCCCAGTGGACTTTTTATATTATGCAAAAATTGTTCAACAACTGTTTCATTTGAATTGATAACAACTGGTGTGGATTTATCTACTATTTTGTTAAGCGATGAAGTCGTTGTATTAATTTGTTGACTGTTGGGTATAAGATCTCTACCCTTATTAATTACAAAAAAAATAAGACAGGCAAAAACTCCGATGATGAGTGAATATAGTAGTACGTTTTTCTTCATATCCTCAATTCAATGTTAGCACAAATATATAAAAGCAAAGTTGCTGTTTACATTTTTTAGAAAACTATAATAGTAAAGTAATATAAAGATATTTTTGATGAGGTATAGACATAAAAAAAACCTCCAATAAATTGGAGGGCTTCAAAGAATATGGCAGCTACCTACTCTCCCGCATTGTTGTGCAGTACCATCGGCCATAAGGGGCTTCTTTCCCAGTAAGTTCCTCTTCGAGAGACCTTGTTGGGAAAGAGTCTGACTGAAAACCTATTTTGTTAGCTTATTAAAGTCGTCAAAAAACTGTTTTGCAAATTCCGTTTGAGATGTATCCCCCTTTCGATGACTTGATATTAATCTGTATTTCCCTATGAGAGTTGCAAATGCATCTTCTTCATCTTGCGCTTCCTTTTTGTTAAACTTTTCTATCTTCTTCCAACAGCAAAAAAAATTGCATAGAACATTTTTTACAGCTTTCTGAATATCTCCCTTCTTTAAAAAGTCCTCGTACAAATTTGCACCATGAGGTATATAAAGCAAATCATCATCCAATGTATATGCTTTTGACCTTGCTTCACTACCAATAATTACCTCCCATTTTGAAACTCGGTATTCACCACCATTCCAACGGCATAGGTGTTGAAAAATACGTTCATGTATATTTCTGCTTTTCCCAACGTAGAGGGGGATATATTGGTCGTTGTGTTTGACGCCCCAAAGATATATTCCACTAACTCCGTTAGATTTCTTTATGCATTTAGTCTTTAAATCGCATATTGTCAAAGGTCCTGTCATTATCATATTTTAGCTATTTCAACATCACGTTTCTTTGGTAAAACAAACATTGCTGTATAAGTCTTGAATATAGGATATAAAATTGCAGGTAAAAAGAAAATGCAAGCAAACCAAATCCAAGTTTCTGGTTTAGCTTCTTTAATCTTCAAATCAAATTTTCTATTTATTTGCTTGATTTTTGTTTCATTTAGTTGTTCTCTGTAAAGTGAATAATACTTCATAGCTTTTTCAGTAGGTTCACATAGTTTTAATTTATTAATACCAAGTTCTGCTTTTTTAATCGCCACATTAACAATTTTTTCTGACTGATTAAATTTCTCTCTTTCATCGCTTGATCCAATACTTTCGAAGGTTTCTGCTAATGATGACGAGCCAAGTGTCAAACAAAGTTCAACATCTCTCGAAATAAGTTCAGGTGTCGGATTAATACCTCCCAAATCTAAATCATTTATTCTTTCAATAGCATTATTAGTCGATTGAATTGATGAAAGTTTCAATTCGTGTTCTTGTCTTTGTTCTTCTAAATCTCTTTCGTGCTCAAGTCTTGCTTCTTGTAATTCGAGTTCTTTGTCGTCATCATCCCTATCATTTGTGAAACTGTTAGAGTTAACCGAATTTGTCGATTTTGACACTTTTGAATCTTCTGCTGCATATTTACAAGCTTTTGAACAATATTTTTCGCCACCTCCAATACCTAAAGTAGCTCCTCCAACGAATTTGTTTAAATCACTTTTCTCAAATGATTTTCCACACCATTTACATTTATTCACAGTATTTAGTATTTGAATTTAAGATATTTCCTACTCATAAGACTTTTCAGTGTCAAATAGACTAATCCCTGAGACAACGAACAGAAAACCCGCAATTCTCATAGGAGTTGCCATAGAAGCTGGAGCTATCGGCGTAGTCCAGGTCGTAGATAAAGGCTCCAAAAGTATCGTCATCACCGTAGGGAGCACCGTAGGGACCGTCACCATCCTGTGAGGAACTCCACCAGCAACCAATCTGGCCAATGGAGTAGAATGCCCCTGCCCCGCCCAATAGGGGTAACGAACCATCGTACCCGTACCGGGCGCCACCCGGCAGGCCTGCAAAGCCACTTTTATTGGTACCATTGCCATTACCATACCATCCATTAGTAGATTTCATTTTTACCCCTGCTACACTTTCTCCTCCCAAATAAGTTATCAAATTACTCCACTCTGTATCGGAAGGTATATGCCAACCAGCAGGCGCTAAGCCACGCGAATCTATTACCGCATACCAGTTATATAATTTACCGTATATTTTCCCATTTGCAGGATCACTATTGTAATAACACCACGCTGGTTTTACTTCGTTCGCACTCGCTGCCTGCACCCAAGCTGCTGAGTCTTCTATCTCCGGTATCTCATCTCCATTACGAAAATGACTTACATTCAGGTTGGATGTTATCCATACCTGTGAACCTATCTGCACTGTGCTATAAGTGTTACCGTCTGTGTCTGTAACTGGAACGGCATCTGTAACTGAGACCGTGGGAACGGCGTTGTTATTTGATTCTTTTTTACAACTATCAAAAATTACTACTAATAACGCTAGAGCAATATATTTTTTCATAAACGTTAATATTGTTGAATAACTATTTTTTGTATTTGAGTGGTGGAACATTATTCTTTCCCGGCAACGTCTCTTTCAGGAAAACATTGCTGGGAAAGAGGGGCAAATATCAAATAAGTACCTAGATTAACTCAATTCCAAGCAGAATACTATAATCTTATACAGAATACTATATTCTATTAAAAATTTTCTATTTTTATACTATGCTAATAGGTCAAAAAATCAAGAAATTAAGGGAATTGAAGAATTTAACGCAGGAGTATGTTGCTGAACAATTACACCTGACCCAGAGTGGGTATTCCAAAATTGAGACTGGTGAAGTGGATGTACCTTATACCAGATTAGAAGAAATTGCTAAGATTTTAACCATTAAAGTAGAAGACATAATTAACTTTAATGAAAACATGGTCTTCAACATAATGCATAACCAAACTGGTAATGGATTAGTTATTAATCACCATACATCCGATAATGAAAAGAAATTGTACGAAGACCAAATACAACTATTAAAAGAACAGGTAGAATATCTTAAAACCACTATTAATCAACTTTTAGAAAAAAGTAAAAGTAAATAGTGGAACCTCTTTCCCTGTAATGTTTCTCGCAGAAGACATGTTGCGTCAATTTTAAAAGAAATTGTTTGCCGCCTGGTCTCTTACCAGCGGCAAACAATTTAATACATTTATATCTTATTCAAAAACAGGTTGAATAAATAATTTTCATAACGCTAATTTATACAATAGACAGTTGGCTTATGAATGTTTGCCGCTGGTAAGAGACCAGGCGGCGGCGTCTAATGAATATTGATGTTCTTTCTCAACAACGCCCTCTCCGAGAGACCTTATTGGGAAAGAATATAAAAAAATTCTTTGAGGTATAGACATAAAAAAACCCTCCAATAAATTGGAGGGTTTCAAAGAATATGGCAGCTACCTACTCTCCCGCATTGTTGTGCAGTACCATCGGCCATAAGGGGCTTAACTTCTCTGTTCGGTATGGGAAGAGGTGAACACCCTTGGCAAAACCACCATAAGGACTTTAGTATCAAGCTATCGGTATCAGGCATCAAGAAAATTAATTCATGCGACTTGGTACTTAGTTCTTGCGACTATAATAATGTACATATTGGGAAGTTGAATAAGAAGTAAAATAAAAAAATAAAGCTTACGGGTAATTAGTACTACTCGACTTTGATGTTACCACCTGTATATCTATAGCCTATCAACGTTGTAGTCTACAACGGCCCTTAAAAGTAAACTCATCTTGTGGAAGGTTTCACGCTTAGATGCTTTCAGCGTTTATCCTTGCTGTACGTAGCTACTCGGCATTGCACCTGGCGGCACAACCGATACACCAGCGGTACATACGACTCGGTCCTCTCGTACTAAAGTCATGTCCACTCAATTTACTAACGCCCATCACAGATAGGGACCGAACTGTCTTGCGACGTTCTGAACCCAGTTCACGTGCCACTTTAATCGGCGAACAGCCGAACCCTTGGGACCTTCTCCAGCCCCAGGATGTGACGAA
>DATHNB010000284.1:0-4550 GCA_035486495.1 Ferruginibacter sp. | reverse complement strand
CTGATACAAAAAATGAATCCAGATCGAAATGCGCTATGATGCGTTGAGGAGCTTTCACAACTGTAATTTACTAATAAAGTAGCAGGTATTTAGCAGGTAGCAAGATATGTACATCGACAAATTATAACAGTCTTGCGACTTAATACTTATTATTTATAAATATCCAACAGACCATCGGGCAGTGTTACATAAACCTTACGGTTTTTCTGATCGATCTTATCCAGTGATTCTTCGTGAATGGGTATCAGTGCTTCTTTCCCATCGATCAAAACGGCGCATAATATTTGGTGGGGTTGTTCTATTACTTCCAATATCGGACCAAGGTCTTCATCTTCATCAGTGATCAGATTAAATCCAAGCATTGCGATGGGCGCAGATGCTGCGGTGAATTTTTTAAAATTCTCTTCCGTTATCCAAACTTCTTTAGGTGTTAGTTTCCGGGCAACTTCTTTTGTGTCTACTCCATCTAACTTGATAAAAATTTCCGTGTCATTTTTCACAGAACTTGATTCTATAAAATAGGGTAAAAAACTATCTTTCTTGTCTTCTATAAAAATGGCGTCTAGCCCTTTTAAAGAGGTCTTTTTACCAAGGCTATGCTGCAACACAACTTCACCCTTCAAACCAAAGCTTGCGGCTAATTTCCCTATTTTAAAATACTGTGCCATAGTGCAAATTAATTAAATTTTGCCGGTAAGTTGGGAAGACGTTTTTATAAATGCTTCGTCTTTTCCGTCTTCCCAACTTACTGGCAAATAATGTCATAAAAAAAGCAACCTCAAAATTGAGATTGCTGAATTTTTTTTCTGTAACAAAAGGAATTATTCTTCTGTCTTTGGTTCTTCGGCCACCGGTGCATCTTCCACTAGAGCAGTTGTTGCTTTAGCAGCAACTTCAACTTTCTTTACCACTGGTTGGTTGCGACTATCCTGACGAGCCTTTTTATGTGCTCCCTGACGTCTTGCTACCTGCGCTTCATGTTCAGCTGTCCAAGCGGTAAATTTTTGCATTGCTCCTGCTTCGTCAAACAAACCTAAGCTAACACCACGTAATAAGTGTTTCAAGAATAGTACACCTTTGAAAGAAAGGATACGACGAACAGTGTCAGTAGGCTGAGCACCTTTGTGTAACCAGTCTAACGCCTTTTGACGATCGATCTGCACAGTTGCAGGAACAGTCAACGGATTGTACGTGCCTAATTTTTGAATAAACTTACCATCGCGAGGGCTACGGCCATCTGCTACTACGATGAAATAAAAGGGTCTCTTTTTTGACCCGTGCCTTTGAAGTCTCATTTTTACAGCCATAAAAAATAGATATTTTTTGGGGTTGTGATTGAATAGGGTTTCTAGTCCTTAAAAAAGGAGGTGCAAATATAGCGCCAATAGCTACATTTTCCAAATTGTTTCGTTAAAACTTACCCTAATTTTTCAACGGCTGAATTCAGGAAGAGAGAAAGTTAAGAACCAGTGCTTTATATCTTACCAATGAAAATTATATTTTACCCCCAGCTGGATATCTGTAGAATATAGTTTCACGGTTCCTTCACCAACACCGGCTATTGGTATATTGATTGAAGGTTCTGCCTGGATAGAGAAAGCCTTCGATAATTTCCTTTCAATTCCTACCGATATTGTAGCGATAGAGAATAAATTTTTATTCCCTGTATAAGAATGGGATAGCTGATAATTGTTATTATTAATGGTATAATAATATTCATAATCTTCTTTTTTCATTATAAAAGAAGATAACCCTGCTGTAGCATAATAGGTTGTTTTAGGTTGCAAAATAAAATTATACCGAACAGTTATAGGTATTTCAAATATTAAACAATTGGCATCAATCTTATTAATATTGACGGTACTTAAATACGGATCCTTTGCATCGTTATAGTTTCCAGGGCCGGCAATATATTTTTTACGCCCTGCATAAAATCCTGTTTGTACACTTATTTTTTTATTGATCTGATAGCCAATACCTACGCCAAATCTTGGTGTAATAGAACTATTGTTAAAAGAAAATAATTTCACGTTACTAGCATCTGCCCCAATTGAAGCCAGTACATACCAAGGATTTTTCTTTGGTACAGGATCTTTTTTGATCTCTCCTTTTTCAGAAGAATTTATTGCTGTGGTGTCCTTCTTTGTTACTGTTTTTTGTATAGAATCTTTCCTTTTGTCTTTATCTATTGCAAGAAGTAATCTTTTATTATCAGTATTATTCGCTACACTTTCATTCATCTCAATACTAGAATCCACAGGCTTTTCATCAACTTGTTCAGCCGCTTTTATTGCAGCATTTGTTTTACCGCGAATGTTTCTTTTATTTTTCTGCGAAGAGGAATAGGTTCTTATATTAACATCGCTGTATGTTTTGCTATTTATTCTTGTAGATATCTTGCTGTTAAAAATCTTTGATTTTCCTTTTTTGTTGGCAATATTTACCGTGGCTGCATTTTCTTTTTTATTTGATAAATCAGATCCAACCCTATCATTTGTTATATCATTATCACTTATTCTATTTCTATTTACTTTATTTTTTACCGCTGAATTTATTTTTTGTTTTTCACTAGTTTCAACAGGAATATTATCATTAATTAATGAAGATTGCTCTTTAGTACCAACTTGATTTTCTTTAGCAGTTAATTGACTATTTTGTTTATCGATATTTTCAGACCTACTAGTATTTCCATTATCTGTTGCATTGTCTATGATAGATGCGGACGGCTGTTCATTCTTAGCAGCACTAACAGCAACCGATGAATCCCCTGTTGCTGTTAGTTTTTGAGTAAAATGATCATGATATAATACGATTCCTCCCAGCAAACAGAAAGATGCTATTGCTAAAGAAAACCATACAAAGGGGCTAAGCCTACGCTCTTTGTCAGCGTTAAGCTTAGCCTCCATTTTATCCCAGGCTTGTTCTTCAAAAGCAGGCTCGCTATTTTCGGAGGCCTCTCTTATTTTATTTTCGATATGATCAAACGGCTTTTTGCTCATAATAATTTTGTTCTGTTTCTTTCAGCATTTTTTGAATATTCATTTTTGCTTTTGCAAGATTTGATTTTGATGTACCGACTGTAATATTTAATTGTTTCGCTATCTCTTCATGTTTATAGCCATCAATAACATATAAATTAAAAACAGTGCGATACCCTGGTGACAAGCGTTGTACGATGTCTATTATTTCTTTGTAAGATAATTTATTGATCGATGTTTCCTGCGGATCGATCGTTTCAAGATGATCGTCTTTTATATCAACCAGAAAATTCTTTTTATTGTTTTTTCGAAAATGATCGATCGCTGTATTGACCATGATACTTTTCATCCACCCCCTTAAAGATGTTTCATAATTATCATAAGCTGGTTTGAAATTGTATAGTTCGCGGTATATTTTCATGAAGCCGTCGTTCACTACTTCCATCGCATCATCTTTTGTATTGCAATAACGCATACAAATAGCCATAGAAAAGCCATAGTACATTTTATAGAATGCTTTCTGGCTCTCCCTGTCTGCTTTTGCACAGCCCTGGACGATATGTATAACACTGTGCCCTTCTGGCAAGATCTATACTTTTATATTAAAGAAACGCTCTGATTTGCTATTAAAACGAAGAAAGAGATAATATAGTTGCCTCTCTTTAAAAAATATGCCGTACAATCTAACTAACTGTACGGCACTATTGGGATATTAGATTTGATACCTCTTTTATCTTTTCATCATGCCCGGCATTTTACCCATTGGCATTTTGTTCATCATCTTCATCATGCTCTTCATTTGCTCAAACTGTTTTAAAAACTGGTTAAGCTCAGCTATATCTTTTCCGCTTCCTTTGGCGATACGGGTTTTGCGGGATGGATTGATAAGATCGGGATTGCGACGTTCTTCCAATGTCATAGAATTGATCATTGCTTCTATTCCTTTGAATGCATCATCGTTTATATCTACATCTTTTATTTGCTTGCCTACGCCAGGAATCATACCCATCAGGTCTTTCAGATTACCCATCTTTTTTATCTGTTGTAGCTGTGTCTTAAAATCTTCAAAATCAAATTGATTTTTGCGGATCTTTTTTTCCAGTTTAGCAGCTTCGGCTTCGTTGAATTGTTCCTGTGCTTTTTCTACCAAACTCACAATATCACCCATCCCCAAGATACGCTGCGCCATCCTTTCAGGATAAAACACATCCAGCGTATCCATCTTTTCGCCGCTACTGATAAATTTGATCGGCTTTTGCACCGTGTATTTAATAGACAATGCCGCACCACCTCTTGTATCGCCATCTAATTTAGTTAGTACAACACCGCTAAAATCAAGTCTTTCGTTAAATGTAGCCGCTGTATTTACAGCATCCTGGCCTGTCATACTATCTACAACAAATAATATTTCCTGCGGTTTGATAGCTGTTTTTATAGCAGCAACTTCATTCATCATCACTTCATCAACAGCCAAACGGCCGGCAGTATCTATGATGATCACATTTTTATTTTTTGTTTTTGCTTCTTTGATCGCATTCTGCACAATAGAAACAGCATCTTTATTTTCTCTTT
>DATHNB010000283.1:0-15378 GCA_035486495.1 Ferruginibacter sp. | reverse complement strand
AGTCTAACACATATTTGATTTTGTAGCCCAGCGCATTGTTATCTATCACCAATGGTTCTGTCGCTACCACTTTTAAACGATTTCTTTTTTTACTGAAATAGAATTTTAATACTTCGTGATTTTCCAATACACAATCGTGGCCGAATTTTGTTGTGCCGATAAAATTATCCAGAAAAAATTGCCCGTATTTTATCCAGCCATCTTTAACCGTAGGCGGACCAGATATTACGGCAACTTCTTCCATTTCTTTTTGCTTTTCTTTTAACTCTACTATGATATTTTTATTACTTGCATCTGCCGTAGTAATTCTTCTGCTATCAGTTTCAAAGCCTGTGTATGTTACAGCAAGATCGTATCCTCCATTCGGTAATTTAAGTCTGAAATTTCCCGCAGAATCCGTAACGGTTCCAAAAGTCGTATTCTGCGCAAACACAGATGCCGCTATCAATGAAGCTCCAGTGTTTTTATCGATTATTTTACCCGTGATATAATAAAAATCAGTTTGAGAAAATGCTGCAAATGATAAACTGATCAACAGCAAAGAAGATAGGATCTTTTTCATATGACTTATTTTGCAATGGCTAATAAACGAATTTACTTTACTTACTGTTAAGCTTTTGTTGTAATGCCGCGGTTGTATGAGTTATTGTTTCCTCAATGCCAGTATATCTAAAATTGGGCAAAAATTTATTGAGCTTAGTGTTATCAAAATTTATTTTTGCTAATGCGGAAGCAGCGGTTTCTTTTGTTACCAAAGGGGCCTGTTTGGAAAACAATGATTTTACAGCCTCCAATCTCCAAACTATTGATGCTAAAAATGGGGTTACTTTTTTATGAGGCGACTTTTTACCAAATGCTTTAGCTATTAATATGAATGCTTCCTCAAAACTCTTATTTTCTGCACTTAAAATAAAGCGCTGGTTGATCACATCACTATCCATTAAACTGATCATGGCGCGGGCAACATCTCTTACATCTACAAAACCTACAATACCATCTGTGTACCATGGAAACTCCTCATAAACAGATTTGAAAATTTTTGATGAACCTGCGTTCCAATCTCCTGCACCTAAAATAAGCGAGGGGTTCACTATTAACGCGTTTAATCCTTCGCTGACACCTCTCCAGACTTCCAGTTCACCAAGGTATTTACTTTTACCGTAAACGCTTTTATTGTTTTCTTCCGTCCAGATTGTTGTTTCACTTATAGACTGTCCTTCTATTTTTCCTAATGCAGCTACAGAACTGATATGTACAAATTTTTTTACCCCGGCATCAAGCGCAGCGTTTACAACATTTGCAGTTCCTTCCACATTTATTTTAAAAAGTTCAGCTGCACGTTTTGGATTAAAAGAAACAATAGCGGCACAATGATATACTTGCGTAATTCCCTGCATGGCTTCTTCTAAACCAACCACATCTAAAATATCGCATTGAAATTGTTGTAATAAGGGAGAATTAAAATTGGCTAAAGGTGTTTTATTATAGATGGCCCGTACAGCTTTACCTTGAGCAAGCAGCTGCGTGATCAATTCATTACCAACCAAACCGGAACCGCCTGTTACGAGGATACCCCCTGCCCCCCTGAAGGGGGATTCAGAATTAAACTGCATCTCGTTGTACTTTTAATTGTAACATGTATGCGTCTGAATTATTTTATACGAATCAATAAATCAAAAGAATCAGCTTCAATCAATGGTTCAGATATTACACAGCACTTGTAAACTGTTTTAAAAAGCGCACATCATTTTCACTAAACAATCTTAGATCTTTAATTTGATATTTCAACATCGTGATGCGCTCAACCCCCATACCAAATGCAAAGCCTGTATATTTTGTGCTATCAATACCGCAGTTCTCTAATAAATTTGGATGAACCATACCGCAACCTAATATTTCTACCCAACCAGTGTGTTTACAAACATTACATCCTTTACCGCCACAGATCAAACAGCTGATATCCATTTCAGCACTTGGCTCTGTAAAAGGAAAATAACTCGGGCGAAAACGCACCTGCACATCATCACCAAACATTTCTTTTACAAAAAAGTACAAAGTTTGTTTAAGATCCGCGAATGAAACGTTTTCTGCTATATATAAGCCTTCTACCTGGTGAAAGAAACAATGTGCTCTTGCACTAATCGTTTCATTTCTATACACTCTGCCCGGACAAATGATCCTGATAGGTAATTTCCCTTTTTCCATTTCTCTTACCTGAACACTGGATGTATGCGTACGCAATAACCAATCCGGATTTTGAGAAATATAAAATGTATCCTGCATATCGCGTGCCGGATGATTTTCCGGAAGATTCAACGCAGTAAAATTGTGCCAGTCATCTTCTATTTCCGGACCTTCTGCTACTGCAAATCCTAGACGCTGAAAAATAGACACCATTCTATTGCGCACTAGGCTAATAGGATGACGGGAACCCAATGGCAAAGGATCCGCAGGCAATGTTAGATCAATTCCACTGTCAACAGTGGTCGGTTGTCCGTTGTCGGTCGTCGCCTTCAACTCTTCGTATTTCGCTTCTGCAAATAATTTAAACTCATTCAGTATTTGTCCGAATTCTCTTTTCTTATCATTGGCCACATTTTTCATTTCGCCCATCACATCTTTCACTAACCCTTTACTTCCAAGGTATTTGATACGAAAAGTTTCCGCTTCCTCACTTTTTTGAGCAATAAAGCCGCTGATCTCCTTTTTGTAATCTTCTATTTTTTGTAACAACTGTTCCATACTGCGAAGATAATAATTAGTGTTCAGTTAATTAAACGAGCCGAAAACTTAGAACTAATTCATAAGTTTGCTTCAAATTCTAGCACGGATGCACAGTCTGATCGATTTTTTATCTCCTATCGATGTATCTCAATTAAATGATGATAATGGTTATCATCATGGGCAATTAGTCAATCATATAAACAGTTTTAATACAGAACTACCCAATATTACAGATGCAGATATAGTGTTGGTAGGCATTTGTGAAGTACGTGGCAGCGGTTTGCCTGATAAAAAAGACATTACAGCCGCAGATATCATCCGTAAAAATTTATACCAGTTAAATTACTGGCACCCGAATGTAAAGATTGCCGATATAGGTAATATTAAAACAGGGGCCACCTTAAACGATAGTTACTCTGCTATTAAAACAGTTGTAGCAGAATTAATTCGTCAGAAAAAAACCGTTGTGATGATGGGCGGGTCTCACGACATTACATTGGCACAATATTATGCCTATAAAGAATTGAAGTTAGCTACAGAAGCTACCTGTATTGATGCCAACATCAATCTTAGCGGAGACAGTGAAGCCCGAAGCGAAAATTTTTTATTAGAAATGCTAACCAGCGAACCTAACCTGGTAAGACATTATAATCACATCGGATTTCAAAGTTACTTTGTGCATCCTGGCATATTAGAAACATTAGATAAGCTTCGCTTTGATTGTTTCAGATTGGGCGTTGCTAAGGATAATATCGAAGAGATGGAACCGGTGATACGCAATACCAATTTATTAAGTTTTGATATCAGCGCTATTAAATACAGCGATGCGCCAGCTAACGAATGCAGTCCGAATGGTTTTAGTGGCGAAGAAGCTTGTGTACTAACACGCTTTGCCGGCATGAGTAATAATTTAAGCAGCTTTGGTATTTATGGTTACAAACCACATTTAGATACACATGAACTAACTGCCAAACAAATTGCACAAATGCTTTGGTATTTTATTGATGGAAAAAGTCGAAGCAAGCACGAATCATCCATTGAAGACAGAAATAATTTTAACGAGTTCCATACTGTATTTGCTGAAGTAGAAACCATATTTCTGCAAAGCAAAAAAAGCAATCGTTGGTGGATGCAATTGCCTAATAAGAAATTCATTGCCTGCAGTTATAACGATTACATGCACGCCAGCAATAATGATATTCCTGAACGCTGGCTACGTGCGCAGGAAAGACTTTGAGTTAATTGATAATTATATAATTGATAATGGAGAATGAAAGCTAATAATTATAAATACTTCGATCTGAAAAAATTATTAATTATTAATTATACATTACTAATTGCTTTCAGTTCTTGTTCTGTCTCTAAACAAATCTCCCGTTCTGCCGAAAAGACTTTGATCAACGACTCTGTAATAAGTACCGGGCATATTGGTATTTCCATTTACGAACCTGCGACAAACAAATATTGGTATAACTATGATGCGACAAAATATTTTGTGCCTGCATCTAATACTAAGCTGTTTACGTTATATGCGGGGATGAAATATTTGGGTGATAGTTTGGTTGGATTAAGGTATTCGATTGAAGACGGTGATACAATTATTTATCCTACAGGCGACCCTACTTTTCTTTATAAAGATTTTGCAGCTCAGCCCATATTTGATTTTCTAAAGAAGAGTGGTGGCCATCTCTTTTATGCGCGCCATTTTTTTAAGAATAATGATCTGGGATTAGGAGTAGGTTGGGCTTGGGATGATTATAAAGAAAGCTACATGAGACATAAAAGTAAGTTTCCTATATATGGCAATTTGCTTACTGTTCCATTCATTCCTACAGATAGTATTGTACTAGATATGTTAAATGATACACTGAGCAAAATAATTAATTTCGAGCCTTGCACTTTATGTAAGCCCATTAACATACAGACAATATATTCTCGCTCAATTGATTCATTGTTTAAACCTATGATGTACAATAGCGACAATTTTTTTGCTGAGCAAACCCTGTTGATGGTAAGTAATCAACAATTAAATCATCTAAATAATTTCAGTGAAATGAATGATGAGGATATCATTGATACTTTGTTAAAAAGCGATCTTAAAGACATTCCACAAAAACCAAAATGGGTTGATGGCTGTGGACTAAGCCGTTACAATTTATTTACGCCGCAAGATTTTGTTTACATTTTGAATAAAATGAAAAATGAATTTGGGTTAAAAAGACTTGAAGAAATATTACCAACAGGTAATGAAGGAACATTAAAAAATTATTACTTAAAAGACAGCTGTTTTATTTATGCTAAAACAGGCTCGATGAGTAACAATAGTTCGCTGAGTGGTTTTATCATTACTAAAAAGAATAAGTTGTTGGTTTTTTCTATTCTTGTAAATAATTTTCAGGGCTCGGGCACTCCTGTAAAAAAAGCCGTTGAAGAATTTTTAGAAAATATTAGAGAGAAATATTAACCTTAAGCTATTCGAAAATCCGATACTCCATAAATCCCACGAATCCCAATTCAGACAAAATCACTATTGGTCAGACGGGGACCGTCAGACCAATTAGCGGCCAAACATTTTATCCAGCTCATTTTTCTTAAATTCAGTGTAGACAGGTTTTCCGTTTGGTGTAATATTCGGCGTTGCGCAGGCAAATAAATTTTCCAGCAATGTTTTCATTTCACTCTGAGATAATGATGTTCCTGCTTTTACAGCTTGCTGCCATGCTAACGAACGCAACAATTTTTCTCTTTTGCTATATTTCAGGTCATTGCTAAAATGCTTGTATTGCTCCAGCATTTTCTCGATAGCTGTTTTTTCATTACCCGCTTCAAGATCTGCAGGCGTTCCCTGAATTACAAAAGTATTTTTACCAAAAGCTTCTATCTGATAACCCAGAAAATGTAGATCAGGCAATAATTCATTGAGTACCAAAACATCAACCGGTGTTAATTCTATTGTTACAGGAAACAGGCTCTGTTGTGTTGCAATTGGTTTTCCTGCAACAGCAGTTGTAAAGCGTTCATATAAAACACGCTCATGTGCATTTTGCTGATGTATCAATAAAAACCCGGCATCATTTTGTAAAACGATGTATGTATTGTGTAATTGAAGTAATGTTGAATGTTCAATATTAAATGCGGAAAGGCCTGTTGTTAGCGGCGTAAAATTATCAGCATTCTCCACATCACGATAAACTTCTGCATTTCGGTGGTCTGTGGTCGGCAGTCGGTCGTCAGTTTTCCGGCTCGGCTCATACACATCCTTCCAATGTTTCAGCTCACTTTTATTTTCAATAAAATGAGCCTGGTTTTTTTGAGTGAATGTTTTAAAAAGAGATGATGATGATGCCGAAGATTTATTTTCTTCTGTAAATGGTTTATTCACAGCATCCAGACTTTGTATTGACGCATCCAATTCAAAATCCAACGTGGGAGATACGCTGAATTGTGCCAGCGCATGTTTGACGGCACTTTGCACAAAGGCATAAATTATTTTTTCATCTTCAAATTTTATTTCCTGTTTGGTAGGATGTACGTTAATATCGATCTGCGACGGATCAAGGTCAATAAATAATACATACATCGGGAAACTATCTTTCGCGATCATCTCATCAAAAGCCTTTGTCATGGCATGATTGAGGTAGGCACTTTTTATAAAACGACTATTGACAAAAAAGTATTGATCACCTCTTGTCTTTTTTGCCGTTTCAGGTTTGCCAACAAAACCATAGATGTTCATGTAGTCGCTCTTCTCCTGGACGCTTACTAATTTGGCACTATAGGTATTTCCGAGTATTTGTACAATACGTTGTTTTAATGTACCGCGTTCTAAATGAAAAACCTCTTGTCCGTTGCTATTGAGCGAAAAAAAGACTTCAGGAAACGCCATCGCTACACGGATAAATTCATCAATGATATGTCTTAGTTCAGATGGATTACTTTTTAAAAAATTTCTTCTAGCCGGTACATTGAAAAATAGATTTTTCATCGCAATGCTAGTGCCTTGTTCCATGGCTACCGGTTCTTGCTTTTTTACCTGGCTGTTTTCAATTTCGATATAAGTACCTGCGGTATCTTCTGCTTTTTTTGTTTTTAATTCTACTTGTGCAACGGCTGCAATACTCGCCAATGCTTCTCCACGAAAACCCATGGTTTTAATGTGAAACAGGTCATCAATATTTTTTATTTTGGAAGTGGCATGCCTTTCAAAACACATGCGGGCATCAATTTCCGTCATACCTTTCCCATTGTCAATTACCTGGATCAACGTTTTACCTGCATCTACAACGATCAATCTGATTTCTGTAGCACCAGCATCCACAGCATTTTCCAACAGTTCTTTTACAGCACTGGCCGGCCTTTGAATTACTTCACCAGCTGCAATTTGGTTGGCTATATTATCCGGTAATAATTGAATGATATCGGGCAAAATTGTCTCCTTTTATTTGGTGCAAATTTACGACGATATTTTGGGTTTGGATAGCGAATTTAAAGCTGGTTATTGGGTCCAATTAAGTATTTTATATTGAATAGTATCAACTTTCACCAAAGATTTTTTAAAATTAGAGCCATCCCCAAGCATAACAAACAGAGAATCTGTAGTTGTTACTTTTGTTGTATCGTCTGACCCTGTATAATCTCTTTTTCTTGTAATAATATCTATGTTGTTGTCTTTGTTAATATCGGCTAGCCATGCATCCTGAACAAAATACCAATCACCATCACCAAAAGCATCTGCTAGATTTATGACGTTAATAACTTTCTTAGCTGAATCGTCCCAAACATATAAGTCAATCGCCGTAACATCATATTGACTTGGTGTACGAAGGATTAGTCCTGTTTTATTTTTCGCAAATTTAAATTTATAACAGCCATATATAGAATCGTAAAGTATCTGATTGAAAAAAGCAATATTATTATCAAATTTTAAAAAATGATAAAAGCAACGACTAATCTCTGATCCTTTAAATTTTTGACCATTTATTGTATCGTATGGAGAATAAATATGTAAATTATCTGGATTGATTTCTACAAATTGATCAAGCAGCAAATTTGAGCTATCAATACTTGTAACTGCTGGAACAACTGGAAGTTGCGTTACAGTGTGAGTTTTATTTTCTGAACAGGAAAATAAAACAAGACCAGTTAATAATAATAGATATCGTACCATAATTTTTTAGTCTGATTCTGAAAAGGATATTTTCTTTTCCGTTAAAAATTCTTTGATCTTATCAACATGCACACATACGCCTACATGCAAAAATGGACTATTAGAAACCTTTACTTTCTTAGTTTCCTGCATCACTTCCTGATCTTTAATCTCAAATCCTAAATGAAGATGTTTGGTAGCAGATTGCATTCCATAAACAACGCCATTAGAATCAAATAATGGGCCGCCGCTTTGGCCTCTTAATCCTGGCGTACTCATTTCAATGCCTGAAATATCTGTTGTTCCTGCATCAGCAATAAATCTTGTCACAATTCCATCAATAGGAAATGATGGAGAATTGGCATTGCCAGTGGTTGTCCACTCAATATCATCCAGCTCTGTGTTATGTTTAAAATTATTGAATTCAGGAAATGGGAAACCTAAACGACATAAAGATTTGCCCTGTTTAATTTTTGTACTATCACGCAGGAATTTTGCATGTGCATTATATAATATTTTATCAAATCCTTTAAATTCTATTATTGCCAGATCTAACGTAGGATGAGTATGACATGTAACCTCACTAATCTTATCGAAACAATTTAAAAAGTTATATTTCAACTGAACTGTCGCGTCTTTATTGTATTTATATTTTGTTTCGAGGCCCAATAAATTGTTTTTGTATTTATTGTCGTTTAACAATTTTTGTCTTTCTGCTTTAAATTTTGCAAAGTTGGCATTCATATTTTCTGCGCCAGGTAGTATATCCGCAATATGCCTGCATGTTACGGCTATGCCTGAATCATTTACAAAAAAGAATGTTCCTGCACCGGGAATAATAAGTCCGCCGTAGGTTCTGGTAATGGTGTGTACCGGTCTTGTAAAGTTGGATGCTGTTTCTATTGCTGATTGGAACATAAATTGGGTGCTGTATTTAAGTACACAGCTTTCAAATATACGAAAGTAAAATGCTCAACAAAGGTATGCCGCTCAGGTGAGTGACACAACGATGTTGAGCAAAGATATAATGTCGGTTAAAAAAATAAATTAATGTTTAAAATGTCTCAACCCAGTAATCACCATAGCCAAACCATTCTCTTTACAATAATCAATTGAATCTTTATCGCGGATAGAACCGCCGGGTTGAATGAAAGATGTGATGCCGGCTGCATGCGCAATTTGCACACAATCATTAAAAGGGAAAAATGCATCGCTTGCTAATACAGCACCGTGCAGATCGAAATTAAATTGCTTCGCTTTATCGAGTGATTGACGAAGTGAATCGATGCGGGAGGTTTGTCCACAACCCTTACCTACCATTTGTTTATTTTTTACCAACGCGATGGAATTGCTTTTTAAATGTTTGCAAACGATGTTGGCAAATATCAGATCTTCTTTTTCTGCTGCTGTTGTTTCACGACCACCTTCTTCTTTCCATTCTTTAAAATTGCCTTCGTCGTTTTGTTGCATTAATACGCCGTTCAATAAAGATTTGAATTGTTGTTTAGATTCGATCTTTGCTTTTTGTGCCAATAATATCCTGTTTTTTTTCTGTTGTAAGATGACCAATGCATCTACATCAAATTTTGGCGCTATCAATACTTCAAAAAATATTTCGTTGATGGCTTCTGCTGTTGCTTTATCTACAGTTCCATTGGTAACCAACACGCCGCCAAATGCACTTTCAGGATCTGCAGCTAACGCTGTATCCCAGGCTGCTTTTACTGTTGGCCTCTGTGCAATGCCGCAAACGTTTGTGTGTTTAATTATAGCAAATGTGATGTCTTTAAATTCTGAAATAATCTGTACTGCTGCATCAACATCTACCAAATTATTGTACGATAATTCTTTGCCGTGTAGTTTGTCGAAAATTTCTTCCTGGTTGCCGTAGAATATTCCTTGTTGATGCGGATTTTCTCCATAACGCAACACAGATTTATTTTTGTCGAAAGGATTGGTAAATTCTGTTTGATTAAAATAATTAGAGATCGCTATATCGTATCCTGTGCAAACATCGAATGCTTTGATAGCAAAAGCACGACGTTGCTCCAAACTTGTTTCGCCTTTTTGATCTTTTAAAATTTGTTCCAATAAAGCATAATCTTTTTTCGCTGCTATTACTACTACATCTTTATGATTTTTAGCCGCACCACGTATCATCGACGGACCACCAATATCAATTTTTTCGATGATCAGTTTTTCGTCTGTGGTTGATTTTACGGTTTCTTCAAAAGGATATAAATCAACAATTACTAAATCAAGTTCTGGAATTTTATATTGTGCCATTTCCTGCACATCTGTTTCATTATCGCGCCTACCTAAAATACCGCCGAAAACAGATGGGTGCAAAGTTTTAACTCTGCCACCTAAAATCGAAGGATATGTTGTAATTGATTCTACCGGTATGCAAGGAATATTTAATTCTTCAATGAATTTTTGTGTGCCGCCGGTTGAATAGATCTTTACGCCTAATTGGTGCAATTCTTTTACTATATTTTCAAGACCGTCTTTGTAAAAAACTGAAATTAATGCTGACTGGATTTTTTTCATGTTTCAACCCTGAACAGGGCAAATTTTAAATTAATAATTAGTGTTAGAGCCTTGATTTACATCAAAGACAAAGGCTCCTTGATCAGGAACCGAATAATAGTGCAAAAGTAACTGTTCGCAGTCTTTTTTCCATTTGTCAATTTTCCACAAACTGTTAGATGCGTCGAAAACATATTCCTTACAATTGAAAATGCTTGCCAGTTGTGGAATGGAGAGTTTTGGCGATTTGGAGATCACAATTATATCAACATTTATTTTTTGCGGAGCAGGTTCAAAATTGAATGGTTTGTCTATTAATAGTATTCGTTTATCCTGAAATTGATACAAATCGTCGGATGCAAAAACAGATTGAAGCGAATCTGTTTTTTTATTCATTCGTAATAATATCCTGGTGGGTTTACAATGAAAATCTTGTAGCGAAACATTGGCTAATAGAGAACTGTCGCTAATAAATTGATACTTGTTGCCATCTATAAAATCTATTGATTGGTGTTGCGGTATATTGTAAACGATAATCTTTTTTTGTTCTGTCGTTGTCCAACAATCATAATCTAACAATATCGCGAAAAACAATAGGCTAATCATCGAAAAATACAACAGGCTTTTATTTTTGTTGATCAGCCACGCGCAAACAAATAATATAAAGAGGTATAATAAAGAGGTTGATAATAACGAGATCGATAAATTATCTACTACAGAAAAAGGTAAACTGCTAATCTTGAAAATACATTTATTCATCAGCCACGTAAACCAATATATTATTTTGCCAAGATAGCTCCCTAGATATGGCACCCACCAAAAGATCATTAAAAATATTTCAGCAAATAAAATAATAGTTGTTAATGGTAAGGCTACTACATTAGTGATCAAAAATAATAATGGAAGCTGGTGAAAATAATAAATACAAATAGGAAAAGTAAGTATTTGTGCGGCCAAAGTAAGTGCCATCATTCTCCATAATTTATCAAGCCATTTATTTCGAATGTAGAACCAGTGATAAATAGGTTGTTGAAAAATTATAATTCCAATAACTGTTAAGTATGATAATTGAAAACCCACATCCCACAAAAAATATGGATCATAACATAATAAAATAAATGCGGATGCAGCGAGTGAATTATAGATAGGTGACTTCTTATCAAATGCACGACCAATAGTAATACAAGTAAATACAATCACTGAACGAAATACAGATGCCGATCCGCCAGTTAAAAAAGCAAATATCCAAAGGCAACTTAAAATAGCTATTGCTTTTATAAGTCTTGATCTTTTTATAATAGGAATCTGATCAAAGATCCATACCAATATTAAATACAATAAACCCAAATGCATTCCGGATAAGGCTATAATATGAACCACACCAGTATTGATATATGCTTGTACTGTTTCTTTATCAAGATCATTGGTATAGCCAATCAGCAAAGCTTCTGCAACACCCGAAATGTTTTTATCATCGCTTACATTTTTTCTGATAACAGATAAAATATGCTGTTTCGTAGAAAAGATAAATTGCCTGAAAGGGTTTATGTGGGTTTCGTCTAGTTTTATCCAGTCTTGTTCTTTTAAAAATACATTGTATAAAGTCTGCTGAAAAATTGCATATTGTTCATAATCAAACTCTCCTGGATTACCTCCATTTTTTATTAGTTGTAATTTTTTGTTGATGCAAATTTTATCGCCATAATGTAATTGTTGTGCCAATGAATCTTTAGAAAAGTATAGTAGCAATTTCCCTTTACACAGTATAAAGGAATCATTTTGGATAATCGCTTCAACATACCCGTTTGCTTTATATGATTTTTCTTTTGTGATTAAAGGCTCATCAATACGAATTATTACAGCATCTTTATTTTGATAATAATTTCCAAACCAGTTTTTATCGTGTCGTACATCTTTTTGCCAGGTGATAAACAAACCGAAACTCACCAGCAATAAATTAATGCTGATGCCTTGTAATGGTTGCAACTTAAAACGTACACCAATGGGCAGCAGTGTAAATAAAAATATCGCTATCGCAAAACATATTGCTTCAACAATAATAATTGACAAAGGAATCGGCATATACCATTCTACCAATATCCCAACAATTACAGGAACGAGTAAGCGTATAAATGGAGATTGTTTCCAGACGGATATATTATTGTGATAGGGCACGCTTGAAGATAAGATTCCCGTTTTTATTTTTTCAGAAGAAAAACACGCAAAATTGCGAGAAAAAAACATTTGGCATTTTTACAATTTTACCACTAGCATTATATACGTAATTTTGCACCCATGACGACCAACGATAATATTGTATCATTTATAAAAGCTATTGACATTGCTTTGGCAGACAATAGCTTTGTGTCTATCACATTAGGAAATTATAAAGGTGCGGAGCCTGCGTTAAAAAATATCTACATAAAAAAGATATTAATAAAGAAAGAAGAAAAGCTAAGTTTTACTTACAGGTATCAAACTCGTGATATTGTTAAGAATTTCTCTATACACGAAGCTTTGGAAAATATCACGAACGGACTTAATGAAGGTTTCAAATTTGCAACAGTTTTTACAACCGCTTTTGATCTAAGTATCGAACAGATAAAAGATGATACATTTCGTGTAAAAAAAATTGCCGCTACAAAAATAGATGTTCCTTCTTTACAACATGATAAAGAAAAGAAACGTTTGATCGATACAAATAATAAGCCTTACCTGCACGAATTAAAAATTACAGACGCTACAGGAAATGTATTTAAAGCAACACAGGATAAATACAGACAGATCAATCACTATATAGAAATTTTAAGCTCGCTGATAAAAGAGCTTCCTGAAAAACAATTATTGAAAGTAGTTGATATGGGTTCGGGTAAAGGTTACTTAACTTTTGCTTTGTATGATTATCTTACGAATGTATTAAATATAAATGCACAGGTAACCGGCATAGAGTTTCGCGCTGATCTAATTAAACTATGTAATGATATCGCCACAAAATCTAATTTCAAAAAACTACATTTTGAAGAAGGAACGATCGATAGTTATGATAGTGTTGATACAAATATTTTAATCGCATTGCACGCTTGCGATACGGCAACAGACGATGCAATACACAAAGGCATAACTGCCAATGCCGATTTGATTGTTGTTGCACCTTGCTGTCACAAGCAAATAAGACGCGAAATAGAAAAACATAAAACACATAATGATGTCGAGTTCATTACCAAACATGGCATCTTTTTGGAACGCCAGGCAGAAATGGTGACAGATTCTATCAGAGCGATGGTGTTAGAATATTTTGGATATAAAACCAAAGTCTTTGAATTTATTACAGATGCACATACGCCTAAGAATATTATGATTGTTGGTACAAAAAACAATGCGCTTACTTATAAAAGTCCTGCCGTTTTAGATAAAATAAAAGCTGCTAAAAAATATTTTGGTGTTGAAGTGCATCATTTAGAAAAAGTGATGGGCATTTAGATATATCCTCCGTATTACCCCATCGGGGCAACCCCTTTGTAGAAAAAATACAAATAGTGGCCAAACTCCATAGAAGTTTCCCCTGCAAAATGATTACGTGATGGGTTACTCCTACGGAGTAAAGGCCTTCACTTATATATTTCTACAAAGGGGTTGCTCCTACGGAGCTCTTTTTCACATTCCAAACAATTAATTTCTCCTCAAATATTTAATTAATTATTCGTATATTTGTAAGGTAAACTTACAAGTTTTACTACTTAATTATGATATCTACACAAACCGACCTTCAATTAGCTTCAGATTTTAGAACAGTCGTTACGCGGCTAATTAAAAAACTACGCACCAAATCTGCAACAAGTCTGAGCCTTTCACTTACCGAAAGATCAACCATGGCATTGCTAGATCAGCATAAAGAATTATTGCCGAGTGAACTTGCAGGCATGGAAAAAATAACAACACAATCCATGTCACAGATATTGAGCCATTTACTTGAGCTCGGTTATATTAACAGGAAAGAATCAAAAACAGATAAACGCAAAGCCATCATATCCTTATCAAAAACAGGACAAACCGTTTTATATAAAGCAAGGAACGAACGTGATGAATGGCTCAACAAAGCATTACAGGCAAACTGTTCGGAAAAAGAACAGGAACTGTTGCGCCGCTGTTTACCCATATTGACCAAGCTGGTTGATTTTGATTAGAATTAATAATTGTATAGAAAAGAAAGAGGAGGATAATTATGAACATCAGTACATTCAGTGCATTTAAAAGCAGAAACTACAGGTTATATTTTGTTGGTCAATCCATTTCGTTGATAGGTACATGGATGCAAAAAACTGCGGTAAGTTGGGTAGTGTATTCGCTTACGCATTCCAAATTTATGTTGGGGGTTACCTTATTTTCCACCATGTTTCCTTCATTTTTATTTTCGTTTGTTGGTGGGGTGGCGGCAGATCGTTTTAGTAAATACAAATTGCTTTTGTTGACGCAGATCGTATCAATGATACAAGCTATTATGTTGGCTGTCTTGATATACTTTAAACATTATTCCATTTGGGAAATATTGGCACTAAGTGCTTTGTTAGGTCTTGTTAATGCATTTGATGTGCCTGCAAGACAATCATTAGTGTACGATATGGTAGACGATAAAAAAGACCTGCCGAACGCGTTGGCATTAAATTCATCCATGGTTAATTTATCAAGATTGATCGGGCCCGGTATTGCTGGTATTGCTATTGAAAGATTAGGTGATGATGTTTGTTTTGGATTGAACGCTTTAAGTTTTGTTGCAGTAATTAGTTCTCTATTATTAATGAAGCTGCCAAAATATATTTCGAAGCCATCAACCAAAAATGTGTTAGGAGAACTTCGTGAAGGATTACTGTATGTTAAAAGAACACCTTCGATCGGTTTTTTAATATTAATGCTGGGTATGATCAGTCTGCTGGTTTTACCATTTAGTACTTTAATACCAGTATATGCAAAAGATATATTTA
>DATHNB010000282.1:0-3735 GCA_035486495.1 Ferruginibacter sp. | reverse complement strand
ATAGAAATAAATAAGGGAGGCCGAACTTAGACAAGTAGCCTCCCTCTCTCTTAAACCTGAAAAGAAAAAAAAGAGTTATCCCGCTACTATGACACATATCATAATATCTTCTAACCCTTATCGTTAAATTAAATTATTGTCACTCTATTCATTTATTTCATTTGACTTAAAAGAATACATTGACGTGGATAGAATAAGCTTTTGTCGAGATTATTAATACTAAACCCCTGATACAAATTGGTATCGATAGCCGCTATTATTCTTATATCAACGGCTGTTGATCTTGTACCCCCAACCTTAACAAATTCTCTAATTTCAAGTACGCGCATCAATTTTACACGTAGATCAATACTCATCTGATCAACTCCATTTAGAAATAAAGTACCACCATTAACCTCTTCAATTAATCCCGTTTTATCTTTTCTAATACCGGTAAAGACATTCGATCTATAACCAAATATTTCATGCTCCAATAATTCTTCCGAGAAATCGGCACAATTCAAAGACAGAAATAGCTTGTTGGCTCTGTTACTGTTAGTATGTATAGCTCTTGCAAATAATTCTTTGTGTATCTTTTTCTCACCTAACAACAATACTGTGATATCCGTTGGAGCTATTTTTTTTGCTAACGCGATTGTTTCTTTAATTATAAATTTGCTTCCAATAACAGTATCAAGATCTAACTTCTTATTTTCCTTTTTTTCTAACTGATAATTACTTAAATGCAGATTAACATTACTAAATGTTGATGTTGAATAATGATACAACTTTCTCATTACTGTAGTATTTAATAATAATGTAATCGGAAGTACTATTCCTTTCTTTAACAGTTATGTATACCGATTCTTCATCGATAATCAAAACATCCTCTGTTAGCATTTACTGTATTGACAGAGCACTGACCGTATCTGCATTACTATTTTTAAAAATGTATTTCAGCTTATACATTTTTAAATAACCATCATAAGCAAGAAGCTCATTATCCGATTTGAACAATGCATCTAAAGCATAATGAAACTTATTGTTTTCAGGAAATGCTTTTTTCAGGTTGTTGATTGTAAGTGGCAAAAGAGGTCCGTCGCCTTTTACACTAAAATAATATTCATCAGTTTTTACAAGTCCTTTACTGTTTATACCCGGTTCCATTTTATATTGATAATAAGTAAAGAATGACAAAGTATCGACAATTTTATAACTAGAATTATCATAGAATCGATATTTTTCATTTTTAGCATTTGCATAACCATACACGTCATTTTTATTGTATGAATGTTTGCTTTTATAGGTTAGCTTATTTTGAGTAAAATCATTTAAACTTAGATATACACCGCCTTTATTTGTTTGGCATACTGCTTTTTGAGTAAAAGAAAATGTTATCAACATTGTAAACAATAAAAAAATCTTTTTCATAAAATGATATATTAATTGTTTTAAAAAAATAGTTGTTTATTTAATCCATCAATTATTATTTTCTCACCGCTGTTTTGCTTTAACATATCGAATAAGAGATTCGACCGTTGTAAGTTTTTCAGCATCTTCATCCGGAATATTTATTCCAAATTTTTTTTCTACCTCCATCATAATTTCCAATACATCCAGAGAATCGACCCCAAGATCATTTTCAAAAGAAGCCGAGTCTGTTATTTGATCTTCATCCATTGCAATTAGGTGTGCAACGATTCGTTTTACTTTAAAAGACAAATCAGTTTCAGGAAGTAATTCTAAAGTGTTTGACATAAATAATAATTTTAAGACCTCTCATTAAAGACAAGGTTGTTAAAAAATATTTTTCAAAAAAGTATGATCAACAATAAAAAATTCCGCGACTATTTATTAGAGCTGCTTTATATTTCTTTAAATGGCATATTGTATTTATAAAAAATATAATCCTCTTTAATGTTGATCATACCCGTTATTGATCTTCTTACTAGAACCTTAACATCATTGCCACGACAATTCGCGACTCCGCTTTTACCAGATCCGGCATCCATCCACCCCAACTGCTTAATGGTGGCGCAACTGAAGCCCCACTGGATGTATAAGTATAGTTGCCGGTATTGGTATATCCTGTAGGTGATGTAACACCTCCTTTACCGGCAAAATAACCCGCATCTGCGCCAGGTAAAGGCGATGAACCTGTTGCGGCCGTTTCGTCTATTATTTGACGATGAACAAATTCTACTTTGAGTGTTACATTTGATTTAGGCATATAGTCTATTGAAGTTGAAAAATCCCATGCATCAAATGTTGACCCATTACCTGTCTGACTTTGGAATAGCGTATCTGCGTAACCGGTAGGTGCCAAAACAAGGTATTGCCCCGGATTATGCATAGCGCCACCACCTATCGTCCATGCAAATTGTTTACCTAACCAAATTCTGTTATATACCATTCCGCTTATAAAATTTTGAGCAGGTAAGCCCACTTTAGTAGCGGTAGATTTAGTACCGAAAGGTGTTACTCCATCTCCGTTTTCAAAACCTAAATCACCGGTAATACTAAAAGCTGCCTTAGTAATAAATCGACTGCCGGAATTACTATAATATCTAAGCTGGTAGCTATTATCACTATGGAAGCGATATCTGCCTGGCAAATTCTCATCATCTTTTCCATAATAATTATTAAATACATAATCTACCGTTTCTTTAGGCCTGTAATAAATTGACACTCCCATACCCGGAGATTTATTAAACATTCCATAACTCTGCCAGCCATTTACTAACCATAGTTCAATCTTTAATTTATCCGTTGGAAAAGTTTGTAATCTTAACCCGTTAAAAAACCAAGGTGTATTATCAGATGTATAAGATGGCTGGTAACCCCAGTTCTCAAAATTATTATAAGAAAATAATCCTATGTAAGACATGAAAATACCAGCATCAAGATTAATTCCGTGCCATTTATCCCAATGATATCCGCCATACGCTTCACTGATATTACGATAAATAGTTTGCAGATCATATTGTCCTTTATAAGAACTGAGATCATTTCTAGGAACTATGGTAGAACGAGTTCCAAACTGCATCATAATTCTTCCGCGAACATGATCTACATGTATGTCGCCTCCAAAACCCAAAAACGACAATTGTAATTCATTATCTCTTGCAAGCGCAGTAGAACCAATGACAGTATTATCAATCGGATGATTAAAAGATCCTGTATAATTAAAATCAAAAGTAACGTCACTTGTAAAATATTTAGAATCGATAAGCGGAGGTGTAGTTTTACGACTATTCCCATTAAGCCAGGTAAAGTCTCCAAATGCAAAAGGTTCGGTTGCAGGAGCCTTTTCAGACAATGTAGAATCCGGGAATTTTGATAAAGCATATCTCTTTGGCGCAAGACCAAAAAAATGTTCTACTTTATTAAGTAACTGTGAATGTGTAGAAGATGCTGCTACACCTACTGATGTGTCCGTCGTTGTTTTCAACGAGGTGTCTGTCATTGGTTGCGATGTTGACAAAGCAATTTTTTCAGAATGACCATCATAGTTAATGGCGGTTTCAATGCCACTCTTTGATAGTGCCTGAGCTTGTGAATTTTTGTGCAATAGTGATAAGCACACCACCAATAATAAGCCTGTTATTCTGCTCATAATGTTTAAGATTTTGGTTAATAAATAATTTTCCCTTTTCATATGATAAACAGCTAAACAGGTGACACTAATTAGGTATAAACCTGAATACAAATCGTTACAAAAAATTCAATTATGATCGATCTAATAGAATGAAATGT
>DATHNB010000281.1:0-5232 GCA_035486495.1 Ferruginibacter sp. | reverse complement strand
CTTATTTTGGCTTTCTATACCAAACAAGTGATTACCAAAATAAAATAAATTTTGAGATTTGGTTTAAGCAGAAGGTGTTGAATTGGGGTGGAAATAAAGAAGCATACTGGCCGGTCCATTGGACAAGCAAAGTGTATGATGCCCAAAAAATAATTATTGGAGTTGATGCTTATCCAGGTGTTTCGGGTGGGTGTTATATAACAGGAGGTGGAGGAATACAAATAGGCGATTATACACAAATAGCACCTAATGTTACTATTGTTTCTGCTAATCACGATGTTTATGATAGTCGTAAAGCAATCTATAGTCCGGTAAAAATAGGTAAATATTGTTGGGTTGGAGCAGGGGCTAGAATTATGCCGGGTGTTGAAATTGGGGATTGGACAATCGTAGCTGCTGGAGCCGTAGTAACTAAATCATTTAAGGAAGGGTACTGTATTGTAGGGGGTGTTCCGGCTAAAAAAATAAAAGATCTAGAGCCCGAAAAATGTGTTCCTTTCACAAATAAAATTTTATATAACGGGTATATACGATCTGATAAATTCGAAGAATTTAAAAAAAGAAATTTGAAGTATGAGTAATGAAAGACCATATCAGCAATGTAGCCTTTCTGTTATGGATGCCATTGCCGATCCTGATATAACTTTTGATGAAAAGGGAATTTGTAATTATTATTATGAATATCAAAAAGCTGCAAAGGAGAATGTTTTTACAGGAGAGGCCGGAGAAAAAAATATAGAGCAACTCGTAAATAAAATAAAAGAAGCAGGTAAAGGCAAACCGTACGATTGCGTAATGGGTGTAAGCGGTGGCGTAGATAGTACCTATGTAGCTTATCTTGCAAAAAAACATGGCTTAAGACCATTAGCTGTTCATTTTGACAATGGCTGGAACTCAGAGCTGGCAGTTAAAAATATAGAGAATTTAGTAAGTAAACTGGATATCGATCTACATACATTGGTAATAAATTGGGAAGAATTTAAAGACATACAGCTGGCTTATTTAAAAGCTTCTGTTATTGATATTGAAGCTGTAACGGATCATGCTATAACAGGTACTATATCTACACTGGCAAAAAAATACGACATAAAATATTCTCTCACAGGGTCAAATGTAGTTACTGAATTTGTCATGCCGCCATCATGGATATTTAATAAAAGTGACCATATCAACCTGCAGGATATTCACAAAAAATTTGGCACAATACCGTTAAAATCTTACCCGATCTATAACATCTATTTAAAAAAATATACACACAATGTTATAAAGATGGAATCTGTGGCATTACTTAATAGTGTGCCTTATAATAAACAGGAAATAAAAGATTTTATTCAAAAGGAATTGGCATGGCGTGATTATGGAGGGAAACATTATGAATCTATTTTCACTAAGTTTTACCAGGCGTATATACTTCCTGTGAAGTTTAAGGTAGATAAAAGAAAGCCACATTTATCCACCTTGATCTTTTCAGGACAAATAACGAAGCAGGAAGCACTGGCTGAATTGGAAAGACCTTTATATGATAGTAATGAATTCAGGCATGATTATGATTTCATTTTAAAGAAGCTGGGACTTACAAACGGTGAATTTGAAGATTTGATGCGCTTGCCGGTAAAAGATCATCGTGATTATAAAACGGAAACATCCGTTTATCAACGCTTCCCTGTTCTTAAATTAATTAGGCCTTTAATCAGAACTGTAATAAAATAATATGGTTCGACAAACAATAAAAAGAGTGATCCTTAAAGCAGTAAATGTGCTTGGAACAAGTTCTCTAAAGATAGGGTCGCCAAAAAAGATCGCAGGTACAGAAGAATGGTGTAAAAATCACCTGAATATTTCGGGGGTTAACTTTCAATTGATTTTCCCTGCAAAAAAAGTTACAGAATTACCCCCTATTAATCTGGATAATAATATCCCTGTTTTATTCAGTAATGAATTTAATAGAACGCAGAATGAAAGCTTTGTTGCTGCTATACCTAACGGCCGCGTTTGGGGAAGATATGGAGCCGTTGTAACTTTCGACGATACTTTTTTATATGATGTATCAAGAGAGTTTGGTAAATACGGCGGAGTGTTTGGTAAAGAACATTCAATATTTAAACAGATAAAACTGGCTGATGTAAAGCCTCTAACAGGTCATATTGCAGTAGTAGCCTGCGCAGGTAGTAATAACTATCACCATTGGTTATACGATACATTACCAAGAATTCAGTTGCTTAAGCTTGCAGGCATTTTTGATACTATAGATCTTTTTATTATTGATTATATGGGGTTAAAGTTTCAAAAAGAAAGCTTGGATATGCTGGGGATACCTCTTAATAAAATTATTACTTGCAATGATAATTTAAGCTTTCATGTTCAGGCAGAAGTATTAGTTGTTCCTTCATTACCTGCCAGATTGGGAACAATAAGTGACTGGGCAATTGAATTTTTAAGAGATACATTTTTAGGAAAGCAGCATGATATACATCTTAAATCAATAAAAATTTATTTAAGTAGAAGAAAAGCGCCAACAAGAAAGTTGCACAACGAAAAAGAAGTGTTCCAAAAATTATCAAAATTAGGATACCAGGAATTTTTTGCTGAAGATCATTCAATTCGTGAAACTGCTAAAGTATTTGCACAATGCTACTCTATTATCGGTATTCATGGAAGTGGGTTTGCTAATCTTGCATTTTGCAGTCCTGGTACCAAGGTGATTGATATCTTAGCGCCGAAACATTTTGATGGGTATTATTGGATGTTATCTAATAATACACGATCGCAATACGCTTATTTATTTGGAAAAGGTAGCAGATTAGCCGAAGGCACGGATTTGGTTAAAAATAAAATTGATGAAGACATTGATTTTGATCTTAACGAATTACTGACTTTATTAAAACATCCACAAATTATTGCATGAAATCTTTTTTAGTTCATCTACGCAGTCTTAATAATTTTTCGTTTGGTGAAGCTGTTAGTATCGTTCTTTCTATCATGATAAGAAAGATACTTGGGATTTTCCCTGCGTATACTTTGATAAATAAAAGCATATTCGATCGTCTTTTATTATCGGGACATACGATCACTAAAGAAGGGAAACTGAATAAAATAGAATTAACGACTACTGTTTTTTCTTTACCGGTTACTTTTTATATGCGTAGAAAATCGACAGATATAATAATATTCAATGAAATTTTATATCATAAAGAGTATCAACATTTATTACAGTTACAACGGAAAGTAAATTGTGATGTTCGTTATATAGTTGATGCCGGAGCTAATATTGGTTCAGCAACTGTATATCTGGCAAATATATTTCCGGCCGCCAGTATTGTATGTATTGAACCACAAGACGGGAATTTTGCGATGCTTCAGAAAAATGTAAACTGTAATAATTTAAAAAATGTAACTGCTTTTAAGGGTGGATTATGGAACAAGGATTCTTGGTTAGAAATAAGAGAAGGATTTAGAGGTGTAGAAAAAGAAAGAGAACTGTCATTTTACGTAGAAGAAATAAAGGAAGAAAATAAAACAACTGAAAGTATTGAAGGGATCACAGTTGAAGGAATTATGAGAAAATTTTCTTTCCCGCATATAGATATTTTAAAAATAGATATTGAAGGAGCTGAACGTTTTCTGTTTGATAGTCTTGGATCTACGGAATCAATTTTAAGAGGTGTTAAAATATTAGCCATAGAAGTACACGAAGAGGTGATGGATAAATACTTATTAGTTGAATATTTAGAAAAATTAAATTTTAAACATATCTCTTTCGGTGAAATATTATATGCATATAGAGCTTCTTAATATTATAAAACAATGATAGCTATTATTGATTATGGTTTGGGAAATTTATATTCTGTACTAAATATGCATAGGCGCTTAGGTATAGAAGCTATCATTACTTCGGATCAGAATGAAATAAGAGCCGCGTCAAAATTAATTTTGCCGGGAGTGGGACATTTTAAAAGAGGAATGGAAAATCTTCATCAATCAGAATTAAAACCATTATTGGATGAATTGGTACTGCAAGAAAAAAAACCAATACTGGGTATATGTTTGGGGGCACAGTTGTTAACCGAGCATAGCGAGGAAGGTGATGTAAATGGTTTAGGTTGGGTTGATGCTGTTACGGTAAAATTTAAACAGGATAAATTGAATGGCCTTAAAGTTCCTCACATGGGGTGGAGCGATATTGCGATAAAGCGAGGCGATAAGATATTATCAGATTTACCTGCAGAGCCAAGATTTTATCATGTACATAGTTATCACTTTCTTTTTAAAGAATCATCGGAAGTAATTGCTACGGCAACTTATGGGTATGAATTTGCCTGCGCTTTTCAAAAAGAAAATATTTATGGCGTACAGTTTCATCCGGAAAAGAGTCATAAATATGGAATGAAATTGTTACAAAATTTTTCAAAATTATAATGGGCAGAGTAAGGATTATACCGGTACTATTGTTAAGTAAAGGAGGATTGTACAAAACTGTACAGTTTAAAAAAGCCACTTATATTGGAGATCCGATCAACGCAGTAAAGATTTTTAATGAAAAGGAAGCGGATGAATTGATATTGCTGGATTATACTGCCAGTGTAGAAAAACGGCAACCTGATTATAAAAAAATAGCAGAGATAGCGGGAGAAGCCTTTATGCCGATGGCATACGGTGGTGCAATACGCTCATTAGACGATGCGAAAAAAGTATTCGATGCAGGGTATGAAAAAGTAGTACTCAATTCAATTCTGTTTGACAATATTTCTTTAGTAAGTCAGATCGGCGATATTTATGGAGCACAGTCAGTTGTTTGTTCAATAGATGTAAAAGAAGATTGGTTGGGAAAAACGAAAGTATTTTCTTATTCGGGAACTAAAAGCAATTCATATATTCCTGTAGCCTGGGCCAAACAATTGGAAGAAGCGGGTGCTGGTGAGATCTTTCTTAATTCCATTGATCACGATGGAACATGGAACGGGTATGATATTGATTTAATTAATTCGGTTGCTCACGCCATACAAATTCCAATTGTAGCTTGTGGTGGTGCAGGTTCTGTAGATGATTTTAAAAAAGCGGTTACAGCAGGTGCATCTGCCGTAGCTGCAGGGAGTATGTTTGTATATCAAAAAAAAGGTATGGGAGTTCTTATAAGTTTCCCCACACAAACTATAATAACATAATAATAATAATAAATGAGCCAGTTAAAGTTTGGAATTATTGGTTGTGGTAGAATAGCACAACGTCATGCAG
>DATHNB010000280.1:0-6528 GCA_035486495.1 Ferruginibacter sp. | reverse complement strand
GCTTCGTGCTTTTTATATTGTTCCCATATTTTAGGATAATTTATTGGAAGAATAACAAATCTGTCTTTGTTTTCTCTCAATAAAAGTTCATCGTGGTTACTCATTCTTTGTTGATCTTTAAAACCTTTAATAGTTGCGAATTTATCTGATACTTTCACGTTTGAATTACATCGTTTGTATTAGATATCCTTCTACAAGAATACTATAGAATATGAAGATTATTGAAACGAATTATTAACCTAATGTTGAAAAGATACGCAATGTAATAGGGGTATGGATTCCAATAAATATAAATTTAATTTAATGTGCTTCTATTGGCAAGAATTAATGAAAAAATAATAAAAAGGGAGGAAAAAGTGGGATTATGAAATTGATGTTAATTCCGCAATTTCATCCATATTTATTCCGGAATGACTTTCATCATATACGCAATTGCCATCTTTAATTAGCAGTATTTGTGGAGATTCATGATGTACATTAAAGTCTTCAGCAATCTTTTGAGAGATATTTCTATACTGAATAAGGTCGAGAAGATAATAGTTAATATCGGGGAAAGAAGAAGCCCTTTCCAACCTACTTTTAGCCATACTACTAATAGAGCAGCGGGTACTATGCTTAAATATTACCTGAGGTTTATCTTTTGATCTATTTTTAATTTCATCAAGTTGAGATTCCTCTTTAAGTTCGATCCAATCCATAAATTACTCTAAGGTTTAGTGAACGATACCTTCTGCAGCTGGACATCCGTAGCTTCTTCTGCTTGATCCGCAAGAAGATATGATAACAATAATAGTGCAAGCTACCATTAGTATTAAAACGACTTTTTTCATATAACGTTCGATTTGGGAGTAATTTAATAAAAATTTCTGCAATCTACTAAAATTAAAGCTTATTTCTGTAATAATTGTTTGAATTTTTACTTTTTAATTTGTATTTAATAATGATTATAATGAGTGAAGAACTGACCTTTTTCCAAAAAATAAAAGCGACACCTGCGTTTATTGCTAAATTATTTATAGTGCAGTTTTTTACCTGGTTTGGGTTATTTGCTATGTGGATATATGCTACACCTACCATAACAAAATATGTGTTTAGAACAACGGATGCAACCACAGGTGACTTTGAGATTGGAACAAGCTGGGTAGGATACTGTTTTGCATTTTATAGTTTACTAGGAGCTATACTAGGATTTTATTTACCAAGATTTACAAAACGGTTTGACAAGAGTAAGGTACATGCCGTAACATTATTTATAGGCGGGATAGGTTTGATGCTTATTTATTTTATTGAAAATAGGTGGTTATTATTTTTACCCTTTGTCTTAATCGCTATTGCATGGTCCAGTATTTCAACAATTCCTTATCATTTAGTTGGCGAAAAATCTCCTGATGATAAAATGGATTTCAATTTTAGTCTTTTTAGTTTTTCAGTAGTTATCCCACAAGTAACCGCAGCAACACTTTTGGGTTTTATCACTAAAAATTTCTTTAATAGCGAAACGATATTCACTATTGTTTTGGGTGGATCGTCAATGTTGTTGGCAAGTATTATTATGTTTTTTATCAAGGATACTATTGCTATGGAGCATAATGACTAAGACCACTATTTCATTCTTCTTAATTCTGATTCAGTATAATTTTTAATTGTTTTTTCGGTTGAAAATTTATCAGCATTATAATCCTTTGATTTATTTTTTGGGATAGACAAACTTTTCCAATGACCTTCTTTCAATTGTTTAGCATAAAAAACAATCTGCCCTATATGGTAAGCACTATGTGCCAAATGCCTGCTGATGGCTTCTATCACAGTATGGCCTTCATTTCTGATATATACAATATCACCAAGTTGTTCAGCTTTTAATTGATTGAATGTTTCAAAGAAACAATTCCAGCCTTCGTTCCATTTTTGTAAAATATTGTTTTTATCCTGAACAGATATTTCGAATTCAGTATCTCTGTTTCTGTCTGGCTTTTCTCCATCCGTAGTTAAAAAATCGGTCCATCGCGATAGCATATTGCCCGACATATGTTTTATAATGGCAGCAATACTGTTGCTATCTTCATTGAATGTTATAAACAATTGTTCAGGCTCTAGTTGATCCATCGCTTTTTCTGCCAATGTTTTGTAATACTCGAATTGCTTTTTTACGCTTGTAAGATATTGTTCGTTGATATTCATCCAGCTTATGTTTAACGGTTTTGTATACCAATAAAATTACACCAATTTTATATTTTAAAAAAGGTGGAAATAGATTTAACATAGAGTTTAAATTGCCATTGCAGCTGTTTTTAATTAACATCTTTTTGTATTGTACTAAGAATTAGTTGTATAATTTTACTATATGCGTTTTTTTATATTACTAACACTTTTTTTATCCAGTTCGATATTGTTATTTTCATGTTGTTCGCCTAAAGCATTGGAATATCGCGATGTGTCGGCGTTTTCAATTAGTAAATTGGGGATAACATCATCTACCGTAAATATGAATATCGTTTACTATAATCCTAATCGTTTTTCCATGCAATTAAAACGAACTGATCTTGATATTTTTATTGATAGCAACTATGTAGGACATACTACACAACAAAACCAGGTAACAATTCCTGCCCAATCAGAATTTAATATTCCACTCACAGTAGACATAAATATGAACACTATTTTTCAAAATGCATTAGCGGCATTTCTTGTTAAATCTATTAAGGTAAAAGTTAGTGGAAATATCAGGGCAGGCAAGGCTCATATCTATAAAAATTTTCCTGTTAATTACGTTGGCATTCAGCCATTCTCTTTTTTCTAATACATAAAAAAACCGCTGAGTAGCGGTTAGTATTTTTAAGCAATTGGTTTATTACATTGGTTTTGTGCAAGCTGTCGGTTTTTTACAGCAAGAAGGCAATCTTTTGTAAGCATCAGCTTCAGCTTTAACATCATCTGCATCATAACCTACATCAGCAATAGCTGCTTTAATATCTTCAACATTTGTGCGATCTGTTATGTAAGTAACCGTGGTTGTTTTCTTTTTGTAATTAACATCTACAGCTGTAATTCCTTCCTCGTGTAATAAGTATTGCTCAATACGTGCTTTGCAGCTTTCGCATTGTACTGTTGGCGTTTTAATAACTACTGTAGCAATAGCTTTTTGTTGAGCAAAGCTTACCGTTATAAATCCAATTAAGGAGAGTAATGTTAATTGTAATGCTTTCATAATTTTTATTTTTATAAAGTTACCCATTTCCTTTCCAATTTGCAGGGTCTTTACTCCAGCTTAACAAAGTATTTTGTTGATCGGCAGTCACGATATTCTTTTCAACGGCTAATTCTATTAACGTTGGGTAATTGGTCAATGATTTATAGACTACACCTGCATCGGCAAAAGCTTTTACCGCCACATCAAAACCATAATTAAAAATAGATACCATACCTATAACTTCTACACCCGCGCTGCGCAGTACTTCTACAACTTGCAGACTGCTTTTTCCTGTAGATATAAGGTCCTCAAATACCAATACTTTCTGGCCTTTTTCATAAGACCCTTCTATTTGGTTACCCAAACCATGTTCTTTAGGCTTAGGACGTACATAGATGTATGGAAGTTTCAATTGATCGGCCACCATAACACCCCAGGGAATACCTGCCGTAGCAACGCCCGCAAATACCTCAGCTTGAGGAAACTGTTCAAAGGCAACACTGCACAATTCGCTTTTTACAAAATCCCTGATATATGGGAATGATAATACCTTACGATTATCGCAATAAATAGGACTTTTCCAACCGCTTGCCCAGGTAAATGGTTCTTTGGGACTTAGTTTAATTGCATTAATTTGTAACAGTTTTTCAGCTACAGCTTTCTCATTAGTCATACTGCAAATTTGAAGGTTGAAATTTATAAATTGAAATTTATTTATGTACATCAAGATTTATTTTGACGATAAGCCTGTTTTTTTGTGTGATGAGATCAATGAAGAATTAAAGGAAATACTGCACCATCCTGATGCAGTATTTGTTGATGAGACCTCCACACAGGCCATTAACGCATTTTTGCATGAGATAAAAAAAGAACAATTTCACGCCGGAGTAATGATCGACAGAGACTTCGAAAAACTTAAAAAAGCATTTTTTCATCACTTTACAGTTATTGAAGCTGCAGGTGGTATTGTACAAAATAGCGATAAAGAATTTCTTTTTATTTATCGCCTTGGTAAATGGGATCTGCCAAAAGGAAAAGTTGAACCGGGAGAAAATTTAGAGGAATGTGCTATACGTGAAGTTGAAGAAGAAACAAATACAACTGATCTTACGCTAAAGAAAAAAGTAGGAGAGACCTATCATGCCTATAATGCTTTTGGTAAACATTTTTTAAAGACGAGTCATTGGTATTTTATGGTTTGTCCGGCTGAACAAAGATCAGCACCACAAACAGAAGAAAATATTACTGAAATAAAATGGGCTCACGCAAAAGATATCAGGGAGTTGATGGAGAATACTTATCCTTCTATAAAAGATATTCTAAATGTTTTCTTTGATACAAAAATGTAGTAAGAAGTTACATTACTTCTTTTTCTTTCCCCTGGAATCCCATAATTCATAGCGGATAAATATAGTTAATGCATCATTTTTCTTTTCAACAACGTTATTTGAAGGGGCAGGACTTATGCCATTATTAATTTGATCAGTATTATATTTTAAGTATGGCTGTAATCCGATAGCATAGCGAGCTCCAATGGAAAAGCGTCTCCAATCATACTGTCCTTCAATTAATCCCTGGAAACTATTCTTTGTAAAAGTTATAAAATTCGAATCATTTCTATCGGAAATAATTCTTGAACTTATAACAGAATCGGCAGTAGTTCCATATAATTTCTTTCTAATGTCTTGCTGACTGACTTGTCCGGCATAATTATTATAGATCACACCAACTCCTATTGATAAGTGAGGAATAATATAATAATCAAAACTTAAAGGTACCTGATTATAATAAACCTTTTTAATCACATAAGTTGTAGTAGTATAGTCAAATGGCAAGTCCTGCACACTTTCTCTATACAATTGCTCTTGTATGTATTGAGGCGCTTTGTATTTCAATTCAGCCTGCACAAACCATTTCTTTGAAGGTTGTATCCTAATATATACAGAGGGAATATAATCGGTAACCAAAGATGATGTAGTGTATGCATCATTGGGGTAAACACAGTCACAATTTAAACGAATGGCTTGTTGTTCAGCTATTCCAGCCGATATGCGTAATTGCTTTTTATTGTTGTCTTTCTTTTTAGCCGTTGTAGAAGAATCTTTAGTTGTTAACACTAAAGGTTTTATTGTGCTTGTATCTTTTTTAATAATGTGATGTTTAGCTTTTTTATTAGCTAAAACATATTGGCCAATTTTAATTAATTGCGCTGTATCAATATTTTCTTCATTGCTTTCCGGGGTAGAAGAGGCGATATTAAATTGTGTTTTACTTTTCGTTGAAGCTCCTATATTGTTTCCTTTTTTGGAATGTACTTTATTGTTTTTTGTTGAAACTGATGCTATGGAATATTTGTAGTATGTCGATTTCGTATGATTATGCGTAGCACTAATATTATCAGATGATGAGCTTGTTACTAATGCATTAGTATTATTTCCCGGGATGTTATTATTGGTTGCTGTGTTATTATTTTTGAGGGATCTTTTTGTATTTGCTCTTGATCTGGTAACAAGATTATTATTGGCTTTTACAGTATTACTGTTGTTATCAGATGGCGCGGCTGTTGTTGTTTCGGTGTTATTTTCCGATGTTTCGTTATCACCCGCTACATCATTTTTTTGTACTGATCTTTTTGTATTTGATCTGACAGTGATGTTGTGTTTCGTTTTATTTCTGTTGCTAGCAGATACAGAGATTATAGGATGATTTTTAGAAATACTTGTTTCATTTTGTAATGATTGATTATTGCTAACTAGATCATCATTTGTATTTGTTTTGTCTGTCTTGTTTTCTATGATCTTGCTTGATAGTTTCTTGGTATGGATACTTTTATTATCAGCATTTTGACCAGTTGCTTTTTTATCACCAATATTATCTTTATTGATCTTATTTGGATGAATTGCTTCTGTCTTATTGCTATTCTCTTTGATAGCAGTTAGCTCATCCTTACTATTATCGTAACTGTTTTTTGAAATATTGTTATTTATTTTTTTGTCTATATTGGTTACGTTATTGTTGCTTGCTACCTGTTCTTTATTATTTTCTCTACTGGTTTTTGTATCGTTATCATTTATTGTTTGTTCGTGGTTGTTTAACTGTTTATTGGTTGTTGTTAATTGCGTTTGATCATTATTATACTGCTCCGGTTTAGTATTATTGATATTTGTTGATCTTGCTGAATTGTTTACTTTATTATCAGTTATTACTTCTTTGTTAGAAACCTGATCATTTGTGTTTAATAGGTCTTTATCATTTTGCTGATTATTATTATCTATTCCTTTTTTATCAATTATTGGTTGATTGGTATTTATTTGTTTATTGTCAGTTAACTGGCGTTTACT
>DATHNB010000279.1:0-4761 GCA_035486495.1 Ferruginibacter sp. | reverse complement strand
ATAAATAGATACCTCATCAATGCACACAGCTATCTCTTTTTCCTCTTGCGTAGTAAATGTTATATATGCTGCGAATTTTAATTCTCTTTTTTGCATCGTCTTTATTTTAAATTTTTCATTTTTTTTCTCCTTAATTCACTCCTCCAAAATCCTATAAAGTCAGGCATGGAAACAATTACAATTAACGCCACAAGTAAAAACTCTGCGCTCTGGGATAGGTGGGTAGGCTCCATTTTTTTATTTTTTAAATAGGTTTTCGTTCATCCATTGGAGTCATTAACTCTGGAATTTACTGTTTCCCATTTCTGATTTATAAAGGCTTATCTGCGTTCTTATAGCGTCTACAATGTGGGTAAGTGCGGCATTTATCCTTTCAGCGTATATAAGTAGTGATAATTCATAAGCCATATTACTTTCAAGCTGTAAGCGCAGCATAGTAGCGTTTATACCTTTTTTAAATAGTTCCGGCAATAAAGAACCTTGTTTAGTTAGGCAATGGCTTTTAGCATGGCGCACACATTCCGAGGATAACCCATAAAGAACGGTTATATTACTTAGTTTATCCATTGCGCCATTAATGTCGCCTTGCTCTACCTTTATATCCATGCTGCTTTGGATTATTTCAAGGTTGGATTCTATTTGTTTTTCTGTCATAGTAATAATAGATTTTTTATCTGATCAGAAATTTACTTTTTGGGTTCGTCCATAAGAATATTAAAACTAGTGCAATCCTCAATGGATTTTTTTAACATAACTTCTGATTCTTCAAAAGTTTCAGGTTTTTTTGCAAGATATTTTAATTTGAAGTCTTTCAAAATAATAACACCTACTTCCAAGTCTTCCATTTTCATTATCTCAATAGCTTTCCAGCTAGCTGTTTTGAATAATTTTTCTAATATGTACACTTTCAATTTTTTGGCATCTACTGAAGTGCCTAGCGATAAAGCGGTAAAAACATTTTCAATCTCCTCTAAATAAATACCCTTTTGCTGTTGCTTGTTTCTTCCTGTATAATCCTCTGTAGGTGCTAGGCTTGAAGTGCTAGTTTCTCCTGCCACTTCTCCTGTGGGCAATCCTATGATAAAATCTACTACTGGCTTAAAATCCTTGTACGTTGGATTTTTGAATGTTTTACCGTCAATAACTCCGCTTCTATCTTTAAAAATAGTGGCTTCTCTGAAAACTTCTCTTTTGCCTTCTCCATCTTCAATTTGTTCCATTTCCATCCAAATATTCAAATCAGGCTCAAAGGGTGTTTCTCCAGCCATTTTCATTTTTACACCTGATTTAACCATTGCACCCTTCTTAACTTTGCCGTTCAGGTCCGTGGTATCTTCCTCTTTCTCGTATGTATAGCCTCCTCTTCCTGTGAAGACAATAGAACCGGATATATTTACAAATCTATCAGAGAACTTTGCTTGCCAATCTGGGAGTATTTTAGCCCAATCGAGCATTTGCATAAATACAACCCTGTTTTTTTCTTTGTACTCATTTATAAAGGCATACCAAACCTTGGTAAGGCTATCAATATGAAGAAGGTCTATTTCTCCTCTATTTAACATATCCATCGCTTCGAGTACGTCAACTAGAGAAGTAGTATCTTTTATGTAAACTTTAGTATCGGGAAGCTCCTTTTTGAAAAAAGGTATTAAAAATCTACTGCCTTTTTCGTTATCAATTATAAGAATGGGCTTTTTTAACCCCATTTGTTTATATGCCCCTGCGCTAAGCATTGAGGCTGTCAATGATTTGCCTGCCCCTGCGAAACCTCCAAAAGATGCTTTAAGGAAGTGATTTTTTGCCACTATTTCGTTTGCGAATTGTTCTAGTTTCATGTTTTTTTATTTGTTAAAGATTATTGAGTGATTATTTTTTCTATTAGTTCACAGCTGATGTTGCAGTAACTGTTTTCAGGCGTGTATACTATAGCTGAACAACTACTGAAATCTATGCTGCCAATTCTACACGATACCCCTGAAACCACTACTAAATCAGTAGCGGATATTTTTTGAGTTTTAAATTCTTCTTTTGTCATTTTTTATAAATATTTAATTTGGTTTTCGTCCTTATAATCCTCGTAATCAGAGTTACTGCCTATTGTAGCCTTAACTCTTTGTATACGCAAAAAAAGTTCTTTATCCGTTGCGGTAACTACTCTCTTTGCGGCTTGTGTTCTTATTAATCCAAGTCCGGCTTCTTCCATTACCTCAGATAAATCAGCAGCGTTTATTGGCTTGCATATTACTGCGAATAGGGGTAACATGCTGTTAATGGGGACTGCTTCGTGTACTTTTTCGTTGCTCATTTTGCGAAAATTAAAATTGTTAATACTATTTGCCGTTTATTATTAGTCCTATTATTTTAGATTTTTCATTCTTATCAAATGAATCTGAATTTACCTTTCTCCAAAATGTAGTTCTATCCATATCCATTTTACCGGAAATCCATTTACGGGTTCTGTATCTTGGTGCCTTTTTTAGAAGTTTATCAATTTGGTTCTTAAAATTAATTTCTTTTGTCATATTGGTTATTTTATTTAGGATGCAAAGATAATACAAATATTTCAATATGCAACGCAAAAGTTGCATATATTTTTATTAAGTTCTATTATCCCCTTCGGTTACTTTATTTGTAACTGCTTTATTATCTACCGATATCGGAATTCCGATATCGCTTTTTACTTTATTGGAGGGGTTATTTTACAACTACATTTTTACGTCCATCCCAATCTCCGGCATCTAATTGTTTTATTACATTTTCAGCCATATCGTAGATAGACGCATGAAGAGATGAACAGCCTTTTACTCGCACAATTACTTTGCCTTTTTTCATTCTTTTACCGTCGCTTGTAAGTTCCCACTTAAAAATACCTACAGAAAAATTATGCCAATAATTCCTCATTTCTTCTGCTTTTTCCTTGTCGTAATCGTGATTACGTGAGAATTGAATGTCTTTTTTGTTATACATGATTTTTATTTTATTATTTCTTGTTTTTCAACTATTTCTTTGAAATGCTTCTTTAAGTTTTCAATATTCCGGTAATAATTAGTCAGCAATTCCTTACCACTTTCACTTTCTAAGCAATTAAAGTCCTGATTATCGAGTTTACCGGCTTCTACTATTGCAAGAAGGTAACGCTTGTCTGATGATGTTATTTGGCTCATAGGGTTAATTTAAAAGTTAATAGACAAAAGCCCTTTTACTTCCCTCATCTTACTTAGTTGGGGTTTGTGAAGTTTATTTGTTAACCTTAACTTCACTGGGTATTGCTTCTTTAGTTCCTTCCAAGCTGGTAAGATAGTTTTGTTAACTACATTTCTATAGTTGATGAGGTCATTGGTCGTGAATGGGCGCACACGTTGCCAACACTGGTCTATCTTTAAGAACAATACCACTGGCATATTTAAGGCTTTGGATATTCCTATACGGGTTATGTCTGTATTGCAACCGTCCTGAATATTGGGGGTTACCACAAAGTAAAACCCCGCAAATAGGTTGTGTCTATTATTGGGGTTCACTCGTGACGTTCCTGGGGGAACAGTAAGATTTTTGAACCTGTAAAACGACACAACCGTTTTCAGTGATGCAAAAGTAGTAATATTTTTTGAATTGATACACATATTTTTATAAAAACAATATCTTTTCTGCTTATTTGTTAGTTACTTTGGTATATAAAGCCTCTGCCAAGAATATAATAACATCATACGATAGGGAGTTCAGTTCGTGAGTTTCTTTGTTAAGCAGCCAATCATTCATGCAAACAACTTGAGGTTTCCCTTCCGAGTTTAGGCTTATGGCTTCTACGGCATATACATCTCTATGCCCTTCGGCATCGGTATAGTATACAAGCGTACAATCATTCCAATTATCCTCCGTAACCTCATCCATGAGGGATATTACGGGATTCTTTTTAAGTTGTTCGGTAATATAGTTGGCAGCTTCATTGCCTAAAGCTATGTATCTGTCTGTAAATAGTGATTTCATGGGAATTAAATTAATTTTTTAAGTTCTTGCATGGTTGCAACCTTATCGCAAAGAGGATGAGATGTATCAAAATCTCCAGCTTCAATTTTTTTTAAAGCTTCTTCCTTATTAATAGCCGTTACGGTTCTAATGGACAGGTATGTCTTATTTTTTTGTTTTTCGGCTGCTATTAATCCGTCAATTATTTCCTTATTTTTATCTTTATTGTACATAATTATTTGAAGCGTTTTGTTAATTCTTTGTAATATCCGGCACATTGCGCACTATCGTAAGTGGCTGTGGTGTCAACAAATTCCCCGTCAACCTCTATGTAATATCCTTTTTTGCTTATTCCGTGCCTCTTAAAGCGTTCCGACTTCACCACTACAGTCTTATGATTGCAAGATGACAAAGCCATTACTACAAGGGATATTGCAAATACTAAAGCGATAAGCCAAAGTATGCCCTTTTTTTCAAATTCTCCGTTTTCCATGATTAATTACAATTTTTAAAGTTCCAAATATTTAATACAAAAAAACACATATTAATCATAAGCAGTTGTATGCCAAATCCCCAACGACCCATACATATATAATACACACTGGAACACATAAGTGTAATTTGAATTATCATCAAGCAGATTATTAGTTTTTTCATGATTTTATAGGTTTTTATGGTTATTTTTCTTTGCTTGTTTTGTCAATAATGCTGTGTAATGCTTCTCATTGAAGTCCTTTTTGTGATTACTGTGTCCGTAACAGGTTACGGATAAAATGATAAATGCTACTGCGATAATCT
>DATHNB010000278.1:0-8651 GCA_035486495.1 Ferruginibacter sp. | reverse complement strand
CTAATGGTTAATAGTTTCCCTTCTAACTTCAGGTTGAAATCTGCTTTATTAAATCCCGGTGCTGCAACTTCTAAATTATAGGCATCCGTTTTTTCAACAATATTTACCGGCGGAAAACCAAGTACATCTTCACGAAGTGCTTTTCCAAATGTTGCAGGAAAATCGTTGAATATTTCATTTACAAAACCATCAAATGATTTACCGAGCTGGTTGTTTACTTTTACTAGTGTCATAGCTATTTTGTTTTTATGTTTTATAATTTTGTTCTGATAACGTATCGTCAAATGGCATTCCAAGCTAAAAATTGAGGTAAATTGTCTTAAATTATTAATAATGCAAGACATTATGTCTTTTAAAGCTATTTATGCAAGACACAAAGTCTGATTTGTCATCGAAAAGTCTATTTTTAAATACATTGATAGTCTTCAATGTTTATGTCATTTGAAGGTTGTATTTTTGTACCGAAATAATAAAAACACAAGAAAATATGTATCCACAAGAGTTAGTAATACCGATGAAAGAGGAATTAACAGACAATGGCTTCAACGAAATGTTGACTGCTGCAGACGTTAATAAAGTAATAGAAGATAAAGGAACTGCTTTAGTAGTGATCAACTCAGTTTGTGGATGCAGTGCAGGTACTGCAAGACCAGGAGTTTTATTAGCGGTACATAATAGTGCAAAAAAACCTGATCATTTGGGTACAAGTTTTGCAGGTTTTGATGTGGAAGCGGTAAAACAAATAAGAGAACATTTGTTACCTTATCCTCCATCATCTCCTGCTATTGCGTTATTTAAAAATGGCCAGTTAGTACACTTTATAGAAAGACACATGATCGAAGGAAGAAGTGCTCAAATGATCGCTGAAAACCTTATCGGTGCTTTTGAACAACATTGTAATTAAGAATTTGTCGTCAGCTCGGCATTTGTTCATGATATAGATTGATGGGTTAGTAAATTACATCCCGTAGGAATGGATCCTGCGGGATTTTTTGTTGAAACTCATAAGATAAAGATCGATCGTCCGCTGATCAAATTTTACCAAATCATCAGCAAATAATTGAATATATTGCGGCTCGATTTTTTACTTTTTAATTAAGAAAATGTATCCCAATTTATATTACGTTTTTAAAGACTGGTTTGGCGTAGAGTGGAAATCACTCAGTTTTTTAAACACTTTCGGTTTAATGGTAGCAGCTGCTTTTATTGCAGCAGCACTAGTGTTAGCAAGTGAACTGAAACGCAAAGAAGCGCAAGGTTTATTATCTCCAAGAGAAGAGTCGATTACTATTGGCGAACCTGCATCTTTTTCAGAATTGTTCTTTAATTTTTTTATCGGATTTTTATTTGCGTATAAATTAGTCGGACTGTTTTTAAATAAGCCTGATGATATGATCCCACAGGATTACATCTTTTCAAAAGAAGGTAATTTGTGGGCAGGTTTATTATTAGGTGGTATTCTTGCCGGAGCAAAATGGTGGGAGAGAAATAAACAAAAACTAAAAGAACCTGAACAGCGTGCTATACGTATCTGGCCGCACGATAGAGTAGGTGATATTGTTATCATTGCATTGATATTTGGTATAATAGGCGCCAAGCTTTTCGATGATCTGGAGAACTGGAACGATTTTATACAACATCCTATCGAACGTTTATTCTCTGCAAGCGGTTTAACTTTTTATGGAGGATTGATATTGGCAGCATTTGCTGTTTGTTGGTATGCGTACAAAAAAGGAATAACTATTATACATCTTGTAGATGCAGCAGGACCGGCATTGATGATTGCTTATGCAATTGGACGTATTGGTTGTCAGGTTTCAGGAGATGGTGACTGGGGCATTTATAACAGCGCTTATATTACAGATCAAAATGCTAAAGTAGTAGTGGCCACACCCGGTGATTATGAGCGAAATTTGCAGAAGTATAGTACTTACTTTTTAAATGGAAGTGTAATAGATTCGGGTTCATCAGCACCGGTTTTTGTAACGGATAGAAAAGATGCGAGCCTGGATAAAGTGCCACACGCTTATTTTAAAGCACCGGCATTTATACCAACATGGATGGTGGCTTACAATTTTCCTCAAAATGTAAATAGCGATGGGATGAAGATTCCCGGCATAATTGGTGATGATCATAATCGTGCTTTGCCGCAACCCGTTTTTCCTACTTCGTTTTATGAAACGATCATTTGTCTTTTGTTGTTCCTGTTTTTATGGTCGATCAGGAAGAAACTAAAAGTGCCAGGTGAAATGTTTGGTATATACCTTATTTTAAATGGCTTAGAAAGGTTTCTTATAGAAAAAATGCGGGTAAATAATCAGTATCATTTCTTTGGTATTAATCCAAGTCAGGCAGAAATCATTTCTTTCTGCTTAATTATTGCCGGCATTCTTTTAATTTTAATCATGACAAAAAGAGCAAAGAATACCGCTAAAATTCTTAATTCTTAATTATCAATTCTTAATTCAATAATATGCCTTCTTTTGATTTTGCAAGTAAAGTAGATCTTCAAACACTCGATAATGCTATTAACGTAGTGAACAAAGAGATTACCAATCGTTTTGATTTTAAAGGTTCTCACGTTTTGATAGAGTTAAATAAAAAAGATTTTAAAGTAAATCTTGAAGCGGATAGCGAAATGAAAATAGATCAGATAACCGATGTACTGATCAGCAGAAGTATGAAGCAGGGGTTAGCTGCGGAAGTGTATGATCTAAGTAAAGAAGCACATCAAAGTGGGAAGATTGTAAAAAAAGAAGTACCTGTAAGAAACGGGATCAAACAGGAAGATGCGAAGAAAATAGTAAAATTGATAAAGGACAGTGGCCTTAAGGTTCAGGCGGCTATAATGGACGATATAATCCGCATCACCGGTAAAAAGATCGATGATCTGCAGGAAGTGATACAAGCCTCTAAAGGCTGGAATATTGGCATTGCTTTGCAGCAGATAAATATGAAGAGTTAGGTATTGTTTTTTCATAATATTGATGTATCTTTGCACCTCTTAAAAATCGCATGGCAAAATCCATGTATAAAACACTGATAATCATGAAAGATAAATTGCATCCAGAAAATTACCGCTTTGTAATTTTTAGAGATATGAGTAACAATACTCAATTTTTGAGTCGTTCTACTGCTTATTCTAAGGAAACTGCTAAACACGAAGACGGAAATGAATATCCGGTAATTAAACTGGAAATTTCAAACACATCTCATCCGTTTTATACAGGTAAAAATGTATTGGTTGATACTGCAGGTCGTATCGATAAATTTAAAAAACGTTACGAAAAGAAAGCTTAATATTTCTTGTATAACATATTCGAATCCCTCCACACAATGGAGGGATTTTTAGTATATGGTTTGGAATTTGATAGTTGATCATTGGATTTTTTCAGTTAGTTTTATTTGGTGAAAATTATTTTAGACGATACATTTACAAAGCAGCAACTGTACCCTTTTACAGCTGTAAGAAATGCTGCAGATATAAGGATCGGCATCTTAACCATTCGTGAAAAATGGGAAAAAATATTGGGTTATGCGATCAGCACCAATGATGCCGAAATTAATTCTCCTAAAGCTTTCTTTGATGAAAATGATGCACCCGCTTTTATTAGCAGCGATATTGTACCAACAAAAAAATGGTTGGACAAAATGCTGATAAATGGCGCTGATGAAAATATGCTGAAGGATGAAAATGAAGTAAGGGTTTTAAAACACGCTATTGATATTGTAAAGAATAACGACTGGGCATTGCGAAAAGATTTTGAACTAATAACAACAGGAAGAAAATCGCAACCAATATCAGATACGAATAAAGTAACAGCGGCGCATAATATTTTTATTGAAGAAGGTGCCAAAGTAGAACATAGTTTTTTGAATGCATCGGCAGGACCAATTTATATTGGTAAGAATGCAGAAGTGATGGAAGGTTGCATGATACGAGGTTCATTTGCGCTGTGTGAAGGGTCGATATTGAAAATGGGAAGTAAAGTGTACGGTGCAACAACCATTGGCCCAAATTGTGTAGCAGCAGGCGAAATTAAAAACTCGGTCATGTTTGCCAACAGTAATAAAGCGCACGATGGTTATTTAGGAGATAGTGTGTTAGGCGAGTGGTGCAATTTAGGCGCGGGCACAACTAACTCAAACGTTAAGAATACTGCCGGACATGTAAAGATGTGGGACAACATGACAAATGATTTTATTGATGTTGGATTTAAAGCAGGATTATTAATGGGAGATTATAGCAGAGCAGCGATCAACACCTCTTTTAATACAGGAACAGTAGTAGGTATTTGTTGCAATATTTTTGAAGGTGGGTTTCCTCCAAAAAAAGTAGCTGATTTTACCTGGGGAGATAGCAGGTATGAATTGGAAAAAGCATTGGAACATATTGATAACTGGAAAAAATTAAAAGGACAGCATCTTACGGATAAAGAAAAAGAAATCTTACTTACACTTTATAATAAATAAAAATTAACATGAGAAAACAAATAGCCGCGGCTAACTGGAAAATGAACTTAACGCTTGAGCAAGGTGAAGCATTAATTAGTGAATTATTGGCGTTGCCTATTAAATTAAAAGACAATCAGCAGGCTGTATTTGGTATCCCGTTTCCTTATCTTACCAGTATAAAACATAAAATAGCTAGTAAATATAATTTCTTTGTTGCCGCACAAAATTGCTACAATAAAAAATCAGGTGCATATACAGGCGAAGTAAGTGCAGAAATGCTAAAAAGCATTGGTACTGATTATGTAATATTAGGACATAGCGAACGCAGAGAGTACTTTAATGAAAGCAATAAAATGTTAGCAGAAAAAGTTGATTTCTGTTTGGAATATAAATTGAAACCTATCTTCTGTTGTGGTGAAGCATTGTCTGTGAGAGAAGCCGGTACACAGAATAGCTTTGTGGAAACTCAATTAAAAGAAAGCTTATTTCATTTAAATGCAGAGCAATTAACAGGGTTTGTAATTGCTTACGAACCAATCTGGGCAATCGGTACAGGCAAAACTGCTACATCTGAACAAGCACAGGAAATACACAAATATATTCGTGGTGTGTTTGCTGCAAAATATGGTGAAACAGTTGCCAACAGCATTTCTATCTTATATGGAGGAAGCGTAAAAGGTGCTAATGCTAAAGAAATATTCGGTCAGCCGGATGTGGATGGTGGATTAGTAGGAGGCGCATCATTAGTAGCGCAGGAGTTCTTTTCTATTATCAATGGACTTAAGTAGCAGGACATAAGTATCAAGATGTGGTAGTAAGTCATTTGCTACTAACATCTTGATACTTTCTACTATAACTACATTAGATCTAAAGCCTTAGCAAAAAAGGTAAAATTGAATGGTAATACCAAAGTAAAGTAACCACCAAACTTTGCGCACACAAAAAATGTTGCAGCCAAAGAAAGGGCGAATAAAAACCAATAAATTCCGGTAGATTTTTTTGTTGATTCCATGTGTAAATAATTTTGACAAAAATAAGGCAAATGGAACAAATAGTATTAACTGCCTGATTAATTTCTAAAAGATTGCAATAATTCCTACTATCTAACTGCTATATAAAATGATTGTACATTTCTTTTTACGTTTTTATACTAAAGTCGAACAAAACCTATTCGTTTCAGGAAGCTGTGAATCGTTAGGAAATGATAATATTAGTAAGGCTATGCCGTTGCAATATCTGAATGATGATTACTGGGTTGGCCAGGTTGAGCTGACTAAAAATGACTTAGCTAATCAGTTATTGAAATATAATTATATCTTAAGAACCGAAGAGGATGACGAGATAATAGAATGGGGCAATGACAGGATAATTGACTTGCGAATAATTGCGAAAGAGGTTACGCTGATTGATACCTGGAACCATACAGGAAGTCCTGAAAATGTATTTTATACAAAACCTTTTAAGGAAGTATTCTTTAAGTCGTTACCGAATTTAGCTGCGGAAAGTTTTGTGCCACCATACACGCATCACTTTAAAGTGAAAGCACCATTTCTTAAACAAGACGAAGTTGTATGCTTGCTTGGCAATAATAATGACTTGGCTAATTGGGATACTACAGCCCCAATTTTACTTACAAGATCAGGAGATTGGTGGAATGTAAAGATCAATATAACAGAAGAAGAATTTCCTGTTAGTTATAAGTATGGCGTGTACAATACAGTACAGCAATCGTTTGTCAATTATGAAATTGGCGAGAACAGATTATTATTGGGTAACACTATTAAAGAGAATATCACTATTATACATGATGGCTTCATTCATGCGCTTACACCAAATTGGAAAGGCGCCGGTGTTGCTATTCCTCTCTTTAGTTTGCGCTCACAAAATGGGTTAGGTACGGGTGAATTTACCGATATCAATTTGTTGGTAGACTGGACAAAAAATAGTGGTCTAAAATTAATACAGTTGTTGCCTGTAAATGATACTACGGCAACCTATAGCTGGCGAGATTCTTATCCATATTCGGCTATATCAGCATTTGCTTTGCATCCGCTATATCTTAATCTGGATAAGGTTGCCGAAGAAAAAAATGAGGAAGTAATCGAGCAATTAAAAGATCAAAAAGAAGAATTAAACAGGCAATCTCAGTTAGATTACGATACTGTAATAAAATTAAAATTTGCTGCCATACAAGAACTGTACACATTACAGAAAGCGGCACTTGTTGATGATGAGGAATACCGTACGTTCTTTAAGGAAAATATAGACTGGCTTGTTCCTTATGCTGCATTTTGCTATTTGAGAGATATGTATGAAACGGCCGATTTTAATAAATGGAAATCACACGGGAAGTACAATAAAAAATTAATAGAAGATCTGGTAAAGCCTGAGCATAAGCAATATGATAGTATTGCATTGCATTATTTTACGCAATATCATTTGCATTTACAATTGAAGGCTGCTACTGTATATGCTCATGAAAATGGTATTATGATAAAAGGGGATCTTCCGATAGGTATTTCCAGAAATAGTGTAGATGCATGGGTGGAGCCTGAATTATATAACATGGATCAGCAAGCCGGTGCACCACCGGATGATTTTGCTATCACGGGCCAAAACTGGGGCTTTCCAACATATAACTGGACAAGAATGCAGGCCGATGGTTTTGCCTGGTGGCGTCAGCGCTTTCAACAAATGAGCGAATATTTTGATGGATTTAGAATAGATCATATACTTGGATTCTTCCGCATTTGGAGCATTCCTTTAAATGCTGTTGAGGGTATTTTGGGAAGATTTATTCCTGCTATTCCTATTCATATCAGCGAACTAAATAAAAAGGATATTTCGTTTACTGCTAAACGTTATTGTAGTCCATATGTTACAGATGATATATTACAAAGTGTATTCGCAGAACAGGCGGATCATGTAAAGAGTACTTTCTTAAAGCCTGCAGTGGATAATACGTATGAGCTAAAGGCTGAATTTAATACGCAGAGAAAAGTAGAAAGTTATTTTAATGGTCTTGATAAAACCGAACATAATCAATTCCTTAAAGTAGGATTGTACGATTTGATAAGCAATGTTATTTTATTGCAGGAAGAGGCTAACAGTTATCACTTCCATTTCAGGATAAATATGGAACGTACGCATTCATTTAATCATCTGAATGCGTATACGCAGAATGTATTAAAGGAATTATACGTAAACTATTTTTATGTGCGCCAGGATGAGATGTGGAAAAAAGAAGCAATGAAAAAACTGCCGGAGCTAAAACGCTCAACTGATATGTTGGTATTTGGAGAAGATCTGGGGATGGTGCCACACTGTGTTCCGGAAGTAATGAAAGATCTGGGAATATTAAGTCTGGAAATCCAACGAATGCCAAAGCAAACTACTATTAGTTTTTCTAATACATTTAATGCCCCGTATTTAAGTGTGGTAACTCCTTCAACACATGATATGAGTACGATTCGCGGACATTGGTACGAGGATAAAGAACAAACGCAATATTTCTACAATAATATCATTGGTCAGTATGGTAAAGCGCCAGACGAATGCAATACAAATATTTGCAGGGAAATAATCTTTCAGCATTTGAATTCTCCTGCGATGTGGAGTATTTTCCAACTACAGGATATTTTAGGTATAAGCGAAACATTAAGACAAGAAAATGTAAATATTGAACGCATCAATAATCCCGCAGATCCTAATCATTACTGGCGATACAGGATGCACCTTGATCTGGAAGAACTGATTAAGAATAAAGATTTTAGTGAAGAATTGAAGAATTATATAACATCTAACGGAAGATAGTTATTGAATATGTAAGATGTAATATTTAATATTTATGTCTGAAGCATTCATTTCAATATTACATATTCAATATAAAATATTAAATAAAATTGGTTCTCAACTATAAAACATATAACCTTCCATTTAAACATCCTTTTACTATTTCAAAAGGGACAAAAACGCATCAGCCGACATTAATTGTTGAACTGGAATTCTTTGGTGTTAAAGGTTATGGCGAAGCGCCGGCTATCAGTTACTATAATATTCCTATCGAAAAAATGGTAGAGGATATTGAAAGAAAAAAAACTTTCATCGAAAAATTTGCTTTTTCTGATCCTGAGCGTTACTGGCATTATTTGCATCATTTACTGCCTGCAAACCCTTTTTTAGTTTGTGCATTAGAT
>DATHNB010000277.1:0-3349 GCA_035486495.1 Ferruginibacter sp. | reverse complement strand
TTCTACACATTATTCCTTATTAACAACACTATTTTTTTTCTCTTTAGGAGTAGTATAATATTCATACTTTTCTATAAAATCAGTATACGTATTTTGTATACCCACTTCTAATGTAACGGCAGCCTGCCATCCCAATTTATTTATTTTATCAACGTCTAATAATTTACGGAGAGTACCATCCGGTTTTGAAGTGTCAAAAATTAATTGGCCGGTAAATCCGATCACTTTTTTAATCATCAAAGCAATCTCTTCAATACTATGATCTTTGCCTACACCTATATTAATTATTTCTGATGATTCATAATGCTGGATTAAAAAGAAGCAGGCTGAAGCCACGTCATCCGAATGCAAAAATTCACGTAATGGCTTACCAGTTCCCCATATAGTTACGGTAGATTCATTATTTACTTTTGCTTCATGAAATTTTCTTATGAGCGCAGGCAGAACATGCGAATTTTGCAGGTCATAATTATCTCGCGGTCCATACAAATTTGTAGGCATCGCACTTATAAATTTGCACCCATATTGTTTGGCATAAGATTGACACATTTCGATACCTGCTATCTTTGCAATAGCATAGGCCTTATTAGTTGGCTCTAAATAACCAGACAAAAGGTACTCTTCTTTTATTGGCTGCTGCGCATTTTTGGGATAAATACAGCTACTTCCTAAATACAATAATTTGGCTACGTTATTACGATAAGATTCGTGGATAATATTATTCTGCAAAGAAATATTATCGTAAATAAATTCGGCAGGATATTCTTTATTGGCCCATATTCCACCAACTTTTGCCGCCGCCATAAATACATACTGAGGTTTTTCTTTTTCAAAAAAACGTCGTACCTCAAGCTGATCGCGCAAATCTAATTCTGAAGATGTTTTGGTAATAATATTAGTGAATCCTTGTGCTTGCAAAAACCTAACTATTGCACTACCCACCAATCCTCTATGACCGGCAACATAAATACTGTCCGTCTTATTCATCATTCATTGTCATTATTTCCGTCAATGTTATTAGAGATAATAATATAATTGATTATTATATTAATTAAGAGCCAGGCAATCGCTCTATATTTTTTTTGTCGAAATAGGCACTTAATTGAAGTCCCATACTTTCTATTTTTATTTTTACCCGATTGCCGGATATTTCTAAAAGTAACCCTTGATAATTCATTAATGCCCCTTGCTTTATTCTTACTTTTGCATTCACCTGCAGATCCTGTTCTATTGCTATATCAGAAAATTCATTTAGAAATTTCTTTATTACACTAATTTCTTCATCTCTAATACGTGCAGGCTTTCCAAGCCAATAAACAAAATTAAGTATGCCGTTTATTTTTTTTATACCCCACTTATCTTCCTCGGTGACTCTTACAAAAATATATGATTTAAAAATTGGCTCAAGAACAACCTTCTTTCTATCGCTCCATTGTTTTACTACTTTGTTTAAAGGACAATAGTTTTCAATATTTTTTTCATTCAATAATTTTACTACTTTCTTTTCCCAGCGTGGCCTGGTATAAACTGCAAACCAATATAGATTATTTTCAGACATCACACAGCTTCGCTAATCCTCAGTTACATATAATTTAGAACTGAAGTTGATTATTATATATTATTACACGTATAATTAATTATTAATAATACCTACTATCTCTTTTTCTTCTAAAAAACTTCTTCACCCTTTTTATTGTATCTCTAATTATTGAGATATTTCCTGTTTTTTCATCATTCGTGGAACTATAACCGTAACCATACCCATAGCCGTAGCCGTAGCCATAACCATAACCATAGCCATATGATTTACCAATAGGTCCAATTACTATGCCTCGCTTTTTTACCCCATTAAAAATAAAAGCCATGTTATTGAATTTCTTCTGCACATAATAATCGTTAATAGTACGTAAGAAAACTTTAGGTGTACGGTCATGTCTTATTACAAATAAACTCACATCCACATAATCTTTCAACAATAAAGCATCTGTAACCGGTCCTACCGGAGCAGTGTCAATAATGATGATATCGAATCGGGATTTTATTTCATCTATCATCTGTTTAAACCCATCTTTTATAATCAGTTCCGTAGGATTAGGAGGTATCACTCCTGCTGGAATAATATAAAGGTTAGGGATACTAGTCTCTTTAATAATACTTTCAATAGCAGAAACATTTTTAACAAGATAATTAGTAATACCGGGTTCTCTGTCCACGGATAAAAGTTTACTTAATTTGGGCCTGCGCAAATCTATCTCCATCAGAGCTACTTTCTTCCCTGTTAATGTAAAGCTTATTGCCAGATTAACTGCTGTAAAGCTTTTCCCTTCGCCTGGAATACAAGAAGTAAGCATTATTGTTTTATGCTTTTCATCCAACCCTAAATAGTTCAGATTTGTTCTGATTGATCTGAATTGTTCCGCTATAATACTTCTTTTACCATCATAAATTACAATGGGTCTATTTTGGTTCGCCTGTATTATTTCTCCTGCAAAAGGCATATCTGTTTTCTCTTCTACATCGTCTCTAAATAACACTTTATTGTTAAATTGTTCTTTTGCCACAATGATAGATACAGATATCAAAACTCCTATCAATAACCCTACTATATAATAATTTTGAGCTATAGGACTTATAGGCCCTGATATACTTGGATTATCAATTATCTTTAAATCAGCAATGGTTGATGCATAAGACAATGCAGTTTCCTCTCGTTTTTGTAAAAGATATAAATAGATGCCATTTTTAACAGCCTGTTGTCTGCTAATTTCTAATAAGCCTTTTTCTTTTTCAGGAAGTTCATTGATCTGCGATTGAGCAAAGTTTAGAGCATTATCTATATCCTTTTGTTCTGTTAAGAGGTTGCGCCGTATATTAGATATGTTTTCTAATATATCTGATTTTTCTCGTTCAACTTTATCCCGAAGCAATATCATTTCATTGCTTTTTTCTCCCGAAACAGATTTACTTGCATTCTCTAAAAACTCTGTCTGATATAAATCATCCAATAATTTGCCCAATATCGGATCTTGATTTATCAACAAAGAAGGTACTGTCCCAGGCTTGCTCCCTTTGTTTACAACATAATTTTTTATCTGATCTAACACATCCAATTGAATTCTAACACCACTCCCCTTCTCTTCATAATCTGTTATCCTTGTTAAATATTGTTTTGCTTGTTCAGTAAGATCTCCCGTTAAAGATTGTTTTGCTTTGTAGTTCTGGATATTAGCTTCAACACTATCTAATTGTGCTGTAACAAGTCTTAATCGGGCATCAATAAAATCAATGGTTTTACGTGCAGTTTCATTCTTTTCAGCAATGCCATCTCTTTCATATATTTCAAATAGTT
>DATHNB010000276.1:0-2631 GCA_035486495.1 Ferruginibacter sp. | reverse complement strand
CAGATTTTTATGATCGTTATGATAAGATCGTGATAGATCATAAGAATCATAAAAATCTGCGTTCCATCAATAATCAATTATGATCCATAAGAATTTTAAGAACATTGATAAAATAGTTTTCGGAAGAGGAAGTTTCAATATGTTGGGCGGTATTTTAGATACCAAGCGTCACGAGAACAAAGGCTTTTTTCTTTTTGTAGTAGATAATTATTTTAAAGGAAAAGATCTTGAAAAAAGATTGCCTTTAAAAGAGAACGACGTCATTAAATTCATCAACGTTGATGTTGAGGAACCAACCACAAAACAAGTCGACGAATTAAGAGATGAAATATTAAACTCCAAAGGTTTACCTGCAGGTGTTATTGGTATTGGTGGTGGTAGTATTATGGATATTGCAAAAGCAGTGTCATTAATGTTTACAAACGAAGGTTCATCTGTACAATATCAAGGACTTGATCTAATTAAAAAACCGGGTGTATATCATTTAGGTGTTCCAACCATTTCAGGTACAGGTGCGGAAGTGGCCATGACAGCAGTTTTAACAGGACCAGAAAAGAAATTGGGTTTAAAATGTGAGTTCACTCCTTTTAATCAGGTGATCCTTGATCCTGAATTAATAGCTTCAGTGCCTACCGATAAATGGTTCTACACAGGTATGGATACTTACATACATTGTATCGAATCTGAAGAAGGAAAATTAAACAACGCTTTCAGTTTTGCTTTTGCAGAACAAGCAATAAAACTTTGTCGCGATGTTTATTTAGGCGATAAAGCGGGACAAACTCCTGAGAACGACGATAAACTAATGGTAGCATCAATGATGGGCACGCAAAGTTTAACGTATTCTGAAGTAGGTATTTGTCATGCAATGAGCTACGGATTAGCAATGGTATTTCACGAAAGACATTGCTACGCCAACTGTTTAGCGTTTCAACATCTGGAAGACTACTACCCTGCCGGTGTAAAAGAATTTAAGCAAATGCTACAAAAGCATCATGTAACTTTGCCGCAAAATTTAAGTAAAGGCTGGACCGATGAACAAATAACAGCCATGGCGCATGTATCATACAATTTGCCACACATGTGGAACCACGCTATCGGCCCAGATTGGAAAGAAAAAATAACTATTGACACTATTAAAGATCTATTTAAACGTTTGTAATTTATGAGCAAGAAAAAAGTAAAAGTTGGTAATATTGAGTGTGGTGCAGACCAACTCTTTTTGATCTCCGGTCCTTGTGTGATCGAGACAGAAATGATTATGATGAAGACAGCTGAAAAGCTAAAGGAAGTAAGTGCTAAAATGAACATTCCTATCATTTACAAATCTTCTTTCTCAAAAGATAACAGAAGTAGTTTAAATTATTATAACGGTCCTGGTATTGTTGAAGGAATGAAAATGTTAGCGAAAGTGAAAGAACAATTTGGTTTTACTTTGCTAACTGATATTCATTATCCTGATCAGGCTGCTGATGCAGGTGCAGTTTGCGATGTATTGCAAATTCCGGCTTACTTATGTATGCAAACAGGCTTGATGGTTGCTGCTGCAAAAACAGGTAAAGTTATCAATATCAAACACGGCCAGTTCTTAGCTCCTGAGAACATGAAGCACCCGCTAAATAAATGTATCGAAGCAGGTAACGACCAGGTTATTTTAACTGAAAGAGGTTACACAATGGGCTACAACGATTTGATCGTTGATCCTCGTGCATTTTACCACATGGGTCAGTTAGGTTACCCTGTGGTATTTGATATCACCCACTCTATCCGTAAATACGGTATTCCAAGTGCTGATGCAAAAGGCGGCGCAAGAGAATTTTTACCTGTGTTAGGAAGAGCAGGCGTTGCAGCTGGTGTTGATGGTATCTTCGTAGAAACACATCCGGAACCTGCTAAAGCATTATGCGATGCGGCAAGCCAGTTAAGTGTTTATGACTTAGAAGAATACTTAAAACCATTGATCGAATTACACAATACTGAGGTTAAATACAGAAGTTAATTTATTGTCTGACGGTCTCCGTCTGACAATAAATATTATAAAAGAAGGTCTGACAATTATGTTAGACCTTCTTTATTTATCTACCATTTATATGATGTTTTCAAATGAAGCATATTTCTCATCGCCTTTGTCATTCTGAGGAACGAGGAATCTAATCCATATCCATAAAAGCTCTTACAATTAAAATAAGATTCTTCGTTCCTCAGAATGACAAGACACAACAGACTTCCATTTTATTCTAAAACGGCTAAATAAAAAGCATTTGGTAACCAATATATATTACCTAAATTTGCCCATTATTTTTTTGAAACCAATAACACATTATGGAATTATATCTTGATTCAGCCAATTTAAAAGAGATCGAAGAAGGTTTTAAATTAGGTTTTCTTAACGGATTAACTACCACGCCTACTTTTATGCAGCGTGAAGGCATTACAGACATCGATGGAATGATCGTGAAACTATCTAAAATAGTACCTGTATTGCAGATCGAAGCTTTAGGCGATACTGCAGAAGACGTAGTAAAAGAAGCCCATCGCCAATTGAAATTAGGTTTGGATCCTAAAAAAACAGTATTTAAAATACCTGTTTCTTTAGAAGGTGTTAGGGCTTGTAAATTATTACGCAATGAT
>DATHNB010000275.1:0-4603 GCA_035486495.1 Ferruginibacter sp. | reverse complement strand
CCATCATTATGAGTCGATAGGAACCGCCATTGATCATTTACAAGACCTATCATTACAGATCATCAGAAAAATAAATTACAAAAATCAGAAATCGGATATAGCACAAAATATAAAAACCATTTGCAAAACGATCATTGATTTTAGTAGCAGAGATTATTTTTACCTGCGTAATATAGTGCACCAGCAGCCGCCTATATTTTTAGTCAGCAGCATTTCATCACTTGCCAATTCTCTTTTCACAACAATACAAAGTATGCCTGAAAAAGACAAAGAAGAATTGCTGAATTACTTTTTTGAATGGAACGATCTATCACCTGTAACATTTCTAAATCATTTATCAGATATTATAGAAATTAACTACAGCCATTATCAGACTGGCGCTTACATGAAATCTATTCGTCAGCTATTACTCAGCCTAGTACTTGTTTTACAAAAGCTAAACACTTTAGAATACATTGGCCAGCACAAAGAAAATATAGTAGTAAAAGAAGAAGTAATGGTGCAATCTGTAAAAGAAAGGAAAGGCTGGAGCTTTTTGGATTAGTTCCGCATTGCTTAACTGAATAATAATACCCAATGCCCGTAATAGTAATTGATGAAATATTCGACCCGATTGGCAACAGCCATAAGCACAAGCAGCTGCCCACTGTTCATTGGCAGTATGTGGGTATGGAGCGAAAATACGGAGTACAAACAAAATGGATCTCGTCACAAGGTGAAACAAGTATGTACAATACTATTGACATGCATTGTCATGGAACGAAAGAAGGGAAAGCAATATGGAAAATAACAAAAGATAATTTTTATATAGATAACGAAAAGCCTGAAGATCATATAAGCTTATTGGCTATAGCATCTGCTGCACCTTATTATCCATTTGAGTTTATGGCAACCAAAGATGGAGAAATAGACAGCATAATAAATACTGACAAATTAAAAAAGCGTTTTGCAGAAACCAAACCAATATTGCTACAGCATTATAAAGGTGATGTAGCAATAGAATATATTGAAGCAGTAGAAAAATCTTTAACCGACCAGAAGCAATTAAAAAATATTGTAACAGGAGATATTTGGTCATCATTGTTTTTCGCGCCAATTGTTGGTGAGTATGATTATGAAACAAAAACTAAAGAGGCAACTATTAAGTTTCCATTTTTTGGATTTGAGGAATCGCTCTTGTTTAAGGGCTTGGCCAGGATAGATAGCAAAAATGAAAGCACGCTCGTAGTAACATTTGAAGGTACATTGGTATTACCTGCTACCATTGAAGATGTTGCATGCATTAGTGGCAATATGGAAATAAAATATTACATAGAAACTTTTACACATTTAATACGAAATATTGAATGTATAGCAATAGTAACAACAGCAGAGGGAGAATATAAAATATTTACAAAAGGATGTAAAGAAATAAAAAGAGAAGTCGTTAAACCAAAAGAAGAAAAGCCTAAATCTGAGCCTGTGGGCTGGATGGCTTTTTAAATAAAATTTAATTAAACAATTATCTAAAATTAATTATGAGTGGATTAGCAAAAATAGGTCCAGCTAGTGGCGAACAAAAAGCTAAAAGCACGCCGGCAGTAGCAGTTACTATGGGTATGTTCTTTGATGGAACAATGAACAATCAAAATAACACACAAGCGAGACAAGAATACCAAAAAATGGTGGACGATAATAAAAACAATGTAACAACACAGAAATATAACGATGATGCAATAAGTGCTTATGTATCAAATAGAGATGACAAAGAGAAAGCTGATGATAGTTATGAGAACGACCTCTCAAATATAGGGCGCATATCCCCTTATTATAATACTACAGTCCCTGAAACAAATGAAAAAAGGCTTAGTATTTATATTGAAGGTATTGGCACTACCGATTATGGCGAAGACAGTCTCTACCTTACGAAAGGCGCTGGTGGGGCTATGGGGGCAGGTAAAACAGGTATTAGGGCCAAAGTTAGAAAAGGATGTTTTCTAATTGCAGAAAAAGTCTCAAAAAATTTGCAAGAAAATACCATAATAAATACATTAACATTTGACGTATTTGGCTTCAGTCGCGGAAGTGCTGCTGCCCGAAATTTTATCTATGAAGCAACTAGATGGGAAGAAATTTCTGGCCAAGATAAAGGAGAAACAAATGCCATTGATGATCAAGAATACCAAATGCCAAGGGATGGTAAACGCGGTCGTGGATTTTTAGGATATTTTTTAAAGAAAAAAAATATACAAGTAAATAATGTTATTATACGCTTTGTAGGCTTATTTGATACAGTATCTGCTTACTCACCACATACCAAAATAAATACTAATTTTAGTAATGATGTCAGCGAATTACATTTAGATGCTATAAGTCAAGCTCTCCGTATTGTACACTTAACTGCCGCTGACGAAAGAAGGGCTAATTTTTCTCTTACTACAATAGAAAGCACTGGAACAAGGGCAGTTAACTCCACTATGGCGCCATGCGATAGCGCTTGTATAAAAACTGCTATTAATGATAATAGAAGTATACAGCTTTCTTTGCCCGGTGTACATTCTGATGTCGGGGGGTGTTATCCTATTAATGTTATCGAAACCCCTTGTCTAACTTATGATACAGACAAGGTTGATGAAATGAAGAAAAATTTGATAGCACAAGGTTGGTATACAAAGGATGAATTATCCGTATCATGGAATAATATTTTATCTAGCAAACGAACTATCGCAAGCAATATATACAGTTATATACCATTGCACATGATGTGCAAGTTTGGTGTGCTCTATAAAGAAAATGCTCTTTTTCCAAAAGCAAAACAAACTAAATTAGAAAATGATTATTCTATCCCTAAAACATCAGGATCAAAAGTATCATTACTTCAATGGGTAAAAAATCGTCTTGATCATTATGCCTTTGAAGACAATACAAAACCATTGGTATATCAGTATTATAATAGAGTTCATGAAAAATATAAAAATGTAAAAACTAAAGAAGGTACGATTGCTTATCAGAATGAATTAGATGAACAACAGTACATAAGAATATTAAGACATAAATATCTTCATTGGAGTTCTGACGTAGATTCTACAGCAAATTTCCCTTCTACTGAAAGAAATACATATTCGGGATAATCAAATACGGAATAATGAAAAGAATAGAATTACTTATTGCACTAATACTTTGTATAAACATTAGTGCTTGTAAAATTCATAATAAAATGGAAGAGAAATTTGAATGGGATGCCACTGAATGTGCCCCTGAAATGTATCCAATGAATATAGCAAGAGGATATTTAGTATTTAGTGATGGCAATAGTACTCTCATACCAAGTGCCGATATGATAACAAACGGCTGGGGGAAAGATGGCTCTACTTGGGCAATTGGTGACGAACTCAAACCAGTACCTATATCATTAGAAATTACATGGTTATCCTTTACAGAAAATAAATTCTATGGTGGTCGTTTTACTTTACCAAAAGATAACATAACTCGATTATTTGAAGAAGGATTTATTATTCCATGGAATAATAAACATGAAACCTATAATACTATTATGGTGGGTATGGCTCCCGGAGGAATAGTCGTGATATGGTTATTAGGCAGTAGTGGCCACCAAGTAGAAGTCGGAAGATATCAAGCAAAAGAAATAAACTTAGCAATGAAAGATTATATAGATTTAAAAGGTTATGGACATTCTCCAGAAAATGATAATCAGAATACCTATGTAAAAAGATCATTAGAAGATGATACAGTTGTATTAGAAAATCTTAGAAATAAGGGTTTACAATTAGGCTTATGGGATAAATACCGTGAACGATTTAATGTAAGACCTATTATAGTTTATGATGATTCTGATGTAAAAAAAACTGATGAATTATACACTAGCTATTTTAATGGAGAGCAGTCAGTGCTATTTACCGAACAATTAAATAAAGACGATTATGTTCAAAAAGCTAGACCCCGAACAATGGGTATATCATGGGTATCACATTGGACAAATAAAGAGACAAGATATTGGGCCGAAATATATTTTAAAGAAGATGAAATATTTAAGGCTTATCAGGAAGTATATGGTGATGACAAAACACAGCCTGTCGAATTGATTGTACATGTAAACATGAATAATGACAGCCTTCGCATTTATCTTAAAAGCAAAACAAAACAAGTAGAGTTATTGCAATCGAGAGATGAAATATATCTTGATCCTGAAAATAAACATAATTACCCTACTGTTCGATATGACCAAGTAACCAATGATCAATAAAGAATCCAACAGATATTAATATACCCATAAAACAACCCTATGAGTAAATCAGGAACCATGGTATGCGCAGGTGCATTATGTCAATGCCAATTCGGCTCATCACCGGTAAAATTAAAAGTGCTTAAACAAACCAAGCATTACATAAATGATGCTGCGGGTAGCCAAAAGTTAATGGCTACAGATAAAGAAATAGGTCAACCTTTTGAGTCGCCTTTTTTTGGCAGTTGTAGCAAAATGAATAACTCTTCCTGCGCTGTAAATATTACAGAATGGAGCGGCTTTTATGATAAAGTAAAAATGAGCAATGGCGGACACCCTTTGATGGATAGCAGCAAAGCAACTTGTCCTACAGGCGCTAAA
>DATHNB010000274.1:0-10740 GCA_035486495.1 Ferruginibacter sp. | reverse complement strand
CGGCCCCCGTGATGTAGGCGGCCCAGATAGAACACCCAATATCAATGTAACATATGCCTGGACAAAAGACGGAGGGCCAAGTAATTTTACGGGAATTACAAACGAATCGGAAGTTCCCGTAACTGCATCTATTGGCGGCCCCACTGTTTATACACTTAATACATCTTATAACGGCCATACCTGCACTAACCAAGTTACAGTTGACGATTGTGGCTGTCAAACAATTATATATCCTCAAGCTGTATATGGATGTCCAAGTTATGATTTGAATAATGGCAATGTAACATTATATGCATATTCCACTATCCCTGATGCTATCTTCAGTTGGTCTCCAGCAGCAGGTATATCCAGTACCTCCGGCGTTTCTGTACAACTAACTGATGATATACCTCGTACCTATACCGTAACAGGAACTAGTCTTAGTGATCCAACTCTTTCTTGTTCAGGTATAGTAAATACAAATGACCCTTCTTCTTCTATACCAATTTTTACAGCACCTCTAAGTTTAACCGGCTGTGTTAACCAAACTATTACACTTGGTGATGCGGGCATTGCCGGATATTATTATGTATGGAGTAGTATAGGCCCAAGCCTTTCTAATCCTTATGTCCCGGACCCTACTACCATATTAACCTCATCCAGCAAGTTTTTTGTACGGATAGAAGATAATAACGGTTGTGTTGCAAATGATACTGTTGCTGTACAAATCGAGCAGGTTACTGCGGATGCAGGACCAGATCAGACAATTTGCGGTAGCTCTATTGTAGTATTAGGTACACCGGCTTTACCTAATACTACTTACGCATGGTTTCCACCTGCATCCCCTTGGCAAAATAGTACTAATCAATTTTCTGCGCAGCCGCAAGTACTAGTCGCGACTGATCAAACTTTTTTTCTACAAGCTAGCTCTCCTTCAGGATGTATAGCGACATCAACTGTAGATGTAACACTTAATAGCAATCCAACTATTGCAGATGCTCCCGATACCACGATATGTCTAGGAGGAAGTGGAATGATTGGATCTCCGGCTATTCCAGGTGTTACTTATAGCTGGATACCGACTACAGGATTAAGTGATCCAACATTAGCACAACCAATAGTTACTCCTACTGTTACTACTAATTATACGGTATTTGCTACATTCCCTGGAGGTTGCTCCTTCCCTGCTACTGATGGAGTGCTCGTTACCGTTAGTGACCCGACATTTTCATTACCGAATATTAATTTTTGTCCATCCAATGGCCCTGTGTCACTAGGTAATGCGGCACCTGTAGGAATGCTTAGTTATTCCTGGACACCGACTAACCTAGTATACCCTTTTGTCAATATCGCCAATCCTACAACACTAAACCCTCCTCCATCCTCTTCTGCTACTTACACATTAACGGTAGAAAATGTACAGGGCTGCTACGCAAGCAGTAATGTTACGATCACTCCGGGACTATTGGCTCCTATAGCAGGAACTAATAGAGCACTCTGTGTAAATAGCACAACTACTTTAGGCAGTGCAGCTAATACAACCGGCCCAAATATTAGCTATCAATGGAGCCCAGCTACTTATTTAGATAACAGTACTAGTATTCAACCAATATTTACAGCTGTTGATACGGGTTCTATTACTTATACGTTAACCAAGACGGATGCAATTCTAGGTTGCTCAAGTATTGATACGATAGTTGTTACTGTAAATGGTTTCAGTTTACCAGCTTTTAATTCATTTACGATCTGTCAAAATAGTTGTACAGAAATTGGAGACACTGCTATATCAGGCGTACAGTATACCTGGAGCCCGGCTACAGGTTTATATAATCCTACCGTTGCAAATCCTATGGCGTGTGTTGGTACATCCAATACCTTGTATTCATTAGTAGCTATTGGTCCTTCCGGATGTACAGAAACCTCTAACGTATTAGTAAATGTTTATCCATCTCCTGCACCTCAGGTAACTGTACCTCAGGTAACAACATGTAGCGGAGCAAGTTATGTTACATTTAATCCAATAGTTACACCAGCAGGGACGTATAATTATTTATGGAGTCCTGATGATGCAAGCTTGAGTGATATTTATTCAGCTACTCCGCAAATCTATCTTACAGGAACAGGGACCAAACAATACACAGTAACAGTAACTGATGCTGTAACTGGTTGTGCAAGTACAACCACAGGATTATTGATCACAAATACCTGTTCTACTTTAGGCCAAATTGGCGACTATGTTTGGTATGATACTAACCAGGATGGTCTACAAAATATAAATGAATTTGGAGCTAGTGGTGTAATTGTTACTGCATACAATTCTTTGGGAACAATGGTAGCAACTGAAGTAACCGATATAACAGGACATTATTCTCTACAAAACATTCAGCCGGGTACAAATTATTATGTAGTTTTTACAAATCCTTCTGGTTATATTTTTACTGCTCAAAATGTTGGCGGAACAACCGCATTAAATAATAGCAAAGCCGATATAAATGGAAGAACAGCAAGTTTTTCAATTACTGCAAATGACACGATCACAAACATTGATGCAGGTCTTATTCCTGTAGGCACTCCTCTCGCTATTACACTTGTTAGTTTTAGCGGAGAATTATCCAATAACCAAGTAGTATTGAACTGGCAGACAACCGCCGAATACAATAATCATTATTTTATTATCGAGAAAAGTACTGATGGGATCACTTATAGCAGGATCGGTATGGTAAATGGAAATGGAACTACAAACATTCCGCATACATACAGCTTTATTGATACACAACCCTCATCAGGAAATAATTATTATCGTTTAATAGAAGTTGATTATAATGGTCATGATACTTATTCTAATATAGTTGAGGTCACTTATAATGTGCATCAATCTTTGACAGCAGTTTACTTACCTCAAGAGCATATAATACTTGTTACTTTTGATAAATTACAAACTGGTAACGTATGGTTTAATTTATTTGCAGATAACGGACAATTGATAAACAGTGTTTCCGCAGAGAACATCATTACACAAAAAATAAATACTGCAACATTGGCTAACGGTATATATATGCTACAAGTAATAACCAGCACTAATAATTACACGCCAAAGATCTTTATAAATGAATAAAATCAGGCACGTTTATGTTTCCATCTTTTGTGCGACCATAACCAGATCTCAGGCTGCCTTTTAATATCCTGTTCTAACCTTCTTATATACATTTCAGACAACTGATCGTCATCAACATCTTCAGGATTTTCTATTAATACTTCTGAAACCATTTCATAATAGCCACGCTTTACTTTTTTCATTGTTGAAAATACTATCGGCAATTTCATCTTTTTTGCTATCAGTGCCAGCCCTTTAAATACAGGGGTATCCTGGTTAAGAAAGGTGGTCCAATAAGCATTATGAGGCTGGGGAGTTTGATCAGAGAGAAAAGCTGTTGCATTTATTCCTCCTTTATTCACTATCATTTCCCTGTAAGTATCTTTCATAGCAATAAGCTTCGAGCCATTACGAGTACGTACTTTATGCATCAACGCATCAAAATATTTATTACTTAGTGGATGATAAATTACAAATAGCTGTTGTTCTGCCTGTGCATTAAACGAATTACATGCCCATTCCCAATTACCCGAATGTCCCATCGCTATAATTACACTTTTCTGTTGCTTTGCAAATTCCGAATACACAGCAAAAGTTTCAGGAGTCATTTTACATCGTTTAACTATTTCCTTTTCACTAAGCGTGATCATCTTTATGGTTTCAATAAAAAAATCACAGAAATGTTTATAAAAATTTCTGGCAACGGCATTAATTTCTTCATCATTTTTTTCAGGAAAAGAATTTCGCAGATTTTGTTCTATCACTTTTCTGCGATACCTGACAACATAATATAACATGAAATATAAAAAATCAGAAAATAAATAAAGCAGCTTAAAAGGCATTAAAGAAAATAAATAAATGACAGGAACAACAAGATAATATGTCAGTGCTGATAAAAAAGATGATGGATGTACAATGTTATTGGGCAGGTGCCATTGAAAATTAGTGCTGGATCTGAATATCGTTTTGATTTTTTTACTTACGTAGGGTTTGCATATTGGATCACTTTTCATAATAATTATTTCTAATTTAATGATAGTTTATTTGTTCCGAAATGCAACAATAATTATACCAATTGGTATTAATACTGTCAAAAAATAACTATAAAAGAGGATAGTAAATATATTTTTAGAAGCAATGAAATTAAAATACCTATCTGTAGTAAAAACAGACAGTAGTGATCAAAATAGTTTATAAGAGATCGTAATATTTTAATATGTCTTTGTTTAGTTTTACGCATTCCCTATTTTTACTATATGGAAAGTAGAGAAAACAACACTACAATTTCTTTAACTATTAAACAATGGGTCGCGAATTATACAGAACCGCTCTTATCCTGGGCTACATATAAGTTATCTGATAAAGAACTTGCTGCAGACCTAGTACAGGATACTTTTTTAATTGCTGTTCAATCCTTCGATAAATTTAAAGGAGACAGTGAACCCAAAACATGGCTGATCTCCATTCTTAACAACAAAATTATTGATCATTACCGTAAGCAGGCACGCAGTGCTACCATTTTTGTTAAAGAAGATATTTTTTTTAATGAACATGGTGAATGGCGAGAGGAATCAAGACCTCAACATTGGGATATCGATAATACTCATTTATTAGACGACACAGAGTTTATTAAAATACTTCGGAAATGTATGAGCAAATTGCCTGCTGCATGGTCGTCTGCGATGCAGTTAAAATATTTACAGGAAAAAGATGGAAAAGAAATTTGTCAGGATTTAGGTATTACACAGTCTAATTTCTGGCAGATACTATGCAGGGCAAAATTACAGGTACGTGCCTGCATTGAAAAAAATTGGTTTATTAAATGATTAAAAAGATCACACATATCATAGTACTTTCCTGTAGAAAAGCCACACAGCTGATAGAAAAAAAGCTTCATACAGAACTTTCTGCAAGGGAACGTGTACAATTAAAACTGCACAAAGGTATCTGTGATGCTTGCACCTTATATGAGAAACAAGTTGTCTTTATAGAAAAGATCCTCAAGAAAGATTCCACTACTCCTACTACTGAACAAACAATTCCCGATAAAGACGTTCAGGATCTGCAGGCTAAGATCATACGCTCCATAGAAAAATAAAATATTTTTTATCTCATTTGTCAGGTTTGGGAATATGTGTCGACTATTCCTTTAAATAACCAATTTAATCATCATTAAAACAAAACAAATGAGTAACAAAAACCTATTCAAGAGCTCAATCATTGCTTCAGCGATCGTTGCTACTGCAGGCTTTAATGCTAATGCAAGCACATTATTTAACTACAGTAATCTTGGCTCTGGCCAAACCGTAAGAACTTCTTTATTGGAAAAATCTACCAATAACAAAACACTTGAATTAAAATGTGGGATAGATTCTACCAAAGGCAAAGATGCAAAATGCGGGACAGATTCTACTAAAATGAAAAAAAAGGGTAAAGACGGAAAATGCGGCGAAGGAAAATGTGGTAGCTCTAAAAAAAGTTAATTGTTAATGTATAAGGCAGGTGCCATTTGAACCTGCCTTTTATTTTACATCTTAAAAATCATTTTATGGTTGGTATTGGATATAGAAAAGATTTCGCAGAAGAATTTTTGCAAAGCAATTTGCTTAATCCTTCCTTTATTGAAGTGGCGCCAGAAAACTGGATAGGCGTTGGTGGCTTTTGGAAAAAGAAATTTCAACAAGCGCTGGAAAAATATCCTTTGTTCACGCATGGGTTATCACTTTCCATCGGCAGTCCTGATGAACTGGATATTGATTTTCTTAAAAAAGTAAAAACTTTTCTACATGAAACAAATGCACGGATCTATTCTGAACATTTAAGTTATTCAAAATGTGATAATGCACATCTATACGATCTGCTACCTATACCGTTTACTACTGATGCTGTAAAACATGTTGGTCAACGCATCAAAACAGTACAAGAAGTTTTGGAAAGAAAAATTGCCATTGAAATTGTAAGTTATTATACACCTGTTGCACCTGAATTATCAGAGATCGATTTTATCAATTCTATACTAGAAGAAGCTGACTGTGATTTACTGCTGGATGTAAATAATGTATACGTGAACGGATTCAATCATCAATACGATGCAAAGAATTTTATTGATCAATTGCCGATGAATAGAGTGAGTTATATCCACATGGCGGGCCATCAGCAAGTATCGGAAACATTGATCATTGATACACATGGCGAAGCGATCATTGATCCGGTATATGATCTGTTTGAACATACTATGAAAAGATTAAATCGTGATGTGCCTGTTTTATTAGAAAGAGATTTTAATATTCCTGAATTGGAAGAATTACAAAACGAGATCGATCGTCTACAATCAATCAAGCATTCGGCTATCAAAACCAACCAATATGCAGCTGCTTAAAACAACCCACGAATATCAATCATCGCTGGCAAGTTATTGCCGCAGTGGTAAGTTGAAAAATATTCCGGGCATTAAAAAAGAAAATATTTCACATTATCGCAGACTCGTTTATAATGTGGTGGATGATATGTTACAATCCAGCTATCCGCTTACATACGATCTGCTTACAAAAAAAGAATGGAATAATACTGTGAATGATTTTTTCGCCAATCATCTCTGTCAATCACCACAGGTTTGGTACATGCCAAAAGAATTTTATCAATACATAGAGAATGTACAACATCCTTTATTGAAAAAATATCCATTCCTTATGGAACTGCTTTCTTTTGAATGGATGGAAACCGAACTATTTATGATGGAAGATAAACCCATCAAATTTACGAATAGAGGTTCCATTTCATCAAATAAGTTAGTTCTCAACCCTGAACATCGACTACTCAATTTTTGTTATCCTGTTCATTACAGAACAGCTAACAACATAACGGAGAATGACAAACGAAATTATTTTGTTGCCGGTCACCGACATCCTGATGGTAACGTGATCTTTACTGACCTCTCTCCTTCATTGGTAAGAATGTTAGAATATTTAACAGAATCTCCGGCATCATTAAAAGATATATTTCAACAATTTAAAACAGAATTCAATATTGAATTATCTGAAATGGATAAACAAGCTATTGCTCTATTTTTTGAGAATGCATATCAACAACAATTAATTATCGGATTCAAAAACTAACCAACATGAAAAAACTTATTGCACTTTATAGAAATAGTACAGAAAAAATATTGTCAGCAAAAGATCTTCCTCTTTTATTTATGCGTTTGGTACTCGCTTATGGTTTCTATGGACCGGCAATAAAAAAATGGAACAACATACACGATATTACTGATTGGTTTTCCAGTCTGGGAATAATTGCACCCAAATTAAATGCATACCTTGCCGCAACTACAGAAATTACAGGTGTGGTATTATTGACTTTAGGATTAGCGACAAGATTCATCAGTATCCCATTGATCATAACAATGATCGTTGCCATTAAAACTGTTCATTGGGGAAATGGTTTTGATGCAGGTAACAACGGATGGGAAATCCCGCTTTATTATATGATCATGTTATTTACATTGTTTATATACGGGCCAGGTAAAATAAGCATTGATAATTTTATCAATAAAAAAATTAAGTACATTTAGAAAACACAATTAATAATTGAAATATGAAATCGTTTCCCATTTTAATAAGTATGCTGTTATTGTTTATTTCTTATGCATTTTCTCAGCATATTAAAACTGCAACAGGCCATAGCAATAATCCTTATTATTCTAACACAGATACTGCTCATTTAAAAGTAACAAATGCACAATGGAAGAAGATCTTGTCGCCAGATCTATATGCTGTTGCAAGAGAACAAAATACAGAAAAGCCGTTTACCGGAAAATATTGGAACCAGGATATTAAAGGAACTTATTATTGTGCCGTTTGCGGAAATGCTCTTTTCAGATCGGATGCTAAATTTGCAAGTACCTGCGGTTGGCCGAGTTTTTTTGAATCTATCAGAAAAAATAGTGTCATCTATCGCGATGATAATTCCTACGATATGCATCGCACTGAAGTTATATGTGGACGATGCGGCTCACACCTTGGACATATATTTGATGATGGACCACCTCCAACTCATAAAAGATTTTGCATGAATTCAATTTCTTTAGATTTTGTTCCCGATAAATAGTTGATAGCAAAAAAACAAAATCAGTATTTTTACTTACAAAATAATAAACACAATGTGTGTAAACCTAGACGAAGTATACAACAGATTCTAATCTAGATTGCATAAAGTGCTACTTAAAGAAGTCATTTACATATACTACTAATATCAAAGAAAGGTTGGGTTACGTAAATATAATAATCCTTTGGGTACAAAGTAAGATCTCCGGGTATTACACTACAGAAAGAAGAGATCATTGTATTGAATTGTAGCAAAATTATTAATGGACAATGTTTGTATCTATAAATACTAAGTCTTTAATAATTGGCATATCAATAAAAAGCTGCACATTTTACGATGTGCAGCTTCTATATTAAATATCATATACTCAATTACCTTGATAAAGGTGTCTCCGCATTTTTATCCATCTTAATTCCGGAGTAGCCATCAATGCCCATTTCCGGAAGATCCAAACCTTCTAATTCAACTTCAGGTTTAACTCTGTTGCCAATAACAACATCTAATAATTTAAACATGAGCCAACCTGCAGCTCCAATAAAAATTAAATTTGTTGCAGCTCCAATAAATTCAGCAATAAACTGCCCCCCATTATCGCCATAAAATAATCCTACTACATTTCCTTTTATCCCATTTAAACCATCTCCATAAGTTCCGTCTGCAAATAAACCAAGTGCCAGTACACCCCAAATACCGTTCACACCATGCACTGCTATTGCACCAACAGGATCATCGATCTTCATCTTCCTCTCCACAAAGAAAGTTGCTTCTACTACTAATATGCCAGAGATCAATCCAATAATTAATCCACCCATTGGAGATACAAATGCACAAGGTGCAGTAATGGCAACAAGTCCTGCGAGCAATCCGTTACACATCATACTAACATCTGGTTTTGTACCGCGCACAAACCATATCCATATTGTAGCAGCTAATGTTCCACCGCATGAAGCGATCATCGTATTAAAAGCAACAACAGAAAATCTTAGATCTGTACCTGCAAATGTTGAACCCGAATTAAATCCAAACCAACCAAATGCAAGAATCAATGTACCTAAAACTGCCATTGGAATATTGTGTCCCGGAATAGCATTTGGAGTACCATTTTTGTTATACTTACCAACTCTTGGTCCGATCATTTTTGCACCAACAAATGCTAACACACCGCCGGTAAGATGTACCACAGAAGATCCGGCAAAATCAAGATGTCCGTGTCCTAATCCAAAGTTGGTACCTAACTGTGCCAACCAGCCGCCGCCCCAAACCCAGTTACCATATATCGGGTAGATCAATCCGCCTATAATTACTCCGGATATTGCGAACGAAGCAAACTTCCATCTTTCAGCCATTGCACCTGTAGGAATTGTCGCGGCCGCATCCATAAATACCATTTGAAATACGAAGAAGCCAAGCACACCAACATCATAAATCCCATTCATGAAAAATCCTTTGGTGCCAAATAGCCCGAACGCGTGTCCGAAAAGATGTATTGACACTTCCTGATTTAATCCATCATATCCACCGAGCGTACCCAATGCACCAACACCTCCAAACATAATAGCGAAGCCACATACAAAGAATCCGATTGCACCGGCAGGATAAACAAATAAATTCATGGCCATCGTGTGTGCCACATTTTTTGCCCGCGTTAATCCTGTTTCAACCAAAGCAAAGCCTGCCTGCATAAAGAATACAAGGAAACCGGTTATTAAAAGCCACACCATATTGATGGCAACTTTATTTTTTCCAACCTGATCGGAAAGCTCAGTAGCTGTAGGTGCGCCGGGCTTAACAGCAGTTACATCAGCAGTTGATCCTGTTGTAACACCACTCGGATCAGGACTTTTAGTTGTTTGCGCATTTGTCTGTAGTACAGATAAAGCAAGTAATAGAGCAAAAGCACATAATAATATTTTACGTATCATCGTATATATTTAATTAATTAAAAATAAAATGGTTTAAACTTTATCATTCGGACCCGCTGTTGATGCTTCTCCTCTTGCACCATTACTGATCCTTACAGATTCTTCTACATTATAACTGAAGATCATTCCATCCCCAACTTCTCCGGTGAATGCAGCTTTTTCGATACAATCGATCGTTTTTTGTACGTTGACCTCTTTCAAAACGATTGATATAAATATTCTGGAAATGTATTGAGTATCGTAAACAGTACCTCTGTAGCTATGATGAACTGCCATCTGTTCGTTTCCAATTCCAGAAACCTCCCAGTAAGAGAAAAAGATAACGCCGATCTTTCTTAATTCCGTCTTAACATCTTCAAATTTTGATGTTCGGACAATTGCTTCAATTTTTTTCATAATTATTTTTTTAATATAAATAGATCTTCAAAATATCACTAACTACATCAATTGAGTAGCAATTCTGATATAAATAACGAAAAGCAACGCAATATAAATAAATATTATTTTATTATAAATATTTAATAAAAAAAATTACAATCATAATAAAATAAGTTTATATAAAAAATATTTTATATTATTATTTTATATAATAAATATTTAAAGTGTTTATTAAACTTTCAATATGACTAATAAAAAGCCACT
>DATHNB010000273.1:0-5771 GCA_035486495.1 Ferruginibacter sp. | reverse complement strand
CTCTGCATTGAAAGGATTGCCTAATGTATGGGCAACCATTATTACTTTTGTTTTATCGCTAAGAGCCTTTTCTAAAAGAGTTGTATCAATATTATAAGTAGGAATATGTATATCAACAAATACAGGCACTACACCATAAGTAATCCATGGATTTACTGTAGTAGGAAATGATGCTGCGACAGTTATTACTTCATCGCCCGGCTTTATTGCTCTTTCCCCTAATTCTTCCGAGGTAAGCGTTGCAACAGCAAGAAGATTAGCTGATGATCCCGAATTAGTAGTTAAAACATGCTTGATGCCAATATATTTTGCTAATTCTTTTTCAAATTTATCATTGAAACGCCCTGTAGTAAACCATCCATCTAAAGCAGATTCAACTATACCAAAAATATCATCTGCATCTATAACTTTGCCGCTAACAGGTACATGGCTTGTTCCTGGTTCAAAGGTTTTTGGCGCAAATTCTTCCGTATAATACTCGTGTACTAATTTTTTTATTTGTTCTTTTTTTGTCATCAATAACTCATTTATATTAGGTTAGAGCATTAATATATGCTGCTAATTGAGATTCTGTAAGCAGTATGTTATTAGAATAAAATTCTTTATACCACTCAATAGTTTTTATTATGGCAGTAGATGTTTCCCATTGAGGATTCCATCCTAAAATATTTTTAGCATTGCTATTATCTAATTGAAGTAGGGTTGCTTCATGTACACCATTATTTGATGCACCTAATTCAACATTGATACTATCCCAAACAGAGGTAGCAATTAATGTTACTTCCTTCACTGTCTTTGATTCAAAAGCATCCGGTGCAAAATTCCATGGCATAGCCATTTCAATTTCTTCATTTAATAACTTGTATCCAAGCAATATATATCCATAAGTGCAATCTAATACATGCTGCCATGGTCTTACTGCATTAGGGTTTCTTATCAATACTTTTTGTTTTTGAGCTGTTGCTTTTACAATGTCCGGAATCAATCTGTTACTGTTCCAATCTCCACCGCCAATTACATTTCCTGCTCTCGCAGAAGCAAGAAGAATATTATGTTTCCTTTTATACTCATCGATATTTAAAAATGAATTTCTGTAAGATCGTATTAATATTTCGCAACAAGCTTTAGAAGAACTATACATATCATAACCACCCAGTTCATCCGTTTCGCGATAAGCATAATTCTTTTCTTTATTTTCATATACCTTATCTGTAGTAATACAAACTATTGCTTTTACACTATCACAGGCTTTTGCAGCTTGCAATAAATTTAAAGTGCCAATTACATTTGTCTGATAAGTATTAATGGGATCATGGTAAGATTCGATAACCAATGGTTGAGCGGCTAAATGGAAAATAACCTCAGGTTTAACTTCCGCGATTGCTTTTGTAAGCTTCTCTATATCTAAAATATTACCAATGAAATTTTTATACTTATTACGGGCAAGATCAAAATGACTAGGTTGAGTATTAGGAGGAAGAGAATAACCCGTAACTATTGCGCCAATATATTGCAAAAATGAAACTAACCAACTTCCTTTAAATCCCGTATCTCCTGTTATAAAAACATTCTTTCCGGCATATGCAGTTTTCAAATCCTCGTATCCTACCAAATTTTCCATTTTGCCTGGTTGTTTTTCCAAAGTGATTCCAACTCTAATTTATCACGCAATGCATCCATGCATTTCCAAAAACCCATGTGTTTAAAAGCAACTAATTGATTATCCGAAGATAATTTTTCTAATGGAGTATCTTCCCACATTACATCTGACATATCTGTATCAAGATAATCAAAAACAGCGGGTTTTAGAATAAAATATCCTGCGTTTATCCATTTGCTCTCATCCTTAGTTTTTTCTCGGAAAGATGTAACACTTCCATTATTATCGATGTCCATTCCTCCAAAACGTGCTTCTAACTGAACAGAAGTTACCGTAGCGATTTTATTATGAGATCTATGAAAAGTAATCAATTCATTTATATTAACATCACATACACCATCACCATAGGTAAGCATAAAATCTTCGTTACCAATATACTTTTTTACCTGTTGTAACCGGCCTGCCGTTTTTGTATTTAATCCTGTTTCTACTAATGTAACTTTAAAAGATTCCGTATTACTGGAATGGATCTCCATTTTATTATTGGCTACATCAAATGTGATATCTGAATTATGTAAAAAATAATTCATAAAATACTCTTTGATAACATATCCTTTATAACCAAGGCAAATAATAAATTCATTAAATCCATAGTGGCTATACATTTTCATGATATGCCATAGAATCGGTTTGCCACCAATTTCAACCATAGGTTTAGGACGAATATCTGTCTCTTCGCTGATCCTTGTTCCTAAGCCCCCGGCAAAAATTACTACTTTCATGTAATGAATTAAAATAAATTAAATCGTTCTGTACAGCTTATTTTTTATTGACGTAGATCAATTCTTTTGCCATCATCTCCTTCACCAACATTGGAAGATCATACTTTGGTTTCCAACCTAATTGCTTATTCGCCTTAGAAGGGTCGCCTATTAAAAGATCCACTTCCGCAGGGCGGAAATAACGTGGGTGGATACCAACAACTTGTTTCCCTATTGGTAATTGATAGGTTGGATTATTACATTTTGCAACAAATGCTTTCTCATCAATTCCTGTTCCTTTAAATTCTAATTCAATACCAACTTCGTTAAAAGACATTTTTACAAAATCTCTAACCGTAGTAGTTATTCCTGTTGCTAATACAAAGTCTTCCGGCTTTTCCTGCTGCATCATTAACCACATGCCTTCAACATAATCTTTTGCATGCCCCCAATCTCTTTTGGCATCAAGGTTTCCTAACAACAGTATATCTTCCTTACCCTGTGCAATTTTTGCAGTGGCAATAGTAATTTTTCTGGTTACAAATGTTTCACCTCTAAGAGGGCTTTCGTGATTGAACAGTATGCCATTTACTGCATACATACCGTAAGATTCCCGGTAGTTGACAGTGATCCAGTACCCATATAGTTTGGCAACTCCATATGGCGAGCGGGGATAGAATGGCGTTGTTTCTTTCTGTGGAATTTCTTGTACCAGACCATAAAGTTCTGAGGTAGATGCCTGGTAAAACGTGTTTTCTTTTCTAATCCTAAAATGCGTATCGCTTCCAATATTCTTAATACGCCTATTCCATCAGAATTAGCTGTGTATTCAGGTGTTTCAAAACTAACCTGAACATGGCTTTGTGCCGCTAGATTATATATTTCATCAGGCTGTGTTTGTTGTATGATACGTAACAAACTTGAGGCATCTGTAAGATCTCCATAATGAAGATGAAACCGATCTGATAAACTTTTATCAAAAAACAAATGATCTATTCTATCTGTATTAATCAAAGAACTACGACGTTTTATACCATGTACGTTGTATCCTTTACTTAGTAATAATTCAGCCAAATAAGCCCCATCCTGACCCGTAATTCCTGTAATTAGAGCAACTTTCATCGTTTATTTTAAAATGTGTTCAAAAATAGGAATAAATCTTTAAGATTCTTCCTTAATATATATTATCAGGACAGGTTTTACGTATGGTATCGTTAGGACAATTGAATCAGACTATTTTGATTTTATGCTAAGCATTTAGCCGCTTTCTTAGCAATTTGACCCCAGTAAAAATGTTCGAAAAAAGCAGCCGGAATATCGCTATTGATATTTGAGTGAATGATCTCATGTGCAAATAGCTCCCAATTATTATTTGCGATAATTTTCATCTTATTGCCTGTAATGCTAACAGGCACTCCAATTGCACCATTTTCGGTTGTTACAACTGACATATTATATCCTAAAGATTCTACAAGTTTTGTTTTAATACCACCACCATCTATTACCGGATTAATAAAAATATCAGCTCCTTTAAAGTAAGGAATTATATCATCCACAAAACCTGCATATATAATATTTTTATCCCTATAATCAATAAGGTCTTTATATATTTCAGGAAGGCCTTTACCACAAATAATCAATTTATATTTAAATTCTGGATCGGCTAAAAGGGTAGGGTTTATATGGTTGAGAATTATTTTGACTGCATCAAGATTAGGCTTGTAATTTAATGTACCATTAAATAATAATAGCCTTTCATCTTTATTGATATGGTACTTCGTATTTAAAAACCCTCTTGCAATAGCCTTATCCTCTTGTGGCTGCAGTGCACTTAACTCGAATCCATAAGTTATTGTAGTACACTTCTCAGGCAATAACCCAAATTGCGTGACACCATAATTTTTATCTTCATCATTTATAAAAAAAACAATATCAGCTTTTTTATATACCAGCTGCTCATAATACGCTAAAATTTTCCACCACCATTTGCCTGTACTTTTAAAACGTAAACTTTCTATATTATGAGAATGTACAATTAATTTAATACCACAAAAACGCTTTAATAATATTCCTAACCAACCGTAATAGGGATGTTCTAAAATAAGATGAGTTACCTTTTTTTCTCTAATTATTTTTTTTATCGTAAAAAAATAAAACACATTGATATACCTTATTTTACTATTGGATAGGATATTCAATAGCTGATAGCCTTCTGCAAAATTTACATCATTATTTTTAGTTGCTATGCAGGTAAGAGCTACTTCCTTGCTAAAAAAATGATTAAAAAATGCAATACCTTTTTGTCCACCCATTTTTGCAGGAAGAAATTGATACGATACAATACTTAGAACATTTTCCATGTTTGATTAATTCGGAAATTAAGACGGATCCTTGCGATCTTTTTTCCAGTTTCTCCAAATCATGAATGCACTAAACAATAAAAAACACCATGCTATAATGTTTGCAATTTTTGCCAAATTTTCTCCAAAATCAATGAATTTAGAATCGAATTTAAATTCAATTATATGCTTGCCCGCAGGAATTGCTAATCCACGTAACGCATAATCAACTTTACAGTAATCTGTTTCATTACCATCTATGTAAGCGTGCCAGCCTTTGCTATAGTACATTTCACTAAATACGGCAAACTGGTTTGTGGATGAATTGAAATTGTAAGTGATACTATCATTATCATTTTTGATAAAATTGATATAAGCCAGAGAATCATATACCGGTTCGAATGGTATTTTACTTTTAAAGCTTTGATCAATAACAACTGTTTTTGCAGGATCAATGCTGTCCAATGTATTCATTTCTTCATCTGCATTATCAACATATTTTATTTCTTTAACTAACCAACAATTACCTAAAGCATAAGGATTCAATACCGCAACAGTTTGTTTAGGATCTTTTTGATCAGGTATTATAACATACTTCATGTTCAACATATTCAATACCTGAAAACTATCTTTTGCCTGAGGATTAGCAGCCCAGGCTTGTATATTCTTTAATATTTCTCTGTTCTTTAAATCTTCAAATACACCTAATTTAGCCGGACTATAACCACCAATTGCATTGTGTTTATAGGAGGTAATAGCATCATTAAATGTGTTTCCTATTGAAACCTGAAAACCGTTCCCATTACCAAAGGCTAAATTTAATACTCTGAAGAAAGATGGGTCTCTTTTAATTTGAATATCGGCATTGTAATCTGTATATGCTGTTTGATAATCTGCAGCATCTACAAAATTATCATCATTTAAATATCGTTTACCAACACCAACCAAATCAATTGCAGTCAGCAAAATTAATACTACATATAAAACACCTGGTTTTATTATTTGTTTTGTATACAGAAAAATAGCTGCTACACCTGCGAACAGAAAACCTAAAGTTCGCCACATATCTGC
>DATHNB010000272.1:0-2260 GCA_035486495.1 Ferruginibacter sp. | reverse complement strand
GATAGGTTCAAAAGCATGAATAAAACCATTGTTTTGTATAAGTTTAGAAAAATGTAAACTATACCATCCCAAGTTAGCTCCTATATCAAGAATTGTTGACCCTGGTTTTATTAATGTGTAGATCATTGCAGCATCTTCATCTTCATATCTCCCAAAATTTAAGATCTCCAATGGCGTACATCTTTTATCACTATAATCAAGAAACATTTTAATACCAGAATTACGGATAGTTACTATAATATCATCAGAGGTAATTTCTATTTTTTCGATCTCAGTAGTCTTTAAGATATCTCTATATTGAATCAAGGTCTTATGCACTTCAAAAGACTTTGAGATATAATCTGCTTTTGACAGATCGCCAAGCAAAAAATTCTTTTTTAACGTAAGTATTTGTTCCATCTTATTTTTTTATAAAGTAATTGATAGTTCTTGTAAATCCCTCTTTCACAGAAGTTGTAGGTGCCCATCCTAAAATTCCGACTTTTGTAATGTCAGGTGAATTTCTGGTAAGACTACTTGTTAGATATTGGTCATTGTTTACCGACATTTTAAAATCCAGTGTCAATCTCTTCTCCGGAAATAATTGTGTTAGCATTAAAGCAAGTTCTTTAATTCTGATCTCTTGTTCAGGATTGCCTATATTATAGGCCTGAGCATTATCTCCTTTGAGTAATACGATAAAAAATCCAATGGTAGCATCTTTTAAATAACAAAAAGCTCTCGTGGCATTCCCATCACTTTTTAAAGCAATATTTCTGTTGTTAATAATATCTGCAATAAAATCAGCATAAACTCTTCCATCATCTAAATTCATACCAGGGCCATATGTATGAAAGGGCCTTACAATTTTAACATTAATCTTAAACTGTTTTGAAAAAGAAACACACATGACTTCTGCTAATCTTTTACTCTCTGCATAACAAGATCGTAAATTACTAATATCTAGATAGCCAAACTCATTTTCTTTTGTTGGTATTTTATCACTTGCTACTTCTCCGTATACTTCGCCTGTACTGAAAAATAAAAAACTGGTAGTATTCTTTTTAACGGCAAAATTTAAAAGGTTATAAGTACCGACTGTGTTGGCGGCTAGTGTACCTACAGGGTCTATACCATAAAAAACTGGACTAGCCTGACTTGCGGCATGAATAATATAATCGACTTTATTTTCTATCGTAATCGGATCACATACGTCCTGCACTATTAATTCAAAATCTTTTCGCTTAATAATATCTTTAAATTTTTCTTCTGCCTTGATTTTATTTCTTACCAAAGCTATAATTTTTATGGATAGTTGCTTGCAATCATTTAATGCTAAAAAAGAATAAACCATATAAGCAGGTAAAAATCCATTCGCCCCTGTGATTAAAACAGTCTTATCCTTAAATTGTTGCCAAGGTAGATCTACAGCGATTATTTCTGAAATGTCCTCAGAAATAATAGTACTTAGATATGGTAATTGCCATCGCACTATTATCTTAGTAAATTATTGAATTGCGTGATAATGAAATCAATCATCTCATCATTTATCATCGGTGTAACCCCGATCCAGAATGAATTATTTAATACGGCGTCTGTATTATTAAACGTTCCAACCTCTCTATAATTGATATTTTTAAAATAGGGTTGTTTTCGCAGATCTCCTGCAAAAAGCAGTCTTGTACCAATATTATATTTACTAAGATGTGCTATCAGCTCATTTCTTGTAATACCTGCGTTTTCTTTAATAGTAATTAAAAAGCCAAACCACGAAGGATTTGAGTTAGGGGTAGCTTCGGGAAGAATTAATTTATCAGAAAATTTTGCGAGTCCTGTTTTTAGCTTTTCATAATTATGCCGTCTTGTATCAATAAACGCAGGCAATTTCTTTAATTGAGATAACCCTAATGCAGCTTGCATATCCGTTATCTTTAAATTATATCCAACATGAGAATAGATATATTTATGATCGTAGCCTTGAGGCAGATCTCCTAATTGCCAATCAAATCTTTTTCCGCATGTATTATCTTTTCCAGATGCACACCAACAATCTCGTCCCCAATCTCTAAAAGATTCTATAATCTTTTTTAACTTAGAATTTCCGGTAAAAATGGCTCCGCCTTCACCCATAGTTATATGATGAGCAGGGTAGAAGCTCAATGTTGCAATATCTCCATAAGTACCCACATGCTTACCACCATATGTTGCACCTAAAGCGTCACAACAGTCTTCTATCATCCATAAATTATGCTTCTTTGCAAACGCCGCAATTGCCTCTGCA
>DATHNB010000271.1:0-3598 GCA_035486495.1 Ferruginibacter sp. | reverse complement strand
GGCGTGGGTGCAGCGTTACCAATTATCAAAGAATTTTCTCGTATTGATGGATTTATCATCGGTACATCAAATGCCGGGATGGAAGATTGTATTAAATTCCTCAATCAAATAATACAATACGAAGAGGGTATACTAACGCCAAGCAATTTTGTACAAAGCACCCCCAACGCACTTGCGGGGCAATTGGGTTTATTAACAAAGAATAAAAATTACAATATTACGCATGTACACCGCGGATTAGCATTTGAAAATGCAATTGTAGATGCTATGATGATGTTACACGAACATCCCGAAAATAATTACTTATTAAGTGCCGTTGATGAAACATCGGCTTATAATTATAACATTGATCGATTATCTGGCTGCTATAAAAATGAAATCATCACCTGTGAAAAATTCTATCAAACGAATTCTACAGGCAGTATTTCTGGAGAAAGTGCAGTTGCTTTTTTAGTTAATGGAGACAAAACAAATGCAACAGCACAATTACTAGCCATACATACTTTACATACTGAGGATGAAGTGCTTATTGAGAAACAATTATCATATTTTCTGGAGAAAAATTTACCTGCTAGACAAAAAATTGATCTTCTTATTTCGGGTGAAAATGGAGACAACAGATTATTAAAATATTACACTGCTGTTGAAAATACACTGGAGGATAATATCACTATAGCACGTTTTAAACACATGACCGGAGAGTATGCTACGGTATCGGCATTCGCCGTTTGGTTTGCCTGCCAAATTTTGCAAACACAAAACATTCCTTTACATAGCCTGAAAAAAAAATCATCGCAAAGCAATGTAAAAAATATCCTTGTCTACAACAATTACAAAGGGAGTCAACACAGTTTTATTCTGATAGCAAAAGAAAATTAGGCATCTAATAAAAATTATTTTGTTTTAAGTTTTGCTATTGCACTTTTCGCAAATGCATTTACAACTAATTTTCCACCGATAGCCGCTCTTTCTTTTAATAATTCATCCCAATCATCTGTTCCGCTCCAAAACATTTTTTTCATTTGTTTCATTGCCTGCGGACTATAGTGAGATAAATTCTGTGCTAACCGATTGATCGATTCATCCATGTTCTCGATATTCTCATGAACTTCAGCATACAAACCTTTTCTTTTTGCCCAATCACTATTGCGCCACATACTACTGTCAATCGCTAATGCAGTAAAAGAAGATTTCCCTATTTTTCTTTCTACTGCAGGTCCAATTACAAACGGGCCAAACCCTATAGTCAATTCACTTAGTTTAATTTCTGCTTTATGCACAGCTATAGCATAATCAACTGCTGCGGCCAATCCTACTCCACCTCCAACACATTTACCTTGTATACGTCCAATAATAAATTTGGGACATTTACGCATTGCATTAATGATATGTGCGAAGTTGTTAAAAAATGTAGTCCCCTCTGCTTCAGTTTTTATAGAAGTAAGTTCATCTAAAGAAGCACCCGAACAAAAAGCATTATCTCCGGCACTTTTCAAGATGATTACTTTAGTTTCATCGTGCGTTCCTGCAAAATGAATTTCTTTTGCCAATGCTTCTATGATCTTGGTTGGCAAACAATTACTTTGCGGATGAAAAAACTCAATACTTGTTATTCCATTATGTGTTTCAACTTTTACGTAACCTTCTTTTACTTCCTGTATCATAATATTACTGTTAGTTAAGTTCTCAAAAATAAGGTGTAATATTTTCTTATTGCACCCTCTTAAATAAATATTTCGATTTTATATAGTAGTTTCTTTTCTTAATTCTTTTGCTGTCTTACTGCTTCCATCGTGGCTCCAACCCGGCGGCATAAAAAGATATTTTAATTTAATATAAAAAGATGTTTTCTTTTTTAGATCGTTGCCAATAGCTTGCCATTCATGAAAAATTATTTTTACCGGATGATTAGGGTCATCTAATGGCTTAGTTAATCCATACACAACAGGCTCTTCAATTAATTCCTCCTGAAAAGTACCAAACATCTTATCCCATATAATTAAACACATCCCCATATTTTTATCTAAGTATACAATGTTACTAGCATGATGAACCCTATGGTGGCTAGGACTTACAAACAATACTTCAAACCATGCCGGCATTTTTTGTACCATTTTTGTATGTACCAATATTCCATATATCTGCGTTAATGCATACATAAATATAATATCAACTGGCCTGAATCCTATAAATGCCAAAGGGATAAAATAGATGAATCGATATAAAGGTTGAAATACTGACGACCTGAATCCGGTAGTTAAATTAAATTCATCGGAAGAGTGATGTGTAACATGTACGGCCCAAAACACCCTGCAATAATGATCAACCCTGTGTTCAAAATAATATACAAAATCTTCCAGTATAAATAAAAGCGGCCAATACAACCAAGGATGTGTTTTTAATTCAAGTATGCGATGGTCATAAAACCATTGTAAAATGATAAAAAGATAAACAGCCCTAAATAGTAGATCTATTCCCGCATTTAAAAGCGAGAGATAAATATTCATTACTGTATCCTTAATCGTGTAGTATTTTTTTAATTGCAGATGACTCAATAATATCTCAGTGCCAATTACAATAATGTAGAGTGGCGTAGCAATCGTGATTAAAGATTCTTCATTAAGCTGAAACGACATATTTAATTGTTAATGGTTGATGCTTAATTATTAATGATAAAAAATTAGCATGAACTAATTAACCATTAACAATTAATCACTAATAATTAAACGCAATTATACCGACATTATTTCTTTTTCTTTTGCTTCAAGATGTTTTTCTACCAGCGCAATAAATCTATTTGTAAGATCCTGAACTTCCGCTTCGGCGTCTTTTGCTGCATCTTCACTTAAACCGTCTTTTTGCAATTTTTTTATTTGTTCGATTGAATCTCTGCGGATATTTCTAATAGCTATTTTTCCATTTTCACCTTCCCCATTACATCTTTTTACCAATTCCTTTCTTCTTTCTTCAGTTAATGGTGGTAAAAACAAACGGATGATATTTCCGTCATTCTGCGGGTTAATCCCAATATTACTGGCAATGATGGCCCTTTCAATAACCTGCAACATGTTTTTTTCCCATGGTTGCACAGATATGGTGCGGGCATCCAACACAGATATATTGGCTATTTGTGCAATAGCGGTAGGAGCTCCATAATAATCTGCTACAATACCATCTAACATAGTAGGATTGGCTTTTCCTGCACGAATTTTAGTCAATTCAGATTCCAAATGACTAATAGCTTTTTTCATTAAAGCATCTGTTTCCAACTTAACGAGGGTTAATTCTTCTGACATAATAATAAACATTAATTGGCTGCAAAACTAAAGAAAAGAATGATGTATAAACCCATTCTGTAAATAGTCTGAAAATTTAATTAAAACAAAGAGATGGGAGATGGGGAAATTACTATTTCGACTCTACCCTTTCTGTAACCAGTGTGAGAATTTTTGCAGACTTTACAACTGTAGGAGTAGAAATATTTTTATTACTTACAGCTTTATTTTTAGGTCTGCTATAATAAATTATAATAGTAGATGCCAATGCAGTTGCTAGCAATATACCAACAACAATAGTTGTACCCATATCCCGCAAAAGA
>DATHNB010000270.1:0-6989 GCA_035486495.1 Ferruginibacter sp. | reverse complement strand
CACCCGCCATTTGAGTATATCCATTTCCGTTACTAACCAAAAAAGTTCTGAATAAATTATTTCGGGAGACTATTTTTCCATTGATTAAAGATGGACTTGATTCAATAAAAACTTTTCCCTGCCCTACAAATAACTGTGGCGATTTTTTTATCCTTGCTTTCAATTCATCCAGTTCATTATACGAAAGTGTAGATGCATCAATAGAAGTATGTGCGCCGGATTGTCTGTAAATTCTTTTTATAACTAAGGATGAAAGATTTTTTAACACATACTCCATTTCCTTTGGCTGTCCGCACCACCAGGAAGCTATATTGGGCATAATTAAATCTCTGCCAAAAAAGTATTGTGAAATATTTTCTAAGAACGGCATCAACCCCGGATTCTCTAAAATACTACTGCCTAAAGGGTTTGCAATGCTTACGTTGCCGCTGCGTACTGCCTGTAATAAACCGGGTATGCCTAACTGTGAGTCTTCTTTTAATTCCAACGGATCACAATACACATCATCTACACGACGCAAGATCACATCTACCTTTTCAAGACCACCCAATGTTTTTAGCCATACGTAATTATCTTTTACTACCAAATCATTTCCCTGTACCAAGGTAAGACCAAGATAAGTAGCCAAATAAGAATGTTCAAAATAGGTTTCATTATTTGGGCCAGGTGTTAAGATTACAATGCGAGGATTATTTTTTTGATGCGGTGCAATATTATTAAGGGTAGCTCTTAATGTATTGAAGTATGGTTGCAGGTGGCGCACTTTTAAACCGTTGAATAGTTCGGGCACAATGCGCACCATGGCCGTTCGATTTTCCAACGCATAGCCAGAGCCGGATGGTGCTTGTGTACGGTCATTCACGATCCATATTTTACCATCGGTGCCACGGGCTAAATCGGCTGCGTATAAAACTAAACTATTTTTTTGCGTGTAATCAATACCCACACATTGCCGCAAAAAACCCGAATGGCGATAAATAAGTTCCATCGGCAACAAACCATTCTTAATTAATTTTCGTTCGCCATAAATATCTTTTAGTATGAGGTTGAATAATTCTGCCCGTTGCGTTAGTCCCAATTGAATTAGATCCCATTCGTTTCTGCTGATAATAAAAGGAAGCAGATCCAGCTCCCACGGACGATTTAACCCTTTAGGATCGCCATGAATATTATATGTAACTCCATTTTCTTTCAAAAGACGAAGCACCGCTTTCTCCCGGCTAGTTACCTCATCATACCCTAATTGACGAAAGCATTGAAAAAATGTTTCCCAATGCTTAGACAAATTTTCATCATTGCCTAATAGGTTTTCGTATGAATAACCGGCATTAAGGTATTGCTGAATAAATGTATCTTTCTGTAAACCCAAAATCATGTAATAATTTAAAATGGTAATCAATAGCTTGTCCTGCATCTTGACAAACACAATTTATTGTATTTTACTTGAATTAACGGTGATACGCATTCAAACTTAGCTACGTTTCATCTTGTACTAATTAATAAATATTTTACAATATTTTTATGTCTTTAGCAAAAATGTATCCGGCTAAGACATTAACCTATGTATCGTATTGTATCATTGTTAACCCATCAAGAAACACATTTTACTACTAACGATAATTAGTAACCGAAATAGTAACAACTAAATGGCCACTAAAGGCAAAGAAAGGCAACAATCGGCAAGTGAAATACAGTGAGAATGAATGTAACTACAGTAGAATGCGTGTTAATTGTGTGAAGGCTATTTTCCAATACAGAAAATAAGATAGGCGGATTCTAGAGAGTTCTATCAAAATTAGTAACAGATTAGTAACTGGTTTTAAACGCCAACAATCAAAGTATTTTCAGGAACCTGCAAAAAATCTTCCTTAGGTGCATCGCAAATAGAACAGTTGTCACCATCGCAAACAGTATAACAATGTTTACATTGATATAATAGTTTTGATTGATAGAGCATATTTTTTTGAGCGGCCTGCGCGTTGCTATAATCAAGTAAAAGATCTTCCTTGCTCTCCTGATCATAGAAAACTTTACAAAGAGAAACTAGATAAGTTCCAATATGGTCTTTTTTAATGTCTTCGCGAAACGTAATCAGCTCGGAAGAATTAGGATTAAAATCTTTGGTGTGTAGAATGTCAAACCGATCCTTCGATTTTAAACGCTTTGAGCTTTGCACACCCTTCCTATTAATAATTATAGAAGCAAACATACTGGATGACGGTTTTGTTTTAACTGCAAAAACCAATCCATCCGTACGTACATCTTCTTTATCAAAATGCCTAATAACATGCCGTTTTATGATCAAGCCATCTTCATTATTATCTTCTGTCTGCCAGTTCAATTCATTGGCAGCATGCCGCACATTAATACGATATTTCCCTAGAATAAAATTCCACACTTTTCTGTGTTTACTCTCAATTCCCTTAATAATAAGGCTTTTCCATGTAGTGGTATACAACTGTCCAATTTTTGTTACCATACAAATATTGCAAAGATCTATCAAAAAAGAAACTGCGAATAGTTCATCCCGACTATAAATTCCTAGCCAATAGTTATTATCAATTTTATTAAAACCCTCGTAATAAGGCAAAGAAAATTCCGGTAATATTATATCATGATCTATCTTTTTTCCAACATATTCTACGGTTGACTTTGTTTGTTGAAACAAACTGTCTCCATCAGCGCGTTCATTATTATAGTAGAGTCTTTGTTGTTCCTCTATTAATTTTTCAATCTGTTTAGATAACATTGCAATATCATTGCTATATACTAACTCAGGCCAACAATAGATAGCTTGCGTTCTTGGAAAACGAATGTATAGGTACCAGAAGTGTTGAGACGAAGACGATATCCAATTTAGATGACCGTTAAATAGTGGGACCAAATGCTGATTACTATCACAAATATTTATTTTTAAGACGGGCTTATAATCAAACAAATCAAATACATCTTTGTATGCACCTTCCTTTAACCAGGTATCTGTTGCAAATATTCCGGTAGTAACGTAAGAGCTTACAATATTCGGCTGATCTTTTTGCGTTTTATAAAAGCTGATTCCCTTTTCTTTACAGTTATTTTCAAATTCAACAAAATACTTAGCCGCAACATCCATCATCAATTGTTGACGCAAACCAAAAGATACGTGCGATACTTTTGCAGCATTCGCTATCTCCAATACTTCTTTCAAATGACCAGGCGATATGATTCCTCCGGTAAAATTGAAACTTACTGAATTTGTTTGTTGCATAAATATTTTATTAAATCGCGACTTTCATTCCTTCAACCTTATTTAATTTCGGTATTTCATTTTGCAATAAGGCTTTGTCTAAAATTGCCTGCACTTCAGGTCTGCAGCTTTCGCACCCCATTCCTGCACCCGATGCTTGACATAATGCTTTTAACTCAACACAACCATCATTTATTTTATTTATAATATTCCCCTCTCCAACGCTGCCACAAGAACAAACCAATTTACCAATTACAGGATCTGCTTTTTTACCTGAACGTAATAACTCTAATCTTTTATCCGATAGTTCTATTTTGTTTTGGATAAGATCTTTAAACTCCAAAAATTCCGTTTTATCTCCAATTAAGATAGCCCCTACTAATTTATCATTGTGGATAATACATTTTTTATAATACCGTTTCGCCTTATCAATAAAAACTACTTCTTCATAAGAAGGATCATTAGATGGAATTTCTGATAAGCCGATAGAACAAAGATCAGTGCCATGCATTTTCAAAATATTCATCAATAAAGAGCCTTGGTAATATTGAGAGATGTCACCATTCAGATGCCCGGCAACAATAATAGCTTGTTGTTCAGCTGCAGCAGTTATCCCATACAACATTCCTTTAAATTCTGCGATCTCTCCGATAGCGTAGATTGACGGATCATTTGTTAATAAATAATCGTTAACAATTACACCACGTTTATGTTCAATGCCACAAGCCTTTGCCAATTCGATATTAGGTACTGTTCCAATTGTCATTACTACAGCCTGACACTCTATTTCATTACCACTTTTTAAACGGATGCCCGTTACTGACTTATTGCCTAAAAAACGATCTATCTCATCATTGTATAATACTTCAATTCCTTTTTCAGTCAATTCTTCATATAATAATTGACAGCCCAATGCATCCAGTTGCCTATCCATTAAACGAGATGAACGTTGCAAAACACAAGACTGGATGCCCATTTCATTTAATGATGCTGCCAGTTCAATACCTAACAATCCACCTCCAACTATTAATACACGTCCTTTAGCTTTATCAATGTGTTCTATAAAATTATCCGCGTCATTTCTGTTACGCATAGTGAAGAGTCCCTTCATTGAGGGTGCATCCTTAACAAGCGCAGCACGACTACCAGTGGCTAATATCAGCACATCATAATTATGCAATTGCCCGTTACTATCCGCCACTACTTTTTTAGCTCTATAAATATGTTCGATGCTTACACCACGATGCAGTTTGATATTAAAAGTATTTTCTTCTTCATCTTTCATCTTTACTAGCTGTGCCCATTGCTGTGTACCACTGATATAATCAGGCAACATTACCCGATTATAAAAAGGAAAATTCTCTTTACTAAAAATCTCAATTTCATCTTCAGTATTTAACGCACGATAACTTTTTACAAAACCAAAAGCTCCGGCACCTGCACCTACGACTATTATTTTCTGTCTTGGTTTTACATATTTTTTTACTTCAACAGCTGAAAACTTAAAGTCAGGTTCTTTAGAAATTGGATCAACTAAATTATTAGTCAGATTATTTGCTCTATTCAAATCATTGTTCAAAATCTTTCCCCAATGCATCGGTAAGAACACTACACCTCTTTTTATATCGGTAGAATATTTTGCTTTCACACGAACATTCCCTCTTGCATTAAATATTTCAACCAGATCATCTTCTTTTATTTTTCTTTCAATCGCATCATCGGGATGTATTTCTAAAAAAGAATTGGCAATATGCTGATTTAATTTATTCACTTTCCCAGTTTTGCTCATTGTGTGCCACTGATCGCGAATACGTCCTGTTGTTAGTATCAAGGGCAATTCAGCAGATAAATTTTCTGATAAATTAACATCCTCAAAAGAATGAATGATCGCCTTCTCCGAAGAAGTATAAAATTTTTTATCTGCAAACAATCTTGCAGTACCAAAACCTTTTTCATTTTTTGCATACGGCCATTGAACACTTCTTTTCTCTTTTAATATATCATAACTTAAACCACTAATATCAATATTAGTTCCTTCTGTTAAACGGCAATGCTCCGCATAGATCGCAGCAGCATTTTCAAAATCAAATCCGTGAAAACCCATCTTCTTTCCAAACCGACAAATTATTTCAGCGTCGGGTATCGCTTCTCCCGGCGCATCAACAGCTTTTGATAGATAAGCTATTCTGCGTTCTGCATTTGTCATAGTTCCTTCTTTCTCTATCCACGATGCAGCAGGTAATATTACATCAGCGTACTTTAATGTTTCAGGCTTATTACTTGCTTCCTGAATCACAACAAACTTTGCTTTTTTTAATCCCTCTTCTGCTATACGTACATCGGGCAAACTTACCAGAGGATTAGTTCCCATTATCCATATCGCTTTCAATCTTCCATCATTCAATGCTTCAAACATTTCGGTGGCACTTAATCCTGGTTTAGGTGCTATCGTTTTACCACCCCAAAATTGTTGTACATAATTTCTATCTGCTTCATTGGCCAGGTTTCTATGAGCAGGTAACATATTTGACAAACCACCAACTTCTCTTCCACCCATAGCGTTAGGTTGTCCCGTTAGCGAGAATGGCCCACTACCAGATTTACCAATCTGACCCGTTATTAAATTAAGGTTGATCAAACTCAAATTTTTATGTACTCCAATAACGCTTTGGTTCAATCCCATTGTCCACATAGTTATAAAACCTTTCGCATCGCCAATGTACGCAGCTGCCTCACGAATTAAATGTTCATCGATGTCACAAATTTTTGCAGCTTCTGCAATTGTTCTTTTCATCACCTGTTTACTGTATTGCTCAAAACCTTCTGTATGATTTCTTACAAAGCTGGAATCAATATCACCATTCTCTATCAGGATGCGGCCGATGGCATGATGCAATACAATATCAGTTCCGGGTTTTAATTGCAGATGTACATTGGCGTATGCACAGGTTTGCGTTTTACGAGGGTCGCTGACTATAATTCTTACATTCGGATTTTTAGCTCTTGCGGCTTCAACTCTTCTCCATAAAATGGGATGACACCATGCAGGATTTGCTCCCGCAACAAATATGCAATCAGCCAATTCTATATCATCATAACTCACCGGCACACTATCTTCACCCAAACTCATTTTGTATGCGGCAACTGCACTGCTCATACAAAGCCTTGAATTGGTGTCAATATTATTACTGCCGATAAATCCTTTTATTAATTTATTTACTACATAATATTCTTCTGTTAAACATTGTCCTGATGCATAAAACGCAACTGAATCAGGACCATATTTTTCTATCAATGTTTTAAAAACAGCTACCGTCCTATCCAATGCCTGATCCCATGAAACTCTTTGTCTTGGCATATTTTTATTATACCGCATTTCCGGATATAGCAAACGATCACTCGTATCCATTACCGTATAATGAAGATTCATGCCCTTGCTACACAACATACCCTTGTTGACAGGATGATCTTTATCACCTTCTACATGAAGTTTGTTATTACGGTCTTTGTGTACAATTATACCACAACCAACACCGCAGTAGCAACAAGTTGTTTTAAATGATTCCGGCATAATTAGTAACTGTATTTAAAAATGTCTGACAGAAATTGTTGAGAATAAGAATCTCCTAACCAAGAAATCAAATTTTATCGCTCACAATTCCTGCTCAGACAATTACATTCTATCCGAGAGCAATGGTTGGCTCTACTTCAATTTCTTCTACTGTTTCTACTTTATAAAATCTTGTGACTAATATAATAACAG
>DATHNB010000269.1:0-20080 GCA_035486495.1 Ferruginibacter sp. | reverse complement strand
TGTAAAAATACCATGGAGGCATTTTTCCCTCATATCTACCAACAACTGCAATAAAAAGCACAATCAATACTGGAAAAAACAATATTAAACTTTGTTGCTGCTTTTTAATTTGTTTTTCAATGAAATTTAAAATTTCTGAATCTAATTTTGCAGATATACTCATATGATTTTTAGAATTTATTATATGTATTTACTTCTTACTATCCTCCGTAATTGTTTTATAAGCATCAATTATACTATAAAGATAAACGCCTGCCAAAGGCGGATTACTAATCAAATTCTCGCTCATACTTGCTAAATCACTAATAGGCCCTCCTGTTACTGCAATGATAGTCACATCCCCAATAATTTGACCTACCTGTTGCCCATCGGGCCCAAAGTTAGAACCTATTTGTGATCCTATACTAGTATTAGTTATTCGCGATTGTCCTAAATCAGGATAAAGATCGGCTATAACATTGTGAAAATTAGTAGCTGTTCTATCTACACCGTCAGCCACAAAAACAGTAGAAGCTCCCAATGTAAATTCTTCACTTCCTAATCCTATAGTTGTTTCAACAATCCCACCAGCAAGACCTGCTATATCCGAAGCGAGATGGGAAGATGAAGCTGTATTATCATCATCTCCTACGCCTAAACTCTCTGTATTTCCAACACTAACTGTACCTGTATTTTCATTTGATGCCATGTTTCTACATTGCCATCATTATCGGTCTCTAAACTAAAATTCTTTCCAGCGTCAAGAGCATTAGATAAGTCAGTAGCAACTTGCTGTGCAGCAGCGCCCGCGAAAGTATAACCGCCATCTACGGCTGTAGCACTGCTTCCATTTGCAGACTCCATAGCATCTGAAGTCTCATTACCTTTTTGCATAACATTAAAGGGGTCACTCAAAGCATCCATTTGTGCATCATAAGCTGCATATGGATCGCCGCCCCAATCACCATTACCACCTCCGCCGCCACTTGGTGTGTTAGGAGGTGGAATCATCTGGTTTGGATACTCATATTTAGCCCCAGTAGGATCATTAAACATTGTAGGATCATCAGCTCCAAACTGATAAGGTGTTAATCCCATACTTTGTTCACTTAAAATATCTACGCCTGTAAAGCGCCCAATTTGTGGATCATATTTTCTATAATCAGTATTATAATAATTCAGTTCATCTTCTAGTTCGCTGCCAGCATTGTATTTATAAGGACTTGGAGTTTTCTTTGCAGCCTGACTACTAATACCTGCCATCTGTAATCCAAATGGATAATAAGCCTGCTCTTGTATCAAAGGTCCCGTAAATTGCTTTACAGTAACATCATCAAAATATACATCTTGTGGACTCTCATTACTAACATAAATACAAATATATCCCCTAACAATGGGGCAAATAAGAGACGATATTCTTCTATCAGCAATTACAAAAAAGATAAAGGCGCTGCGTCAAATCAAGGGAGTAAGTCAAGAGGAAATTTATAATGAAACCGATATCCATATCGGCCGTATCGAATCCCAAAAAGTTAATATTACAGTTAGCACTCTTTCTAAATTGTGTGATTATTTTGAAATTTCACTTGAAACTTTTTTTAAGGAAATTAAGCGTTAAAATATTAAGGAAGTTCTTTTGACTGATATTGAGCTCTTTGATACAACGCAAATTTTTTAGGTTACCATTCCAATCTTTCTCCATATAACACATTATATGAAAGAGGTATCTAGATCTAGATATATCTAAAAGTTTTGGATTATACATTTTTTATAAAAAAATATCGATACATATTAAAACAATAGGCAGTACAATCTAAAAAATGTAAGTAAAAATGTAAGTAAAAAACCTAATTAATTATAAATAGTTGATTTATAATTAATTAGGTTTTTATTAGCGGGCTGGACGGGACTCGAACCCGCGACCTCTGCCGTGACAGGGCAGCATTCTAACCAACTGAACTACCAACCCGGTTAGCCTTTCAAAACAATTCTGACAATCTGAATTATCTGTCCTTATTTTTAGGGACGGCAAAGATATGTTTTTTTATTTTTTATAGACAAAACTTTTATAAATCTTTTAATAAAAATATTGAAGGCTTAACTTTACGTGTTCAGAGTCGTACTTTCACGGTTCAAATTATTAACGGTAAACTACTACAATGCCAGCATTACAAAACAGACAATTCATTGAACTGGAAAAGCCTATCAAAGAATTGTATGATCAGATTGAACAGGTAAAAGCCAGTTCAGAAAAAACCAAGACAGATGTATCAAATCTGGTAGCCACTTTAGAAAAAAAGATCGTTGAAACAAAGAGACAATTAACCTCTCATCTTACACCCTGGCAGAAAGTGCAATTAAGCCGTCATCCTGATAGGCCATATACATTGAAGTACATCGAAAAGATGTGTCCTAATTTTATAGAATTACATGGCGATAGAAATGTAAAAGATGATAAGGCCATGGTGGGCGGTTTTGCTGACCTTGATGGAGAAACTGTAATGATCATCGGTCAGCAAAAAGGCATCAATACCAAAATGAGGCAGATAAGGAATTTTGGTATGGCTAATCCTGAAGGTTATCGTAAAGCATTGCGCTTGATGAAACTCGCAGAAAAATTCAACAAACCTATTATTACATTAATTGATACGCCCGGCGCTTATCCTGGCTTAGAAGCCGAAGAACGCGGACAAGGCGAAGCTATCGCAAGAAATATTTTTGAAATGATGCGCCTTAAGGTTCCAGTAATCTGCGTGATCATTGGTGAAGGTGCAAGTGGTGGTGCATTAGGCATTGGCGTAGGAGATAGAGTATTTATGTTAGAAAATACCTGGTACACAGTTATCTCTCCTGAAAGCTGTAGTAGTATTTTATGGCGCAGCTGGGATAAAAAAGAAACAGCGGCTGAACAATTACGTTTAACTCCTGAGGATATGATAAGCTTTGGTCTGGTTGATGGAAAAATACCTGAACCATTGGGAGGCGCTCATTGGGATTATGATGAAGCTGCCGACACGCTAAAAAAATTCCTTATTCCCGTAATTAAAGAATTGAAAAAAATACCGGCGGATAAAAGATGCGAACAACGAATTGAAAAATTCAATAAAATGGGTTTCTGGAATGAAGTAGAAACACAAAAAAAATAGGCACACAATACGCGTCGATAAAAGCTCAATAAAGGTATGCCGCTGAATCCGATGGCTATCGGATGAGTGACACAACGATGATGAGTAAACGCAGAATGTTGACAAACAAATAATTTTAATTAAAAAACCCTTCTGGGTTGAGGTTTTATTTTATGCTTAAAATAGGCGTTTTAGGAGTTGGTCATTTAGGAAAATTTCATCTTAACAACTGGAAAGAAATATCGGGTATTGAGTTAGTTGGATTTTATGATCCGAATGATGAGAACGCTGCTGTAGTGGCCGAAAAATACCAGCTAAAAAGATTTACAAATCCCGAAGAATTAATTGATCTGTGCGATGCACTTGATATTGTTGCGCCAACGTTTGCACACTTTGATCTATGCAAAGCCGGTATCAGAAAAGGCAAACATATTTTTGTTGAAAAGCCTTTAGCCAATACAATGGATGAAGCCAGAGAATTAGTACAACTGGCAAAAGAAGCAAATATTAAATTCCAGATAGGGCATGTGGAACGTTTTAACCCGGCGTTGCTGGCGTTAAAAGATCATACACTTGAACCTATGTTTATTGAAGTGCATCGCCTGGCGCAATTTAATCCTCGTGGCACTGATGTTAGTGTGATACTCGATCTGATGATCCACGATATTGATATTATTTTAAGTCTTGTAAAAAGTAATGTAAAATATATCTCTGCCAATGGTGTTGCCGTAATGAGCGATACGCCAGACATTGCAAATGTTCGTATTGAATTTGATAATGGATGTGTAGCTAATTTAACAAGCAGTCGCATATCAATGAAGAAAATGCGTAAAATGCGTTTGTTTCAAAAAGATGCCTACATCGGTATTGATTTTTTAGAAAAGAAAACGGAGATCATTAAATTAAATTCTCCCGACAATAAAGATAAAAATGTTTTCACGTTTGATATTGATACCAACAATGGTAAAAAGACAATTGCCATTGCCAATCCTGTAGTAGAAGAAGGCAACGCCATTAAAATGGAACTGGAAGAATTTCGCAACGCGATTGTACAAAATACCAACACCGCGGTTACAGTTGTTGATGGCTACAGAGCAATGGATGTTGCGCATCAGATTTTAGTTAAAATTGCCAGTGGCAGCGTAATGTAGCGTTCCATTAACTTTGACTTTCGTCAAAAAATTATCGACCTACTTTGAACCAACCCCGCATAAATATTATATGGTATGTTATTAGCGATATAATCAGCGCTTTAATAACATGGGTATGCTTCTATTATTTACGCACCGTTATCCAGCACTATTATTTTAGTGTTCCTCCAGGATTTTATGTAGGTGGATTTTTGTATGTATTGGGCTGGATAAGTTTATACTTCCTTATCGGCTCTTATGAAAACATTTACGAGAAATCAAGAGTGAATGAATTCTTTAAGACGATGATCATTAGTATCATTGGTTCCGTCGCTTTATTATTTTTTTTTATTTTAAAAAATCCGCAGGTAGATAATGGCTATTATTATCTTGAATTTTACAGCTTGCTTGTTCCCGTATTTATAGTAACCTATTTACTGCGATTATTAATTTTAACCAAAGTAAAAAAACAACTTAAACAAAAAGAAGTTTTTTTTAATGTACTCCTTATCGGGTCCGGAAAAAATGCCACACAATTTTTTGAAGCTTTCTATAAAACAAAAGGAACAACGAGTTATCACATTAGCAGCTTCTTAAACATTAATGGTAATAATGGTATTCATCTTCTAGAGAATATAAAAAAATATGATACGCTGACAGATCTTAACCAGATCATCACTTCAGATACTATTGAAGAAGTTATCATTACTGTAGAAAAAAATGAGCGTACCATACTCACTAACATATTACAACAACTGAGCGATAAAGATGTAAATATTAAAATCACTCCTGATGCCGTAGATATTTTATCAGGTGCCGTACAGACAAATAACATAATGGGCGTACCATTAATCGATGTCCATAGCGGACAGCTTCCAGGTTGGCAAAAAAATATTAAGCGATTTATTGATATCGTTTTTTCTGCATTAGCACTTGTTTTATTATTACCTGTTTTAATTTATTCGATTGTCAGAACAAAGTCTTCATCAAAAGGATCAATATTTTTTTTGCAAGACAGAATTGGTTTTAAAGGCAAGATCTTCACCATTTATAAATTCAGGAGTATGGTACAAGATGCAGAAAAGAACGGCCCACAATTAAGCAGCGATGATGATACACGCATAACAAACTGGGGAAGAACAATGCGTAAATGGCGCCTGGATGAATTACCACAACTATGGAACATTTTAAAAGGCGAAATGAGCCTTGTTGGCCCAAGACCGGAACGTAAATTCTATATTGATCAAATTGAACTATTACATCCTGAATACAATTATCTTTTTAAAGTAAAGCCGGGTTTAACAAGTTGGGGAATGGTACAATATGGCTATGCCAGCACTGTTGATGAAATGATTAGCCGTATGCCGTATGATTTGATGTATGTGGAGAATATCTCTATCGGTCTTGATCTTAAGATAATGCTGCACACCATTAGCATTATCGTTGCGGGGAAAGGAAAATAAGTAATCTGAACCTTACTATCCTATTTTATTTTACATTTGAGTAAACAGTTCCGAATTGAAAAAAATATTTATTTTATTTTTTCTTTATTGCTTTCAACTTCCGGTTGCTTATTGTCAGTTTACCTACTGGCAACAAAAAGTTAATTACACAATTTCCGTTACGTTACATGATGCAGAAAAAACATTAGATGGCAATGTTTCAATACAATACTGCAATAATTCACCTGATACACTTCGTTATATCTGGATAAATTTATCAGCTAACGCTTATAAAAATGATCGCACAGCTCATAGTGATCAGCTGATCGAAAATGGCCGTACCGATTTTTACTTTAGTGATGATGATCAACGTGGCTATATCAACAGGTTAAATTTTAAAGTAGACGGCACTATTGCTACAACAGAAGAGCATCCTAAATACCAGGACGTTATTAAATTAATATTACCACATCCTATCGCACCACATGATAGCGCAATAATTGAAACGCCATTTCATGTAAAGCTTCCTTATAACTTTTCAGGTAACGGACATATTGGCCGCTCTTTTGAAATCACTCAATGGTATCCTAAAATAGCTGTTTATGATATTGAAGGATGGCACATCAATACTTACCTTAACGAAGACACCAAGTACAGCGAGTTTGGCGATTACGAAGTAAACATAACATTACCTGAAAATTATATTGTTGCCGCAACAGGAGAATTATACACTGAAACAGAAAAACAATTTCTTGCAGATAAGTACAATAAATATTCCTTCAAACCTAAAAATGCAAAATATCATCCGCAAAATTTAAGATCGATCATTCAACAAAAATTAATACCGCCATCTTCTTCACAAAAAGATAAAACGATAACATTTAAACAAAATAATACGCAGGATTTTGTTTGGTTTGCAGATAAGCGATTTAATATAGCGCAGGATACATTACAACTCAAATCAGGAAGAATAATCAATCTGTATGTTTATTTACTCCCTTCTGTAAATAGTAATTGGATAAACAGCATTGCTTTAATTAAAAGTTCTATACTGGCAAGAAGTGAATGGTTAGGTGAATACCCTTATAATACTGTAAGCATAGTTGAAACCCCTTCAACATTTAATAATACTACAAAATATCCTGCACTTACAAGCATCTCACAAAATGCAGACAAAAATGAATTAACGGCATCAGTTGAAAAAGGAATTGGCGAAAGCTGGAATTATAGTGTATTAGCAAGCAATGGCAATGATCATTTGTGGATGAACGAAGGAATGAATAATTTCTATACGGACAGATATTTCAAACAAGAGGATAGTACAGACAATAGAAAAAAATCTTATCACTCTATGAAACAGATGCCTTGCAATTTCGATTCGCTTATTTTACAAACCGTAATACAACAAAAAAAAGATCAACCAATTGAAACTGCTACAGATAAATTTAGTCAGGCTAATTACCATTTAATCACCGATGTAAAAGCCGCAGAATGGATGCGGAAACTAGAAAATGATTTGGGGCAACCTCTTTTTGATAGTTGTATGCGTGAGTATTATCAACGCTGGCAATTTAAACATCCCTACCCAGAAGATTTTAAAGAAGTGGTCGAAAATGTAAGTGGCAAAAATGTAGACAGCTCTTTCGCCTTGCTCGATGAAAAGGGGAATGTAGAAAATATAAAAACAAAAAAACAATTTCATCTCGGATTATTTCCTGCACTGGGTTATAATAATTATGACAATATAATGGTGGGTGCAGCCATCACTAATTGCAATTTTCCACATCCGAAATTTCAATTTATAATAACTCCGCTGTACGCCACAGGCAGTAAACAATTAAATGGTATTGGTCAGCTGAAATATACCTGGTATACCAATACTTTTTTTCAAAGAATTGAAGCAGGAATAAATGGAGAAAGATTTGCAACAGAAGAAAGTATGGACACGTCGGACCATAAAATATTCGAGAACTTTTATAAGATCGTTCCTTCGGCAAGATTTTATTTTAATCATCCCATAAAAAGCTCAATAATTAGCTGGATTGATTTTCGGGTTTATTTTATCGGAGAGAAATTATTCAATAACTACATAGATATTGCAGACAGTTCAGGCGATGCGTATTATCCAACATCAAGTAGCAATACAACCCGATACATCAATCAAATTACATTTAACGTAGATAACAGAAGGATTTTATATCCTTATGATTATCAGTTGCAATTACAACAAGGTTCAGGATTTTATAGATTGAACGTTACCGGAAATTATTTCTTTAATTATATAAAAGACGGAGGATTGAGTGTTCGTCTGTTTGCAGCTAAGTTTGGTTACATCGGTGGCATAAATACAGATTCTTATCAATATCAACCAAAATTAGTCGCAGGAAATGGAACGGATGATTATACCTACAGTGATTATTTTCTGGGCCGCACTGCATCTTATTCAAATCCGGATAGACCTGTATCAAATCAAGGTATTGCAACACAGCAATTATTAATGCAAAATACAGGTGGTTTAAAATTCAGATTTGATCTAAACCCAACCTTACAAGGGCAATCTGCAAACTGGGCAGCTGCATTAAATTTTGTAAGTACATTACCTTATTTTTTAATCCCGATAAAAAATCCTTTTCGGATATTCTTTGATATAGGTTCCTATTCAGAAGCGTGGGGTGTTAATCCTCCAACAGACAGATTCTTGTATACCGGTGGATTACAGTTATCATTATTTAAAAATGTATTGAATATTTATGCACCGATAGTGTACAGCAGTGATTTTAATGGTGTTTTGAAAAGCGATCCGCAACAAAATACTTTTTTAAAACGAATATCATTTAGTATTGATGTACAAAATATAAAGCTGAAAGAAATCGTTCCCATAGCGTATCAAACTCTGGTTGATTAATTTTACACAAATGATGGAAATAAAATATTTCACCAACGATAAAATCGACAAACAAAAATGGGATAACTGCATTAGCAATGCCGGCAATAGTTTGATATATGCCTACTCTTTTTATTTAGATGCGATGGCAAAGAACTGGGATGCGTTAATATTGAATGATTACGAAACGGTAATGCCACTTACATGGAACAAAAAATATGGTATTCGATATTTGTATCAACCACCTTTTACGCAACAACTCGGCATTTTTAGCCAGCAACCTGTAACGGCAAATACAATTCAGGCCTTTATTAATATTATTAAAACGAAATTTCCGTTTGCAGAGGTCTTTACGAATACCGGCAATATAATCCCACAAACAAAACCTCATACTAATTTTATTCTTCCATTGATTTCATTATATCAGAATATTCGTATCGGTTATAAAAAAGATCTTTTAAATAATTTAAAACATGCCGATAAAATGCTACTCACCTATATAAACAGCGAAGATTATATTGAAGCAATCGACATTTATATAAAAGAATACGCTGCAAGAATACCTCATGTAAAAAAGGCTGACTATCAAGCTTTTAGAAACCTCTGTGCATTCTTATTGACGAAAAATATGTTAGTTATTCGAAAAGTTTTATCGCAGACAAATGATTTGTTAGCCGTTGCATTATTTTTAAAAGATAATAAACGGCTTTATAATGTAATGTCAACAGTAATGCTATCAGGCCGGAAATTGGCAGCTAATCATTTTCTTTTTGATCAATTAATTAAAGAGTTTTCAGAAAAAATAAGCGTGATAGATTTTGAAGGATCTGATATTGAAGGTATTGCCTTCTTTTATGAAAATTTCGGGGCTATCAACGAACCATATTATTTTTTTCGGTATAATTCCCTACCATGGCCATTATACTATTTAAAGAAATAATTACACATTCTTTAGGTTTGCAAATATATTCTCAGCAAAAGCCAGATCAATAGGTTTTGTGATCTTAATATTATTTTCTTCGCCTTCTACTAAATGTACCTTTAATCCAAATGCCTCTACTACTGTCGCCTCATCGGTAAATTTATCTTTGTAATCAATTTTAAAGGCAGGCAATATTATTTTACTGTGAAATGTTTGCGGCGTTTGTATCAATTTCACACTACTGCGTTCTACAACTTCACTACCTTCTTCTGTTACTATTCGTACACTATCTTTTGAATCAACCACAGGAATTGCGGATCCAAATTCTATAGCGGCTTCATAACATCTCTTTATCAAATCAGTACTTAATAAACAACGCACTCCATCGTGTATAAAAACAATACTCTCCTCTTTAACTAATTTCAGTCCGTTTTGTACAGAATAAAACCTCGTACTTCCACCCGTAGTAATTTGAATACGTTTATAATCAAAAAAAGCATCGATAATTTCTTGTCCGGCAGATATGAATTCTTCAGGAAGAACCAATATAACCGTAAGATCATTATATGCTTCTAAAAATGCAGCAAGAGTATAATAAAGTATTGGCTTACCTTTTATCAACAAAAATTGCTTGGGTAAAGCTACATTCATACGACTGCCATTACCTCCTGCTACTATAACCGCTACTTTTTCCATGGATACAAATTTATAATTAATTTCGTACAAACAAATTAACAGCCTAATTTGCTATTATGCTTTGTAGATTCAACATTATTTTTTTAATGGCTATCATTTTATTATTGCTTGGTTGCAATAATAGACAACAGCAGTTGCAGGATCAAATGCAGCAGGTTATGGCATTACAACAAATGAGTGACCTGGCTACTGCACAATATGTAGTTACTAAGATCATCAAAGCAAATGACAATAAAACATGGTATAAAATAGGCAATAGAAAAATATTAATGAGCTGCAAGGCAACTTTAACTGCAGGCATTGATCTTTCTGCCATTACACCTAATAATATACATATTGATGACAGAACTATTGATCTGCAATTACCTCATGCCAAGTTAATATCCTTAAGTATAAAACCGGAAGACGTACAAAAGGAATATGAATCTGAAGATTTATTGCGCGATCCTTTTACCAGTGAAGAAAGAAATGCTTTGGCGATACAGGCAGAAACACAAATAAGAAACAGCGTTGATTCCTTAGGTATTTTACATACAGGAGAAGAAAATGCTACTTTATTTATTACTAATTTTTTAACGCGTTTAGGCTATAAAAAAGTAACCATACATTTTGCGTAAATTATTAACGAGATGTTTATTGTTAGTTGCTGGCATACTTATCATTGTATTTGTATGCAAGCGAATGAAAATATTGCCATCCTTCGGAGATATATTTTCGCCTAAACCCGTTATCATTGACAATACACCCATTCTTGTTAAAGAAATAAATAGCTTGTCGCAATTAATCACCATCACAGCTTATAGTGAAATTGTTGTTGATTCTGTTAAGCAATTTACTGTACCCATACTTCCGGGCGTATCTGCTCCTATTCATTTACTAGATAATGAACTGGTATTAGTTGGTAAAGGAAAGGTTTTAGCAGGCGTAGATCTAGCGAAAATAACGGCTAAGGATATTTATGTAAAAGATGATTCCGTATCGATCACTTTACCCAAAGCTGAAATTTTGCAAGTGATTACCAACCCTTCGGACTTTGAAACTTTTAATGAAACAGGAAATTGGTCCGATACCGAAGTAACTACCGTAAAAATAAAACTGCGCAACAAAATGATCGCTGATGCTATGCAACAAAATATTTTGCCGAAAGCTGCTGCTGTTGCAAATGTTATGATGGAAAACTTCCTCAGGTCAGTAGGTTTTAAGAAAGTAAATCTGCAGTAATAATAATTACTTGCCTAAATGTTTATAAGAAAGATCTGCTATTTCCTCTATGTTTATTTGCTCCATACATTTAAAATGCTTTTTAGGACATTTATTATAGCCTATTTTACTGCAAGGTCTGCATGATAATTTATTCACTTCTATATTCATAAACTCCCGAGATGATTTTACACCGTAATAAGGATACATACCAAATTCAGGAACAGTATTTCCCCAAACAGCAATAATAGGTCTTTGAAAAGCTGCCGCAATATGCATCAGTCCGGTATCATGAGAAATAATTAATTTGGCATTGCGCACCAGATCAGCAGATTCATTCAAATTAAATTTACCGCATGAATTATAGATCTTTGTATCATCTAACAACTCAATAGCATTGCCTATTGAAAAATCATCTTTGCCGCCTAATAAAATGATCGGATGATTAATAGCATTGCAAAGCTCTTTTAATTTATGCAGTGGCAATTTTTTAGTAGCCATTGTAGCTCCAATAACAATGCCTATATAACCAAATTGATGAGACATCGGTATCTCTGCCTTTTGTACTACATCTCTTTCAGGAATAAAATAATCTAATCCCAATCCATCATTTACAACACCAAGTTTTTTAACGGTTTCTATATTTCTGTCAACTATATGCTTTTTAGGAAGTATGTTTATTTTAAGTTTGGTGTAGATAAATTTTTCAATATTTAATTTATCATAAGAGAAAGATTTCACACCTTTTAAAAATCTTTTTACACGAAGTGTTCTTAAATTATGATGAAGATCGATGATGTAATCAAAATTTTCAGCTTTCAATTCATTCAACATTAATTCAAAATTGTCACCAAGCGTATGAACCTTGTTAATGTATGGATTATTAGCAACGATATCTTTGAATATAGCTTTCGTAACAAAATGTATCTCCGCATCAGGGAATTTCTTTCTAAGGCAACGAACAACGGGTGTTGTTAAAACAATATCACCAATTGATGAAAACCGAATAATTAAAAATTTTATCATTGTCCGATATTAATAAAAAAGATGTGTACTTAAATAATTTTTTACGTAATCTTCAACCCCTTCTTCAAGTGAATAAAAACTATCAGTATATCCTGCTGCTTTTAACTTATCCATTGATGCTTCTGTAAAATATTGATACTTATCTCTGATATCCAAAGGCATATCAATAAATTCAATATTAGGTTCTAAACCTAAACCTGCAAAAGTAGATTTTACCAAATCATTAAATGGCCGTGCTGTACCCGTTCCTAAATTATAAATAGCAGAAGCCGGTTTGTTTTGCATTAACCAATTACAAACATTCACAACATCTTTCACATAAATAAAATCGCGAAGTTGTTCCCCATCTTTAAACCCTTCTTTGTGCGACCTGAATAATTTTACTTTGCCATTTTGTTTTATCTGATTGAAAGAATGAAAGATCACACTAGCCATTCTTGCTTTATGATATTCATTAGGCCCGTAAACATTGAAAAATTTTAACCCTGCCCAAAAAGGTGGATGCGCAGTTTGTTTCAATGCCCATTTATCAAATTCATTTTTAGAAACACCATATGGATTTAATGGCTGAAGCTTTTCAATTAAACTATCGTCTTCATCGCTATAACCAAAAGCACCATCGCCATAAGTTGCAGCAGAAGATGCGTATACTAAAGGAATATTATTCTCTGTACAAAGCTTCCACATCTTTTCAGAGTAATCAACATTCAAATGCTGATGGATAGAATAATCAAACTCAGTCGTGTCTGTACGTGCGCCCAAATGAAAAACAAAATCAGCTTTTATATTTTCTTTTGGGTACCACTCAAAGAAATTCTCTCTTTCAACCTGAACAATAAATTTTTTATGCAAGAGATTTAACGTCCTGTCTTCACGATCAAACTCATCAACCAATATTAAATTCTCATAACCTTGTTCATTCAAGAAACTAACTAAACAACTTCCTATAAAACCTGCAGCTCCTGTCACTATTATTTTTGCAGTTGTATTCATGTTCTTCTTAGTTATATAGATCTGTATTATTCTAAAATTTTAGTAACGTCTTTTTCTGTCAATACATAAGTACCGATATGTTGCACTACAATTGTAGAAGCCTTATTAGCATAAGGAATTGCTTTTTCAATACTTCCCGTTAATAAATAAAAATAGGTAAGTGCAGAAAGGAATGTATCTCCGGCTCCTACCACATCAAAAACCATTGCTTTTTCTGTTGGGTAGATGACATCTTTATAGCGAGACCCTCTTTCACCTAAAGTTGTAACAACATTTTCAGGCGGATTGACGAGAGCATTGAATTCAACTTCGTTCACTTTAATAAAACAATTTTCTTTTTCGGGAACAACCTTCTTTTTGGTATCAATAAAAACAGGGCAATGTGCCTTTGCTACAATATCAAACAATCTTTCTTTAGTAATAAACCCTTTATCATAATCTGAAATTACGATGGCATCATATTTTTTATCAAATGAAGATTCAAGTAACGGCGATAAAGTTTCATGTCTGTCAACACGCAGTATCTGATGGTTGTATTTATGATCTACATACCTTGTCTTAACTATCTTTTCTTTATTAGTGATGAACTCTACATCCAACTTAAAGGACTTTAAATTTTCATACACATTCGCAGCCATACCAGGCTTAAATTCTGTTCTGGTATAATCCAACACAGGCACAGGAGCCTCAGGATTCAGGCGCGAACAAATACCATAAACATATTCATCAACACAACTATCGCCTATCAATAATACTTTGAATGGTTGCTGTGGTTGAGTAATTTTCGATTCTGTCATAAAATTTTAATTCTTTTGCAAATTGCGAACCGATAACTGGTTTGCCTTTCCAATCGCTACCTATTATCATTATATCCGGCGCATATTCTTTGATCGTATTTTCTAATTCTTCATCGGTTGAAAAAAAAGAAACGTTATCTACCGCTTTCAAATTCATCAGAAAAAATTTCCTTTCTTCCTGCGGATAAATGGGTCTTGTTTCTCCTTTCTTTTCTTTTACCCGTGCATCTGTATCGATGGCAACATGTAAATAATCACCCTGACTTTTAGCATAATTCAACAACTGAATATGTGCAATGTGGAGTACATCAAAAGTGCCATTTACAAATATTTTTTTCATTTGCTGAAAAGTTATTCTGTAGTTGTTTTATTTCGAACTGCAAGATAATACAAAGGAATGCCAATTAACGTTATAATGAGTCCCGGCCATGTAAATTGTGGCTTATAAATGATCAATAAAATACAAAAAACGACTCCAAGTAAAATATAAATAATGGGTAATAGAGGATACCCAAATGCTTTGTATGGTCTTTCCACATCCGGTCTTTTCTTTCTTAATATAAAAATACCCGCAATGGTTAGTACATAAAATATTACCACTATAAAAGAAACCATATCTAATAGATCTCCATATTTTCCGCTTAAACACAAGGCGCAAGCCATGATACATTGTATCCATAATGCCCATTCGGGCACACTACTTTTATTTAATTTACTGGCATTTTTAAAAAACAGCTGATCTTTCGACATTGTATAATAAACCCTGGCACCGGCCAATATCAATCCGTTATTACAACCAAATGTTGATACCATTATCATTAGGGCAATAATGATAGTACCACTAGCACCAAAAATGGCTTCAGAGGCACTTAAAGCAACCCGGTTATCTTTTGCAAATGCCAGATCAGTTAGCGGCACGTTCGCCAAATAAACTACATTGATCAAAATATAAATAACTGTAACGATCAGTGTTCCTAAAAACAAACTTAAACCAATATTCCTTTTAGGATTTTTTATTTCTCCTGCTATAAAAGTTACATTGTTCCAGGCATCGCTGCTAAAAATACTGCCTACCATTGCACTGGCCATTGCACCTAATGCAGCACCTATTAATAAGGGTTCAAAGCCAATGCCTGTAGTCGTTTTTGCAATGTGTTGCACTGCCCACGCATTTTGCCAGTTCAAGTGCCATGTGTTCCATTTAAAAGTAATAAAGCCTGCTAGTATCAATCCAAACAATGAGATCAGTTTAGTAGAAGTAAAAATTGTTTGAATGATTTTACCAGCCTCTATACCTTTCGTATTGATGAAGGTTAAGATAATGATCAACACAATTGCAACTAATTGCGCATAGTGCACATGTAATCCTAAAAGATTAAAAGTATTAGCATCTTCCCAAATTAAAGAAGGGAAAAAATAACCGCCAAATTTTGCAAAAGCAACGGCTACCGCGGCAATAGTACCTGTCTGTATTACAGCAAAAAAGCTCCAGCCGTATAAAAATCCGATCAAAGGATTATATGCTTCTTTTAAATAAACATATTGTCCGCCTGCTTTAGGAAACATGGCGCTTAATTCGCCATAACTGACTGCGGCTGTTAAAGTCATAAAACCTGTGATCAGCCATGCGGTTAGCAACCATCCTGCACTACCAACTTCCTTCAACATATCTGCACTTACAATAAAGATCCCGGAGCCGATCATCGATCCCGCAACGATCATTGTAGAGTCAAATAATCCTAATGAGGGCTTAAAACTGGTATTATCTGCAGTTATATCATTCATAAGTTAGCTATTGAGTTTTCGGTATAAAAAAATCCCGTTTTGCAACGGGATGAAGATAAATAATTTGATTGGATTATTGTTTACTTGGAATTGTTCATTTTGTCATTCAATCCTTTCACAATATCATTGGTAATATTTAATGTAGAATCTTTGTAAAACATATAATCCAGACCTGTTCCAGTTGCTAAGATGTATGTGTACTTTTTATCTTTATTATAATCATTCAAAAAATCTTTCAATTTTTCCTGTACGTCCCCCATTATTTTAGCACCTTTTTCTGCTAATTTTTGAGATCTTGATTGTTTATCCGCTTCTACCTGTTGTTGTTGCTGAACCAATTTTTCCTGAAATGCTTCCGCTTCCGGTTGAGTGATCGCACTTCCTCTCTTTAAGAAATTATTTTTTTCTGCTTCTAACTGGCGGTATGAATTTTCGTAATCATTTTCTATTCCTTTTTGTTCACCATCCAGTTCTGTTTTTCTATCTCTGATAAAAGTAACCTGGCTATTAAGAGAATCTAATTCAACGTAAGCAATTACGGAATGTTTAGCTCCTATACTATCTTTTGTAGCTGAACAATTAGCAGTTGCTATACATTGTTTTTTTCTGCCGGAGAAATGGAGGAAAAATAAAATAGCTATTAATACAACCAAAATAACATTCAATACAACCTGAGCTTTTTTCATGCAATAAATAATTTGTGGCAAGATACTTACAAACTAATGTTCAGCAATAAATCAAGCATTATTTTTAATAAAGGGTTAACAGGGCCTATTAAAGCTTAACCTGGAGTGTTAAATAAAAACTCCTCGCATCAGCAGGGATAATGCCGGGGCCCGGATAGCTATCCGCTCTGCGCGTATAATACATGTGATTAGTAAGATTATTAATTGATCCCGAAAACATAAATCGTTTGCTTAATTTATAATCTGCAGTAAGATCCATAACATAATAAGAAGGTACTAAACCATAAATACCATTATCACTTGGGGTTGTTGCATTGGTAGCATCTCCAAATTGTTTTGCCATATAAGAATATTGATACGTTGCGGTAAATCTATTTTTCTGCAACGTAATCCCCGTTTTTAAAATAACAGGTGGGACAGATTCTACATAATTACCTTCAACCGATGAATTTTGACTGTGGACATATCTTGCATCTGTAAAAGACAAATTAGAAAAAACAGCTACTTTCATTTTAGCTTCACTGCCTTTGATCAATTTCCATATATCGACTTCAGCAAAAGATTCAAAGCCAATATTTCTTGATTGAGATATATTGGTTACATATTCTTTATCAGCAACTACAAGTGAAGGTATCATACCTATTTTGTTGTTATAGTGAATTGTAAAAATACTAACGTCATAATTTAATATATCACTGATATGCCCTCTTATGCCCATGTCTGCGGAGTATCCTGTTTCATCTTTTAAATTCGGATCTACTAAATATGTTGAATTAACAATACTCATATCATTGAAATTAATGGCACGATAATTTTGTGATATATTGGCATACAGCTGCGTTGCACTACTCTGAGTATAACTAACACCAATACCACCTATCAGAAATGATCGATTACTTACTCTGTTTTCATTAACCAGGTTATAAGAAAGTACAGAATCAGTTTGGGTTGCAAAAACGTTGTTGTAAAAACCATCAGCTTTCGTAACAATATTCTCATAACGCACACCGGGAATAATACTAAGTTTAGCATTTACACGGAAAATATTTTCAGCAAATAAAGCCGTATTATGACTAGGAAATGTGTACCTGGAATAATTCAAAGAATCATATTTATCTGATTGATTAAAAGCAAAATCTGCTTTTGTACCGCCCGAACCATAATTACCATCTCCTATTCTTCTATCTGTGTAGCCATTATAATATCGCACACCCGTTAATAAAACAAATGGATTGTTTCTCTTCGTATTGTATGTGTATATTAACCTGCTTTCATTCCCATAATTCATATAACTATCTGTACGATACTGTCGTGGCCCATCAGGATAAACATCGATCACCGTATTGATGACACCTAATGCAGAACGATCCGCAATAAGTCCAAAAAATCTTGAATTGAATTTTAAATTATTATTGATAGCATAATCAATCAATACTGCACCTAGATTCCAATTTACTCTAAACCAGTTCCTTGTTTTTGTAGATACACGAGGATCTCGATTAAATGTAGAATCTGGCAATCCACCTGGCTGATGCTCCAGGTAACTCATAAAAGTATATTGAGCAGTAATAGATAATTTACGGGTTGCTTTTAACGTAGCAGAAATGTATGCAGTATTATCATTGAAATGAGAATTAGGACGCCATCCATCACCTTGTTTGTGTTGATAAAAAGCATAATAATTTACTTTACTAGCAGTGCCGCCTATACTCGTTGATGAATTTGCAAAGCCCCATGATCCTCCAGTTAGTCTTGATACAACCTGAGCCTTTTCACTATCAACGCCACTATTCATTCTGAAATTTATGATACCGCCAAACTGTGTTCCATATTGTAATGAAGATGCTCCGCGGACTATTTCTATTCTTTCTACAACTTCCGCAGGAGGTGTATAATAACTTTCCGGATAGCCAAGTGCATCGGCGCTAATATCATATCCGTTTTGACGGGTATTGAAATTACTCGTCCTGTTAGGATCCAAGCCTCTTCCGCCAATTGATAATTGAATTCCGGCACCTCCATCATTTTCCCAAATATTTAATCCCGCTATTTTCGAATAAATCTGACGGGCATTATTGGTAGCCGTATTTGCCGTAATATCTTTTATAACTATTACTTCACTTTTTTTACCTGCATAAATACCTGCACCATCAACATCATTCAAACGTATAATACCAAATGATTGTCTGGCAGATTTTACTTTTACGGAATCTAATACGGAAAATTTTTGTGCACTAACATACAAAGATGATAATGTAAAAAAAATAGCTATTGGAATTGATACTCTCATTTATAATTAGTTCTTCTGAAATGGAAGTATCCATTTTTTTGGTAAAAAATTTTCTTTTTCTTTTGATAGATCAACAGTACTGTCGATGTATAATTGATTGCTACTGCCATTCAGCGTAATATAGCTTTCGACAGTTACTACAGGATCTTTCATGCCTTTCTTTTTATATACATCACTTAAATGATGAGCATATTGCAAGATCATATCCGGTTGTGTTTCCATCATTCTTTCTTGCAACGGAGTCAAGTATTGTGCATTGATCACTTCGCCTTTCCTTCCTGTCTGCGGATTTTTTACATAAAAGAAAGTAGTGCCTCCTTTTTCCATCAACATCACGCGCCAGGAAAAACGATATCCCTCTTCTGTCCAAAACAATGTTCCGGGATACAATAAAAAACGAAATGGTAATAATAATTGTAATAAGATATAAACTGATAATAAAGAATAAAGCACTTTCTTTTTAAGAGGAGAAAAGATTAACGTAGCCGGTTTTTCTACTTCCTGCAATGACGACTTATTAAATAAACTACGTAGCTGATGAATTAATTTTAAATGAAAGTCTTCCGAGAAAAAAATAACAGTAACAAAGATCATGATGTAAGGAAACATACCGATCTTAAATAACCACCCCGTAAATACATGAAAGATAACTACAAAAATATACGCTACTTTTCTTGTGGTTTTATTGAGTAAAAAAAACGCGATCGATAAATCAAAAAATGCTCCGAACCAACTAAATAAAAATGCTACCCAGGTTCGTGCGAGCAATGGGCCTATTAATGGCAACGCACCATTTGCAGGCAACCATAACCTTAATGGCATTGCATTAACCATCCAATCATAATTCAATTTGCTAAGACCGGCGCAAAAATAAATAACACAAAGCTGCCACTTAAAAATATTGATCGTCCAAGCAGGAACTTGTGTAACTTTTAATGAAGGCTTGCGAATAATATCTATTGAAAAATACCTGTGTGCAGGCATTAACAACATTAAGAAAGTTATAATACTAACAAAATAATAATGATTGAGGTAATATGTTTTATCAATTAATTCTACATACACAAAACAAATAAAGAATGTAGTGATAGATACTCTATAAAAAAATCCGATCAAAATAAATAA
>DATHNB010000268.1:0-7425 GCA_035486495.1 Ferruginibacter sp. | reverse complement strand
ATTGTGCAAGAAATAAAGCAGAAAATAAAAAGAAAAGATGTGTCAGGTTTTGTAAAATGTCGAATTAATGTTGCTACAATACCAACACCACACAATAAAATGAGCTTTGTCTTAAAGTATTTGTTGAAAGTTTCAGTTAGTGTCATGTCAGAAAATATTGCAGCCAACGAACAGGTATTGCCGATGGTGGGGAATTAGTATTCCGTCCGCCTGGAACCGCTGCCTGACTTTTTGATAAAGTTAAATATTAAGAACTAAAGCTTGGCTTTATTCGTCAAGCCCCGAACCATAGCACAGCAGAATTACAACTGCTGATTGCTCCAATGTCCAGCCCCACTATTGGCAATACCAATGTTAGCGGCTGTTTACTTAGAATTTTGTTTTTAACCTGTCCTCTAAGTATTTCTTTAGCGGAAAGGATTTTGCATACTTTTTATAATAATTAAAAAATGTCAAACTTTCTTTATTGTAATTATTGAAAAATATTTGGCGTTCTTTCAATGGCTTTTCTATAAAGGGATACGAAACTTTATCTTGATAAATTAATTTGTAGCTATTTTGATTGTATGTATAGAGTATCAATATGTAGTCCTCCCAAAGTTTTAAATTATTCGGCTTGTCATTAAGAATTAAATTTTTGCGTAAGCTTTCTAATTTTTGTTGAATTCTTTTACCATAGTCATCAAGTTCTGCCACCCATATTGTGTCGGACAATGTCAGAGTATCATTAAGCAATTTCTTCATCGGGAAATCATAATTGTTCGCTATGTACATAAAGACTTCAGTTAGAGTATTATTAAGTTCAAGAGAATCGGCTCTGTACATTGCTTTATAATAACCAGAACCTTCTTTTGATACTTGATTAATCGTTATTTTATTAATAACAATCTTGTTGCCCATTACTTTATCCCCAGTTATTTTGTCACCATTAACATTATCGGTTTGGGAATATGCAACCCTTGTGAAACCAAAAATGAAAAAAAGCACAAATGAAAATTTCATAACGACTATTTATTAATTACTTTTTTATCTCCTTCAACTTTGTCCCCCTGAACTTTATCGCCTTCGATTTTATCGCCATTTACTTTGTCCCCCTGAATTGTGTCTGGCTTGGATGGTGTTCCAGGTGAACTATGATTTTGGTCATAAATCAAAAAAGCAACAATACCTGATAGTAGAATGGCTGTAATGGAAGTTATCAGATATTTTTTTGTTTTTGCTCTTAATAATTGTTGAATTAAAATAAACTTTTGGGTTGAGTCAAGATTGGAAGTGTCAAAAGATACACCGAGTTCATTTAACGACATTTCAATTGCTCTCAATTTCTCAGCCGAGTCCGCACTTTGAATTTGCTTGAGTTTATTATCGTCTCTATTTTTAAAATAGAAATACAGGTACCCAGAGATAAGCCCTAACAATCCAAGCAGTGTCGCTGGGATGTAAGTCGTAAAATTTATTTCAAGTAGTGTCATAATTTAATAGCCGCTAACGAGCAGGTATTGCCGATGGTGGGGAATTTTATATTCGTCCGCCCGGAACTGCTGCCTGGCTTTTTGATGAAGTTAAATATTAAGAGCTAAAGCTGGGCTTTATTCGTCGAGCCCCGAACCACAGCACAGCAAAGTTACCGCTGCTGATTGCTCCAATGTCAAGCCCCACTATTGGCAATACCAATGTTATGGGCAGCTACTTTAGGTCTCATATATAACCATGTCAAAGTTTGGAAAGTTATGATTCAATTTGTTTTTTGGTAAAGTACCGTAGTTTAAAAAACCTAATTTGTCACACATTTTCAAGCTCTTTAAATTTTCTGTAACAACAAGTCCGATAACATATACAATCTCTGTATTGTCAGAACAATAATTTAAGGCATGTTGCAATAAAAATTTTCCAACTCCTTTAGTTTGAAATTCCTTTTTTACATATGTACTACTTTGAGCAAAACAGTTTCTTACTAATGGATTTGGAGATGCATGAAAGGGAAGAATGGATTGCCAACCAATTATCTCATCTTCATCTGTTATACAAACCCAAAACTTAAAGTTGTCGTCTTGAATGGTTATATGATTAGAAATTATTCTTTTCAAATCTTCGTTTGTCGTAGTGCCTAAACTTTGTGATGAATATTGTTCAATATTGCCGTCTATCCATATATCAACTATAAAATCTGTATCTTTTAATTCAGCTTGTCTAATTTTATATCTTTCCATTATAATACTATTTCCAATTATAATATTTTTTATTCATCAGAGTAGCTTCGCCTGTTACTTTTAATTCACCAGTATGTTTTTCAATAATCTCATTCAAATACTTAACTCTATTTTTATCAGGAAATAATTGTTTAGTAGTAAAAACGGCGGTGTATTCAATGCCAGTAAAAATTGGCTTTACATATTTAGCATTCTGACTAATTAGTATGTGTCCGTCTGGATATAGCAGTGTCCCATAAACTTTTGAAAAAACACTAATGCTAAAATAGCCGTGAACAATGCAGCGTCCAAACATTGATTTGTCACCATACCCCTCTGTTATGTGAATAGGGTTTGTGTCGCCCGAAATGCTGGCGTAAGTCAGTATTTGGTCGTCAGTAAAAATAATGTTGTGTCGGAATATGTCACCTACTTTGGGTGTGTCCATATAGTTGCCCATAACACAAATATATGTGATATAAAACCCATTTCAATCATTTTTATATCTGTTGATAATCAATTATTTACTGTTATACTTTTTATATTGTAGTTGTAACAATCCGTTTACCAGTCTATCTGTTTATTCTTCATCAGATCATCTAACGGACTAATAATATTTACCAGCTTTTGCTTGCTTACATGTAAATACCTTTCAGTTGTCTTAATATCAAAATGACCCAGCAGGTCTTTTATATATCTTATATCTGTTCCTTTATCTAGCAGGTGAGTTGCAAAACTGTGTCGTAAACTATGAATGCCTACTTCTTTCTTAATGCCGGCTTTGTTTTTTGCATTAGTAAATATTTGCTGTACGGTTCTTGTTGGATAAGCCGTATGAGTTTGCTCCGATTCAAATAAATATTCTTTGGGCCTTGGTAAATATGTTGCTATATATTTCCTTAGTATATCTAATAGTATCGGACTTAAATTTACGTACCTGTCTTTTTTCCCTTTTGCACGTTCTATAAAAATTTGCATTCGTTGGCTATCGATATCACGTATTTTTAAATTTACTATTTCACTGACTCTTAATCCTGCACTGTAAGCCGTAAATAACATGGCTTTATGTTTTTTATTCGAGAGTGCGTTAAATAATTTGTATAATTCATCTTCATTTAAAAGTTTAGGTAATTGCAGCGTTTTTTTTGGCCTCGGTATCTCAAAAAACATTTTTTCTTTTTTTAATACCTGCTCATAATAAAACTTAAGTGCATTAATGCGGCTATGGATAGAATTTTCCTTAAGGCCCTCTTTAAAACAATGTACCAGGTAGCGTTGTAAATGTTTTGGCTCCAGATCTTGCGCCGGGATATTGTCTAATAATTGTAAGAAAGGAATAAACTCGTTTCGGTACGTTCTAACGGTAGAAGCACTATATGCTTTCAATTGCAGATACTGTAAAAATTTTGCTAACTGTTCTTTATTGTTCTTGCTTAATTGGGTAGCGGACGTTTTTATTGTCTGAATTTCAACGTTATTTATCGGCAACTTACAACGGGTACGGTTTTCAGTTGTATCAGGTATTGTCCAGGCTTTTAGTGATTGGCTCCATTTTGCTCCAGCAACTGCTTTTATTCGGGCGTTCCACAAAACATCAGGTGCAAATTGTACTACTATGCGTGATTGTCCGCGATGAAAAATGATTTGATAATTGATAGGAGGCATAGGTAGGGCTTTAAATAATCACAAGGCTTCGCTTCTCTCACTTCCTATAGCTACACGGATTTGGTATGAAAAAATGGAGTCTATGATAATATTGTAAACATACTTATTTTTTGGTAAACAGATAATTATAGCTACCTATATAACGTTCCTATGAAACTATTGAAATAGTGAAAATAGCGAGTTAATTTATTTTGCTTATCAAACGTACTAATCATTCAGCCCCTTTCCACTAAGAATTTGCGGGATATATTTTTCAACTCTAGCTTCGCGGGTTTTGGATTGTTTGGGTGCAGAGAAAAAAAGAAGGTATGCTCTTTGTCGCCCAGGTGTTAATGCATAAAAAGCTTTTTTTAATGCAGGTTTTTTGTCTAGCTTATTTTGAAATTCTTCAGCAATGCTGAATTCTGTAGCCTTTTTTAAATTTACTTTTAAACCCGCTTTTTCTACTTCAATGGCTTCATAGATATAGGTCTTCAATATTTTTTTCTGCTTCACTATTTCCTTAAGATTCGTGAACCGGATCTGGCGTGCCGCTTGCACATTCTCCGTTTGTTGGATCAGGATACCATTGGGATCATTCAATAAAGCACCTTTGAAAAACAACAATGCACAGTATTCTTTAAATACATGTATTAAAACGATGTTGCTTTTCTCAAATGCGTAACAAGGGCAACCCCATTTCAATTCTTCGGTCAATCCGCAGCCAAGAACGATCTCTCTTAATTGCTCAATTTCTTTTTGCCACTTTTCGGCTTTACTAAAATAAAAATCAACTTTAGGATTCATGCTATTTCATTTATTAATTGACTGAAATAATTTTTCTATTTGCTGGTCTGAAATACCACGACAAGATAATAAAAACAGTCTGAAAAAATGGCCCGATAATTCCTTTTAAGCTATCATCACCACTTGCCAAATGTGAAACAAGGGCTCCTGTCATAACAAAAAAGAAACCTGCATAGGCCCATTCTTTAACCAATTTAAATCGTGGAACTACAATAGCTATCACGCCAAGTACTTTCCAGGTACCAATGATATACAAGAAATATAATGGATAACCTAATGGTGTCACCAGATCAACCATAGCTTGTGTATGAAAAATTTGTGCCAAACCACTTCCCAACATGCCAACAGACAATAAAGCTGTTGCGATCCAATAGATAATTAATTTTCTCTTTTCCACAGTGTCTTATTTTAATTTGTTTAAGATCTCTTGTATTCTGTTATGCGCCATGCTGAGGCCTTGAGCAAAAGGCATCTTCAACAATTCGTCCCTTATAGCAGTCGATTCAAAAATTACATGCATATTGAGTTTACTGGTGTTGTCAGTAAGTTTTTCAAATTCGTAAATCTCCAATTGAACACCCATAGGTGCATTCTCCATTTCAAATGTCCGGGTGATTTTTTTATTCGGGATAAATTCATGGAATGTTCCATTGGATTTAAATATCACCTTCCCGTTTGCATCAATCGATTCCAATTGATAACTGCCATGCTTCTTCGCTTCGAACTTCACCGCTTTCGCTGTTGCATAAGGGTTCGACATCCATTGTTCAAGGAGTTCCGGCTCTGCATGGGCTCTAAACAGTAATTCAACAGGCAGGTCAAATTCCCTTGTGATCATTAATTCTTGTTTACCTTCTTCGGCATTTATTTTTGTTTTCTGTTCCATGTTATTTGCTTTTATATTTTTTCATTATTGTTTCTAGTTTATTAAATCTGTCATCCCACATTTTGCGGAACGGTTCTATGAACTCAGCTATTTCTTTCATATTTTTTGCATTGGTGAGGTAATAAATTTCTCTGCCGTTTTGCTCTTGTTGAAGTAATTCGCACTCGGTAAGTATTTGTAAATGTTTTGAAACTGTGGGTCTTGCTGTATCAAAGTTTGCCGCTATAGCTCCTGCAGTCATAGCTTGCGAAGCAACCAACAGCAGTATGGCTCTTCTTGTTGGGTCTGCTATGGCTTGAAATACGTCTCGTCTTAAATTCATTATGTAGCTATTTGACTACAAATATATGTGTAGTTATTTAACTACGCAAAAATGTTTTTCTTTTATTTTTTAAACTATTAACTGACGGCATATAATATAAGACACAAGTCTTCCGAAGGATGACTTGTGTCAGTCAAGGAAAGTTATTAATGTTCTTCAAATATTTCCTTAGCCCATTCTGTCAATCTTGGGTCTGATTGAATTACAAATTCTTGTCCCTTGTCAGCCGATTTAAAGTAATTGTCAACAAATGAATTTTGTGTATGATACGAAATGTTTAATTCTCTAAAAAAGTTTGGTAAATCCCATTTGCCCTTTGTCATTCCATTTTTTGTTAGCATTATTTTTTTAGAAAATTTAAAAGTGTCAGCACCTTTTAAATTTGGATTAAAAGTTAGATTTTCTTTGCCTACATAGATACAGTTTGAAGAAAGATTTTTGTGTTTTGGGTCGCAATGTGAATGTGCTGAAGCATAATCGGGGAAATTGTCGCCAAAGCAAAAAATTTTGTCGACTTGTAAATAACCGTAAATGATATGTAAGTTAGCACTACCTAATTTATATCGTAATTTTCCATTGATTAATTCTGTCTGTTTGAACCAACCAAAAAAGAGAAATAAATCATTAGTTGAAACATTTTGGTTTCTTAGATGTCCTTGTGCTGCTCCTGATTGACCAAAAATTGGTTTCCAGTTTTTATTTCTGTTCTTGAAACAACTATGTCTTATATCAGGGTCTAAATGTGCTGTTGTCGCTATATTAATTTGAAGGTTTTTAGGATTTAGTTCTTTGACTATTTCATAATAACTTTTTTGCCCATAGTACAATTCTGTAAATTTTACAGTGTCATCTGCTTGTGGAATTGGAAGTGAAAGTAATGTTCCGTCTGGCAAAATTGGACTTGGTTGTCCGCCATATTGTGAGTCAAATCCTTTTCTACTTAAAATTACTTTCATTTATCGTGTTTGTGAAAGATGTTGTGATTGCTGCAGGTAAAACTATATATAATGGTATTATTAATTCTAAGCATACAATATTGTAAATCAGTTATACCAGTTGTGATGGTTATCTACGTTGTTGCCAATAAAAAAACTTCTCCGCTTGCAGGTGATAAATGATCAGCTCTGTTCATGAAATAAAGTTGTTCCACATCTTTTGTTGAAATTATTTTTGCTTCCTTAAAACCTGCTTCATGTGCTAAAGCCAGTATTTCATTTGGTGTAAAAAAACTTACAAATGGAGTGCCTGCTTCACGGGCACCTTTTTCACCTAGTTGCTGCATAAATTTATCTTCTTCATCCAACAGTTCCATAGGCAAATAAAAACTCATTGCAAGTGTTGAACCGGAAGCCAGCGTTGCGATTGGTGCAAGTGTAGAAACAATAGCTTCTCTGGTGAGATATAAAGTAACGCCTGTGCAGGTTACAACTGCAGGTTTGCTAATATCAAACCCTGCTTTTAATAATTGTTCCCACCAGGAGGATGTTTCAAAATTGACAGAAACAAAATGTAATGTTTGTGGAATACCGAAACCAAGTTCGATCAGGCGCTGCTGTTTCCACTTTTGTGTATCAGGT
>DATHNB010000267.1:0-2308 GCA_035486495.1 Ferruginibacter sp. | reverse complement strand
TGTCCATAAAATGGACCAACACTATCATTAAATAAGGGCATAAATAATGCCGTTTTAAATGCTATTAAAGGGAATTCACTGTGCCATAATTTGATAAAATCTTTGTGACACATTAATATAAAAACAAGAATTGAGAAGTATAATAATGGAACAATTCGAACAATTCGTTTCGTTAAAAATTCTACACTATTATTGAGGGGATTGCCTGATAGATTTCTGGTTGTGAATACCATGATAAAGCCGCTGATGATAAAAAATAGCGGAACGCCTGTTGCTCCTTTAATGCTAGCAATAATTTCTTTTTCATTTTGTATGTTTACTAAAACATCTGTATGGTGCCAACAGACCATTAACGCAGCGATTCCTCTTAACGCCTGAAGATTATCGAGTTTAGATACCATTATTAATAATATAAGTTCTTTGTTGAAGACTGAAAATTATGATGTTATTGTAAATGACCTGAAAATTTATTCTAAAGATAGTCAAAAGTTAAAGGTATAAAAAAATCGACTTTATAGATTCGATTTATGTCCAATAATAGCAATGAAAATCAAATTCTATTTTATCAATGTAATAAGAAAACCATTGATCAATTCTTAACATATTCATTTATCAGGTTTTTCCATAAAATATAACCATCAGAATTAAGGTGTAATTGATCTTTTGAAAATAGCGCAGCATTTATCTCGTTATTTACCAAGAAATGAGAATACAAGTCTATATAGATTATTTTTTTAGTACGACAAAGACTGGATAATCGTGTATTCAGATCAATAATATGAGGCAATGCTTTTGAGTCGTTGTTGTTTATTGATTTGGAGGTCGGCAGGAGGCTTTGAATATATAGAACAGTTTCCGGAGATTGAATCCGTATACTATCGATTATTTTTGAATAGTTGGAATATATACTATCCGTCGAAAGACCCGATAATATATCATTTATTCCTATTTCTATAAAAATTTTAGAAGGTTTGTTTTGGGTTATTTCATTTAGTCTTTTTAGAACTCCGGAAGTGACATCACCTGCGATACCTCGATTCTTTATGTTAACATTTTGAAAAAACTCAGCTAATTCAAAATACTGAGTTAAACTATTCCCTAAAAAAACAATATTATTTTGTTTAATAGGCATTTTCTGGAATAATTCTATTCTCATCAAGTGATGATTAATCGTAGGCAGGGGAGGATGTTCAATTTTTTTGCATGCGTTAATTGCAAATATCTCTTTTCCTATAAAAAAGCCTATTAAGACAATATTTAAAAGAATGGATGCAATCAGGACTCTTTTTTTTGCCATTTCCAATTTATAGTTACGATTACTTGTTTATTTAGTTTATGTTTGAAAGCCACAAGGAATCTATATTATTGCTGCAATTATAGATTATTTACATTAAATCTTATTATATAGTTACATACAATTATTTTTCTAACGTGTCAAATGTTTTTTGTAACCAAATACTTCCTCCTATATCAGTGAATTCAGGGAGTTTTTCTTTTAAAAGTGGAGTATGAAACTTATGAATAAAATCGTTCCAGAATAAGATTTTGTATGCTTTATTATTCATTAAAAAAGCTCTCAATAAATAGGCTTCATTCCAGAATATACCATTTTCAATCCAGCTGGATGGATATTCAAAAGGGAAACAGATATCATGAATATGTATGATAACTCCCTTTTTCAGATGAGGGAATACCTTGAAAAATAAATAATTTAAATCGCTGCCTATTTTTGATATGTGACTGGAATCAATAAATAAGATATCATTTTCGTTAAGTTCTTTAAAAACATCAATAGGAACTTCTTGTATGCGCTTTTCCAACAAATGAATCTTTTGTTTATCTGTCTCAGTTAAGAGAGATAATAAGCGGTCAGGATAAGGTTCAATAAAGGTTAGATCAATAGTGTTTTGAAAAAACAGTTCATTCACATCTAGACACACGGCTGAAGAAAAGCCGGAACCTACTTCAATAATTTTTTTAGGGCGAAATTCCCGTATGATGGAATATAGAACACAGGCATCCCCTTTTATAAAAAAACCATTATTACTGTAATAGCGAAGACCCTGAGATTGTTTGGTTGTATAAGGTAATTCATTATGATATTGCGTAAATTTTTCTATTAAGTCACATTGTCCCTTCTCATTAAGATCAATATCTTTTATATCTTTTATATCTTGATTGAATATATGATCCCAGTCCTTTCTTAGTTCGTTAACGGATGGTATTGGACTATAATAATGGCCAGGTTGATAAACGCTTTTGTGGATTTTTTTAAGTATACTGTCTTTTATAGATCGTATAAATTTTA
>DATHNB010000266.1:0-9733 GCA_035486495.1 Ferruginibacter sp. | reverse complement strand
GTGGGATTTTAAAGCACAAAAATTTGCAGCCTAATTATGTTAATCTACTGTCAGATGCTCCCGACGCTATTAAGAAACATGCGCCTTCAATAATTTTTTTAGATAACCATTTACCCGATGGTATGGGAATGGATTTTATTGAATACATTAAAAAGAATTCGCCCACAACCAAAATTATCATGATCACAGCCTATGATACTTCTGCCGATAGAACCAAAGCATTAGAATTAGGTGTGCATGGGTTTATAGGAAAACCTTTTACCAGAGATATTATATACCAAACTGTTGAGCAGGTAACCGGCTAACTCCCCCGTTTGTAGAGCATTCTCCCCATTTTCTTTCTTTTATTTGCGTTGCCCGGCTGGTTGTATTCTGAAACCATTGCTACCGTTGATTTTTACCAGTTCTGAAATAATTGGCAAAGTTTTTAAAGTATATATGTACACATTTATCATTATCATTTAAACCTTAAAACTTATTTTATGGGAAATCTACTTTATGTAATAGCAGTAATTTTAATAATAGCTTGGGCTATTGGTTTTTTAGGATATCATGCAGGTGGTGTGATCCATATATTGCTGATAATAGCAATCATTGCAATTCTACTAAGAGTAATTCGCGGAGCCGCTTAGCAATTTTCAACAACTAAAACTAAACAATGGAAACCTGGAAACTTAAATTAAATGGTACCTGGAATGATACCAAAGGCAAAATAAAAAAACAATATGCCCAATTGACGGATAATGATCTTCTTTATGAAGAAGGTGACGACGATCAATTATTAGGCAGATTGCAGAAAAAAATAGGAAAAACAAAACAAGAAGTAAAGGATTGGATCGAAAGTTTATAATCTCAATAAGAATAATTAATTTACACGGTATGCCCTTCAATTTATGAAGGGCATACTGCTAAAATAAAAATGATGAACAATCAATTGCCCTACTATGTACGTTTATGTGCTAAATTATTGCTGCTGTTTCTAATTGGATGGATAGCCTATTTGGGAAAAACTATTATAGTTCCTATATACTTTTCAATATTGTTGGCCATTTTGTTATTGCCGCTTGCTAACTTTCTTGAAAGATTAAAAATCCCGCAAGGTATAGCGGATATGACCGCTGTATTTGCTGCTGTTTTGATCATTGTAGTATTAGTTTATTTTCTTTCTACACAATTATCCTCTTTTGTTACAGATATGCCTTCTATTAAAAAGCATTTATCTGAACATTATGCAACATTAAGAGATTGGATCAATCATAAATTCAATGTTAGTTTTACTCAACAAACAACATTTGTTCGAAATACAACCAAGCAGCTAACGAGCTCTGGTGGCGAATATGTAGGACAAACATTTTCTTCTTTAACAGAAACATTTATATTAACCGTAATGGTAGGTATTTATACGTTTCTTATTTTATTCTACAGGCATTTGATAAGAAAATTTTTACTGGCTGTTTTTATTGAAGAACATCTAAGTAGAGTTAAAGAAGTATTGGTAGAAACAAAAAGTATGGTTAAAAATTATATGATGGGCCTTTTAATAGAGATGGCTATTATCGCAACAGTCAATTCAATTATCCTGCTTTGTTTGGGAATAAAGTATGCAATATTTTTGGGCGTTTTTATCGCGATCTTAAATCTTGTTCCTTATGTAGGGATTATAACCGGGATATTATTTGCTGTTCTAGTCACACTTACTACATCATCAAATATGAATGATATTTTATGGATAATTGTTTCATTAGGGATTGTTCATCTTATTGATAGTAATGTTTTGATGCCTAGGATCGTAGGTTCAAAAGTAAAAATAAATGCTTTGTGTGCTATAACAGGAGTGTTATTGGGCGGTAGCTTAATGGGAATTGCGGGTGTGTTTTTAGCATTGCCTACACTTGCTATTTTAAAGATAATATTTGATAGGGTAGACGAATTAAAGCCATGGGGAATATTACTTGGGGATGAGTTTCATGCCGAAAAGAAAAGTAAGCTTGTACGCAAGTTAGAAAATGCGGCAAGTAAGTTATCAAATAAAAAAGACTAGTTTTATTTGTTATTGTTCTGTTGCTGCGAAATCGAATTTAATAGTAAAGATACTTCCTTTACCAGGATAGCTTTCTACGGTAATAGCACCTTTATGATTTAATATGATATTTTGAGTATTAGCCAATCCTAAACCATTACCTTTTGTTTTTGTTGTAAAGTAGGGTTCAAACAGTTTGCTTATTGCTATTGTATCCATACCTATTCCATTGTCATGTATCTCAACTACGCATTTATTGTTTTCACCCCTTGTAACTAATTTTAATATTCCTTTATCCGGTTCCATTGCTTCAATCGCATTCACAATGATATTGAGGAAGGCAATTTTTATTTTACTTTGATCTACAGCAATATCACAAATATCATTGCTGTAACTTTTTTCTATACGTACATGATTTAATTCTATCCTGTCTTTCGCAAGGTCGAGTGCTTCATCTAATAAAAGATTGATAGAAGCATTTTCAAAAGTAAGATCTAAGAATCGTGTTGTATTTAATAATTCCGTAATTAATTGATTGATGCGTTTACTGTTGCGATTGATCATGTCAAACAGCATGGTTGAATTTTCATCAGGATTGCCGATGTCAGTTTTTAGCTGACTAACGGCTAGGTCTATATTAGTTAATGGGTTACGTACTTCATGAGCAATAGTTCGTGCAATTCTTCCTGTTGCGGCAAATTTTTCGGTGTGCCTCATTTGTATCAATTCTTTATTGGCTATGCCAAGTTCCTCGATACGGCTCCGTAATTCATCCTGATATTCTGTAACTTTTTTATCGGCTGTTTTGCGTGCTTTATTTTCTCTTATGTAGGTTATAAATCCAAAAATTGCAAATAAGAAAGCCAATATCAAAGAAGTAACAATGATAATATTCATTGAAACATAACCTGCATGTAATTCATTATTTCTTACAGCAAACAATTCCTGCTCCCTAGTTTTCATGTGCCCTATAACCGCTCTAATACTATCCATTAAAATTTTCCCTTGAATATTGCTTCTCCACGAACTATCATTCATGTTTATGCTATCATACTTGATCCTTCTTATATTGGCCTCCAATCCATCATATTTTTGATCGATCAGACTTTTAGTAGTGTACAATAAAATTTGTTGAGAGGTGTAATCTTTTGTATCATTTTCCAATAAGTAAAAAGTATTATTTACATCTTGTCTGCTTTTATAATAAGGGGGTAAATAACTCTCATCTTTCGTTATCAGGTAACCTCTCACATTCGTTTCGCCGTCTTTTACATAGGAGGCAAGAGCTTCCATATGAGTAATGGTAGTATTGCTATGCGTAACAAGTTTTGATTGGGAGATAAGTTCCTGGTTAGCATACCAGGTAAGTAGATAAGAAACCAATAAGAGTAGGAAAGCCGCTCCATATCCAACTTTAATGCGATAATCCAGTCTTAATTGCCTTAATATATTGATCATAATACTTTAGTGTTCAAGTTTTAGTCTGGGGAAATTAATTCTCACAAATACCATTCATTTAATCTAATACATAAAAAATCAAGCCAATTTTTAGTGGTATAGATATTGCCTTTTCTAAAACAGTAATGAAGATAGGTTATTTAGAGAATTTGGAATATTTCAAATAAATATTCATTTTAAAAACGAATAAGATCAGCTAAAGGAGCGGGTTAATTATTAATAAAACGTAAAAAATATATGAAGGAAAATATTGACACTTCCATTCTTCTTACTGATGAAAAATCAACTACTGGATCAGGTACGGCTGATTATTTAAAAAAGGCATTTGCAGATGTTGGTGGTATCACGCAGTTTGCAATGCGTTTTTTTAAAGAGATGTTTTTACCTCCTTATGAGTTTAAAGCTTTTAGCATTCAATGTTATAAAATAGGAAATAAATCATTACCCTTAGTTGGGATAACTGGTTTTATAATGGGACTGGTATTGACTTTACAAGCAAGGCCAACCTTAGCCGAATTTGGAGCAGAATCGTGGTTGCCGGGAATGGTTGCTTTATCATTGATTAGAGAAATAGCACCGGTGGTTACAGCATTGATCTGCGCAGGCAAGATAGGTTCAGGGATTGGTGCAGAATTAGGATCGATGAAAGTGACCGAACAGATCGACGCGATGGAAGTTTCTGCCATTAATCCTTTTAAATATCTCGTTGTTACAAGAATTTTGGCTACTACTCTAATGATCCCTTTATTGGTATTATTTGCAGATGGAATAGGAATGTTTGGTGCTTTTGTGGGTGTTAATATTCATGATCATGTTTCGTTGATCAGGTTCTTTCATCATGCGATTCAAAAAATTGCTTTTATTGATATCATTCCGGCAACGATCAAATCTGTATTCTTTGGTTTTTTTATTGGCCTTATTGGCACCTACAATGGATATACCGCTGATAGTGGAACAGAGAGCGTGGGTAAAGCAGCAAACACTGCAGTAGTAATGGCATCGCTTACAATATTTATAATAGATATGCTGGCCGTACAAATTATTGATCTTTTATAATAATCATTTTATGCAAGTAGAAGAACTACCAATAGCAACAAGTAATAGCCTGACTAAAAATGTTATTCAAATTAAAAATTTGCATAAAAAATTTGGTGATCATGAAGTATTAAAAGGAGTTAATCTAACCATTAATAAAGGAGAAAATGTTGTTGTGCTAGGAAAATCTGGAACGGGAAAATCTGTCTTAATAAAATGCATAGTAGGATTGGTTACACCTGATGAAGGAGAAATTATTGTCTTAAATAAAAATGTTCAAAACATACGAGGTAAGGAGTTAAATAATGTTAGAATAAAAACGGGTTTCCTTTTTCAAAGTGCGGCGCTGTATGATTCGATGACAGTAAGAGAAAATCTTGATTTTCCTTTACGCCGTTCTTTCAAAAATTTCTCTGTGAAAGAAAGAGAAGATATGATATTGGAAGAATTGAATGATGTGGGCCTTGCAGATGCAATTGATAAAATGCCTTCAGAATTATCAGGAGGAATGCGTAAAAGAATTGGCCTTGCAAGAACATTGATCCTAAAGCCTGAAATAATGCTGTATGATGAGCCTACAACAGGTTTGGATACGATCACCTCAAAAGAGATAAGCGAATTGATACTCGCTGTACAACAAAAAAATAAAACAAGTTCTATCATTATCACACACGATATGGCCTGTGCAAAATTAACGGCTGATAGAATAGTTATTTTAAAAGATGGTGCAATAGTAGCCGAAGGAACTTATTCATCACTAGAAAATAGTGAGGATGGATGGGTGAGATCATTCTTTAATAATTAAATAAATAGTATGAAAAAGGAAAGAAGTTATAAATGGAAATTGGGCATGTTTGTGACAGTAGGGCTGTTGATCTTTATTGTTACTATTTATTTAGTCGGGAAACAGAAAAATCTTTTTGGCTCTACATTTAAATTGAGAACGGTATTCAGAAGTGTAAGCGGATTACAGGAAGGTAATAATGTACGCTTTGATGGAATAAATGTTGGTACAGTTGATAATATCCAGATAATGTCTGATACTACTGTTGCGGTAGAGATAATTGTTCAAAAAGATGTGCAGCGTTTTATTAGAAAAGATGCCACGGCTTCAATCGGTTCTGATGGGTTGATGGGAGATAAAGTATTGGTAATAGGCTCCGGTACTTTTAGTCAACCATCGATTCAGGAAAACGATATTTTAAATTCAGACGCTCCAATAGATATGGAGCAAATAATGGGAAGCATAAAAAGCACGGCTGATAATGCTAAAGCTATTACCGATCAGCTTGCATTGTTTACCTATAAAATGAATAATAATAATGGCGTATTAAATAAGCTAATGGGAGATGAAGGATTTGCCGATAATCTGAAAAGTACTATGGCTAATCTGCAAACAAGTTCAGATCAATTTGCTGCATTTACTACAAAAATGAATAGTGGAAAAGGCGCCCTATCGGAAATGGTAGATGATCCGGCATTTGCCAATAGGTTAGATTCAACACTGAAAAATTTACAATCGGGAACAAAAGGTCTAAGTGAGAACATGGAAGCAGCTAAACACAATATTTTATTAAGAGGTTATTTTAAGAAAAAGAAAAAACTTGAAGATAAGAGAATACAACAAATACAAGACTCTTTAAAATTAAGACCGAATGTAAAACAAGATACTGTAAAAGATTCTACTACAACTCATCATTAGTATTTGAAGATGCTGAGATATAAACTTCTCATTTGGGGAAAACATTGCACGGATGAAAAGTCTTAAATGCTTTGTAGTATTGAATTTTAGGAGATATAAATTTGGCAGCCTTTTAGATACATAAGTAATATAACAATATTATTAAACAAATAAAATTAAAGTCATGAAATCTCAAAAAGTAATTGCAGGTATATTAATAGGCGCTGCTGCAGGCGCTGCATTAGGCCTTTTGTTTGCTCCATATAAAGGTTCAAAAACAAGAAGAAAATTAATGGGAGCCGGAGCTGATCTTAAAGATGCTATCAAAGATAAGATCGATGATCTTGTTGAGACCATTGAAAATGGTAAAGAAAAATTAGCAAGTATTAAAGCAAATGTGAAACATTCCTTGTCTTGATTTTTTATTATTCAATAACAGATAAAAAATTACAATATGGAAAAGTATAATAATCATATAGAGTCTTTGTTTTGGCATGCAGAGGATTATCTCGAAACAAAAGCTGAACTATTTAAGCTAAAAGCGATTGATAAATCATCAGATGTAATTTCTTCTATTGCTGCTAGAATGGTGATTGCTCTTTTTGTTGCATCATTTTTTTTGATGTTCAATATTGGAGTAGCACTATTGATCGGACATAGTATGGGTGAAATTTATTATGGTTTTTTTATTGTTGCAGGATTCTATTTGATAGTTATTGCCATATTGTATTCTTCGCGTAATAAATGGCTGAAAGCTCCAATTAATAACCTTATTATTAAAAGCATTTTTAATTGATCATATATGTATATCAGTAACTCAACTAGTCTTAAAGCTGCTATCTATCAATTAGAGCAGAAACAGATTAAACAAAAAGAAATGTTGGTTGCACAGTTTCATGAAACGTATGAAAGCTTAAGACCACTAAATGTTATCAAAAGCGAATTTAACAGGATCACTGGTTCTTCAGAAACTAAAAACAATGTGGTGAATGCTGCCATTGGATTAGGAGCGGGGTTTCTTAGTAAAAAAATATTTTTGGGAGGTTCTCATAATATTATAAAAAGATTATTTGGAACAGTTATAGAAGTAGGTATTGCAAAACTAGTTGCGGGGAATGCTGATAAGATCAGGGAGAAAGGATTGGAGCTTAAAGAAAAAGGAGTAGAACTTTTACATACTTCTAAAAATGGACATATATTATAGACTCAACAAATCAATTTAAATTTATAAATCAGGATCATGAAAAAGAATTTATTAGCGATATTAGTTTTGCTGACTGCCGTTGTAACTATCTCGAGCGGCTGTTATGAGCACATGTATTACCATGAACATCACCGGCATTCCGATAGATATTATCATCATCGTCATATGGATCCTCCTACGGATGTGCAGATTGATGTTCGATAAGCTAGCTTATCAGATAATAAAGAATTAAAAAAGCGAGGTAATTATTACCTCGCTTTTTAATGTGAAATTAAATTTAAGTTTAAGACAAAAGTTGTTTATTAAAGTTATTGGCACGTTTTTGCGGCATTATAATAAAACAATTAGTCACCTATAAAAATAAATTTATGAAAAACAACAATTTAGAAGATAGTCGTTTATATGCTGAAGGCAGAGAATGGGATCCAATCGTTAATGGTAATGATGAGGATGAGTTAGAATTAGAAAATGATATTACATCGGAAGATATCGCACTACTTGATGCAACCGATCAGGATGATTCAACCGATAATGAAGATCTTGAAAATGCACAATTGGATGATACTGACGAAGACGGAGATGAACTTAATGAAAAAAGTTCTGCCAGCGATAATTCAGGTAGGGACCTAGATGTGCCTGGTTCAGACGATGATGAAGAAGATGAAGATATTGGCGAGGAAGATGAAGAAAATAATAGTTATAGCGAGGCTGATACTGAGTAATTAACTTTTAAAGTTTATTTTATGATAAGAAAATTAAGATCAGGAGAATATAGAATTTACTCTATACATAAAGATCCTAAAACCAATAAAAGAAGAAACCTGGGAACTTTTAATTCGCTTGAGAAAGCTAAAAAACACGAACAGGAAATACAATATTTTAAACATCGCTAAAAAATAGTAAAACTGATATTCAGCCAGCTTCTCTTATCATGCTGAGGAACGAAGCATCTTATCTTCAATAATCATTCTGTTATTTTATAAATGAGATGCTTCGTTCCTCAGCATGACAAGAGCTTTTTGATTTATTGCTTTCCTATATCTTGGCAGTCATTCACAAAATAAAAACCGGCTAAATATTTAGCCGGTTTTTATTTTGTGAAATTATTTTTCATTTTATGTGATTAAGAAAAACGATAGGTTTTAGAATAATCATTGTCTGGCCAAAACAGCTGACTTAGAATGTTCATTATTTTTCCATTTAAAGGTGTTGTGAATTTCTTTTCGAAGTACTCTGCTTGCATAATGTTCAATTTAACCAGAACTATCTTTTCCTTTAATGGAGAATCAATAAATTCGTTATCGCTTTTAACGATGGATGCTTTTCCTCCAATTCGTAAACGGCATTCACTCCCTTTTTGATAATATTCAAGGTAAGCATAGAAGCTGTCATTAATATTTTTTGCGTAATCATCATTAGTGCATGATGTGAAGAACCAAATGTTTCCATCTTCATCGGTTTTAATGGTTGAAATAATATTGTTTGGTAATTGTAAAACAGAATCTATCTCTGCTTTAAACATGGCTATTTTTATTTCTCCAATTTTCTTTCTGAGAAAATTTAGATTTTTATCTTTTGCTATCATATAATCTAGTTTAAATTAAAATAATGTTTTTGAACTAAAGTATATAATTCAAACGCTGTACCACTTTATAGTATATGCCTGAAAAGCCTTAATTAGCTTGATTTGTAGAGCCTATTCCTCATTGTTGTGGAAAAATTATACGTATGCGGGATATCCCTAATAAACAAAAAGCAGATATGGGTTTATCCATATCTGCTTTTAAGCGATAGTTGTATTTTATACAACTATACTTTCTTTAAGAAGCATAGTGCTTATTAAATTCATCTTTTGCATTGGTAGCTTTTTGTCTGCCGAAATCCATTGCATCTTCTCTCATTGATTCGAAATTGCTTGTTACGGCTTCAGCAACTTTACCATAACCTTCTTTAATAGCATCAGTTAGTTCGCCGCTTTTTTGAGCAATTTTTGCCCTTGTTTCAGAGCCCTTATCTGGCGCGAATAAAACGCCTAAAACGGCTCCTACAGCAGCACCTGCTAATATCCCTGTTATTAATTTACCTGTTGACATGATTTTAGTTTTAAATGATTAACAATTGTTTCCTTATACTATTCCAATATGCAGCCAAGTTTTATTAATTAATTGTTATGGTTACAATTCTTTGCTATAAAGGGTTTTATGAAAAATATTCGAATACTTGTTTTTATTGATTAAAGTTCTCGTGTATTGTTTTCTACCATCTGAGGAATTTTAAGAACGGGTACTACTTAAACATAAATTTACTATTCCTACTATGGCACGATTATGTTACT
>DATHNB010000265.1:0-10917 GCA_035486495.1 Ferruginibacter sp. | reverse complement strand
GCTGTCGATGCTTTGGCAAATACAGATCAGGTTAACAATTGGATAAAAGAAGTAGTTGCTCAAAAAGAATTATTGATCAAAGAATTGGCTGCATTTCCTTTTGTAGGATATATCTATCCAAGCGATGCTAATTTCTTTTTGATGAAAGTAAAAGATGCTGATAAATTATATAAATATTTATCTGACAATGGTGTGATTGTCAGAAATAGGAGTAAAGAAGTAAACTGTGAAAACTGTCTGCGTGTAACAATTGGTACACCGGATGAAAATCAACAACTAATCAATTTATTAAAAAGCTATGAGTAATAGTACCGATAAAAAACGTGTTTTATTTATTGACCGTGATGGAACGCTTATCAAAGAAGCGCCACCAACGTATCAGTTAGACGCATTTGAAAAAGTAGAATTTTATCCTGACGTATTTTATTACATGCGTAAAATTGCGACAGAGCTTAATTACGAATTAGTGATTGTAACAAATCAGGATGGCTTGGGAACAGCTTCGTTTCCTGAAGATACTTTTTGGCCGGTGCAAAATTTTGTGATGAAAGCTTTAGCGAATGAGGGAATTCATTTTGCTGAAACATTTATAGATAAATCATTCGCTAAAGATAATGCGCCAACACGCAAACCAAGGACAGGAATGTTAACGAAATATATTAACAACCCTGCGTATGATCTGGCCAACTCGTTTGTAATTGGCGATAGAATAACGGATATACAATTAGCAAAGAATTTAGGGAGTAAAGGAATCTGGTTGGTAACTGATGCAACATTAGGGGCAGCTGAAATTAAGGATTCGATCGATGAGTTAAGAAAAGATACCATTGCATTGGAAACTCCTGATTGGAAAGTTATTTATGAGTTTTTGAAAATGCCTCCGAGAATTGTAAAACATGAGCGTAACACCAACGAAACTAAAATAAGTATTGAAGTTAATTTAGATGGAACTGGTAAAGCGAATATCAGTACAGGGTTGGCTTTCTTTGATCATATGTTAGATCAAATTGCAAGACATGGAAATATTGATTTAAATATTCAGTGCAAAGGTGATCTGCATATTGATGAACATCATACAATAGAAGATACAGGTATCGCTTTAGGTGAAGCAATCTTAAAAGCATTAGGCGATAAAAGAGGAATAGAACGCTATGGCTTTTTATTGCCGATGGATGATTGCTTAGCACAAGTAGCAATCGATTTCGGTGGTAGAAACTGGATCGTATGGGAAGCTGAATTCAAAAGAGAAAAAATAGGAGAGATGCCAACCGAAATGTTTTATCATTTCTTCAAATCATTCAGTGATGCATCAAAATCTAATTTAAATATCAAAGCAGAAGGAGAGAATGAGCACCATAAAATTGAATCTATTTTTAAAGCCTTTGCGAAAGCGATAAAAATGGCGGTTAAAAAAGATATTAATAATAATGCATTGCCTTCGACGAAGGGTATATTGTAAACCCCCCCTCAATCCCCCTGAAGGGGGACTTTTGAATCATTATAATGGAAAGAGAATCTAAAAATATTATTGCTCCAAGATCCCCCCTTCAGGGGGGCGGGGGGGTTGCCATCATCAAGTATAACGCCGGCAATGTCCAAAGTGTTCTCTATGCTTTACAACGTATAGGGGTAAACGCTTTTGTTACCGATGATCCAAAACAAATTTCTGAAGCGGACAAAGTTATCTTTCCAGGTGTTGGACATGCTGCGCCTGCTATGCAATATTTGATTGAACGAGGTTTAGATAAAGTTATCGTTTCATTAAAACAACCCGTGTTAGGTGTTTGTCTTGGTCAGCAATTACTTTGCTCACATTCGGAAGAAGGAGATACTAACTGTTTAGGTGTGTTTGATACATCTGTAAAATTATTTACGTCTAACGACCCAACGATAAAAGTGCCGCAAATGGGCTGGAACAATATCTATAATTACAATTCGGTATTGTTTGATGGGTTAGATAAAGATGCATTTGTATATTTTGTACATAGTTATTATGCTGCTTTATGTAAAGAAACAGCAGTAACAACAGATTATATTTTGCCCTATAGTTCGGCTTTGCAAAAAGATAATTTTTATGCGGTACAGTTTCATCCGGAAAAATCTGGAACTGTTGGAGAAAGGATCTTGAAGAATTTTATAAATATTAAATAATCAATATTAAATATTCGATACAGAATGGATATCATTCCCGCAATAGACATCATTAATGGTAAGTGCGTAAGACTAACAAAAGGAGATTATGCACAACAGAAAATTTATAATGAAAATCCTGTTGAAGTGGCGAAAGAATTTGAAGCTGCGGGTATCAAAAGATTGCACATGGTAGATTTGGATGGTGCAAAAGCAGGTAAAATAATTAACCTGAAAGTGTTGGAGGCAGTTGCATCTCAAACAAGTCTGACCATTGACTTTGGCGGCGGTGTAAAAAAAATTACTGATGTAAGCGACATCATAAATGCAGGCGCAGCAATAGTTACAATAGGTAGTTTAGCTGTAAAGCATCCTGAGATATTAGAAGAGTGGTTGCTGGAATTCGGCCCTGATAAATTCCTGATCGGTGCCGATGTGCTGGATAGAAAAATAAAAATAAGCGGCTGGTTAGTTGATGGAGGAATTGATATTGATTCATTTATTGGAAAAATGTTGGCGTTAGGCGTTAGGAATATCTTCTGTACAGATATTTCAAAAGATGGCGCTATGCAAGGACCATCGATCGATCTGTATAAAGAAATTATGGAAACGCATATGGAGATCAAATTGATTGCAAGTGGTGGTGTAAGTAATTTTCATGATGTGATCGAATTAAAAGAAATAGGATGCAGTGGGGCTATCATTGGTAAAGCTATCTACGAAGGAACAGTAACATTAAAAGAACTATCACGAATCAATCATTAATTGTGCTAACAAAACGAATAATACCTTGTCTGGATATTAAAGATGGCAGAACTGTTAAAGGAGTAAACTTTCTTGACATTCGCGATGCAGGAGATCCCGTTGAGTTAGCACTGTTATATTCCCAGAAAGGTGCTGATGAATTAGTTTTTTTAGATATCACAGCGACGGTTGAAAAAAGAAAGACCTTGGTTGAATTGGTTAAAAGAATTGCAGCCAATATCAATATACCTTTCACTGTGGGTGGAGGAATATCATCTGTAGATGATGTATCTGTCTTATTGCAAAACGGAGCCGATAAAGTTTCTGTTAATACATCTGCTTATAAAAATCCGCAGCTGTTAAAAGAATTGAGCAATGCATTTGGTAGTCAGTGTGTGGTATTAGCGATCGATACAAAGAAAGAAGAGGATGGTGAGTGGTATATATATCTAAATGGAGGAAGAACTAAAACTGATACCAAAACAATCGATTGGGCTAAACAAGGAGTTGAATTAGGCGCAGGTGAGATATTGCTGACATCAATGAATAATGACGGAACTAAAAATGGTTTTGCATTAGATATAACTGCTCAACTATCTAAAATGCTTCCTGTTCCGGTAATTGCATCTGGCGGAGCCGGTTCAATGGAAAATTTTAAAGATGTGTTTAAAAATGCTAATGCTGATGCGGCTTTAGCGGCCAGCATTTTTCATTATAAAGAAATAGAAATACAGGATCTTAAAAATTATTTACATCAACAAAAGATAAACGTTAGGTTATGAGTCAGAATACAAATCAGTCTTTTAATGGAATATGGAACATCGATTTTGCAAAATATAGCGATGGGCTTGTGCCTGCTATCATTCAGGATGATAGTACGGGAAAGGTGTTGATGCTGGGTTTTATGAATCAGGAGGCAATTACTAAAACTCAGGAACTGCAAAAAGTTACTTTTTATAGTCGCAGTAAAAACAGGTTATGGACGAAAGGCGAAGAAAGCGGACACTTCCTTTTGTTGAAGGATATTAAGGTTGATTGTGATAATGATACGTTGTTGATCAAAGTAAAACCAACAGGGCCTACCTGTCATACAGGTGCAGATACTTGCTGGAACGAAGAAAATGTTCCGAGTGATTTTTTATTACAGTTGGAACAGATCATTGTTGATAGAAAGAACAATCCTTCAGAAAAATCATATACAAGTTCTTTGTTTGATAAAGGAATCAACAAGATCGCGCAAAAGGTGGGAGAGGAAGCTGTTGAATTAGTGATTGAGGCGAAAGATAACAGTAAAGAGCTTTTCTTAAATGAAGGTGCTGATCTACTATTCCATTATCTTATTTTATTACAAGCAAAAGGATATTCCTTAAATGATGTAATAGGAATTTTGAAAGAACGCCATAACAAATAGTTTACAAGGCATCAATATCAGCAGTTATAGAATATGATATATCATTTATTAATGCCTGACTGTACTGGTGTCTGGGTGTATATTTTACGGCAAGACACCAGTACAATATTATGATGCTATAATTACATTATTAAGGCTTTTTATAGATGGCATAGCATATTATTCCTATATCTTAACGAGCATACAACAAATAGGTTTGCTTAATCCTATTTTATAATATATATTGCAATAGATGAATACCACATTTCCATACAATAAACCTAACTAATAAAAACTAACATGAAACAATTACTATTCGTAGTCTTTTTATTTATCGCTCTTACATCACAAGCACAAACTAATACGGCTCCGCCTACAAATGATGATGCTATAAGTTTTATTAACAAAGTCCTTTTAAATAATTATTGGCTATTAAAAGATAATTCTTATCCTGTTAAGACAGTTGTCGTTTCTCTTCAGGATTGCCATTTGATCATAAAGGAAGCCAAACCTTTTACCGGTTCTCCTGATTTTTCAACAACGACAACAATTGATCTGACGCAATGTAGAGTTGTTAAAACGCGTTATGATAAATCGGCTGATATTCCTGCAGCGGATAGTATGTCTGTAATGAATAGTTTGGGCGACAATGCAATTACCTTAACAAAAAGCTATAATCATAAATCGTCTGCACCAGAAGATTTACCGGTTTTTAAGTTTGTATTACTGAATAACTATGCGGTTAAATCAAGTAACTATCAGGCACGTTTGGAAAGAGCGCTGGAATTCCTTGTGAATTCATGTGGGGGTAATAGCAGTACAAATAAAGACAGTAACGACAAATTTTAAAATACTCTTTTTTAGCTACTCATCTATCAACTTCGCCAACTAAAAATACACTGCCGCAAACAATGATCAAATCATCTTTTGCGGCTTTTTCTTTTGCTGATCGTATAGCATCGTTTACATTGTCAAAACTACTACCTATCAGATCTTGTATAGCAGCTTTCTCTTTTAATTCCGCTGCATTCATTGCTCTTGGGATATGCGCATTGCTAAAATAATAGTGCGCTTCTTTAGGAAGTAGTGTCAATACTTTATCAACGTCTTTATCTTTTACCATTCCCAATACAAAATGCACTTTTGAATTTTGCAATTTGTAATTTAATATTTGCGATAATACTTGTTTTATTCCGTCTTCATTGTGTGCCACATCTAGTGCAATGGTAGGTTGCTCATGTATTACGTCCCATCTTCCATACAAACCTGTCATTTCTTTAACGTGTGCTAATGCATATTTTTCTGTTGTATCATTAATGGTGAAATGCTTTTCCCGCAAAATATCTATGGCAAACAAAACAGCACATAAATTTTTTATTTGGTAAGAGCCGTTCAGGTCAAGCGTAAATGATTCAGTTATTTCTTCTTTGTTACTTGTTACATCGCAATGCAGTTCTTTTGTTTTTAATTGGATATTAGATACGGTAAATTCATCTTGCGCAAAAGATATTGGTGCATTGCATTCTTTTGCTTTTGCCAGAAAGATAGGTTTCGTTATTGCTGTATATTCTCCAATTACAACAGGGACATTTTGTTTGATGATACCTGCTTTTTCAAATGCGATCTGTTCAAGTGTATCGCCCAGGATATTCATGTGATCGTATCCAATATTTGTAATAACAGATATGAGCGGTGTAATAATATTTGTACTGTCTAATCTTCCTCCAAGTCCTGTTTCAATGATAGCAATATCTACATTTTCTTCCGCAAAATATTCGAAAGCCATTACCATTGTTAGTTCAAAAAAGGAGGGTTCAATTTCTTCGGATATTTTTTTTGTCTTCGCTACAAAATCAACAATAAAATCTTGTTTGATCATTTCGCCATTGATCTTTATTCTTTCTCTAAAATCTTGTAAATGTGGAGACGTATATAATCCTGTTTTATAACCTGCTTTTTGTAAAATAGCAGCTAACATGTGACTGGTAGAACCTTTGCCATTAGTGCCTGCTACGTGAATACTTTTAAATTTTGTATGAGGATTATCTAAAGACTTGCATAATGCAATAGTGTTATGTAGGTCCGTTTTGTAAGCTGCTGCACCAATCCTGCTAAACATTGGGAGTTGGGCATATAAATATTCAAGCGTTTCTTCGTAATTCATTACTGCAAATATAAAACCCAATAAACTCTTATCGAATTTTATTGGGCTTATTATAATGGATGGGTTGGTATTAGTTTTGAACCTTAAAGTTAAGCAAGATAGTGGAAACTCCACCATCATCACTTGGAGGAAATTTTAATTCAGCAGCTTTGCGTTTAGCAATACCGATAATATTTGCAGCTTGCGTAGTTGTTCCTTTTGAAATAGTAGAACTTACATATTTTCCATCGGCATCATAAGTCACATCTAAATATACTTTTGCATTTTGTGTAAAGTCATCTTCAAATTTTAAATTACCCATATTGATAGGTCTTGTACCTCTCGTGACAGTAATGCCTGATTTGCCTTTAACATCATTCCCATAACTATCAGGATTGCCTGATGGATCTCCTGTATCACCCTTACCGCCGGGAGTGGTACCCTGACTTGTAAATCCATTATCTACTGTAGCACCATTACCTTTTCCTTTACCCGGGCCGTTGTACGTGAACATTGGCTTTTCCGGCTTAGGAGCTTGATTAGCAACCGGCATAGTGATTTTTGGTTTGTCAGTTGTTTTAACAGGAGCTTTTATGGTTGCTTTATGAATTTCTTTTTCATGCTTTACAACAGGTGCTGCATCTTTCTCTGCATTATCATCTGGGTTAACATCATCTTGCGAAGCATTACTTTTTGGTGCTGCTGCAACTTGTTGTTCCTTCGGTGGTGTTTCAGGAGTAGGTGACATATCACCTTTTATCAAAGGTTGATCTTTACCAAAGCCGTCATTATTATTGCCTAAATTTATTTCTATAAGATCTGTTGCTACCGGGGCTGTTGGTTGAGATGTTTTCCAGGTGATAAAGAAAAATAATAAAAGAAGAATAGCGCAGATAGCAACTGTATAAGCAAAAGCTTTTCTGTTTTTTTCTGCCTCAAAATTTGCCGACATAGTTACGTTATGATGCATAATCAAATTCTTCCATTAAAGTTAAAACTAAAAGATGAAATATGGCAATAAAATACACAATAACCATAATGGATTTAACAAAATGTATCTAACCAATATGTTTATAAATAGAGTAGGGAACAACCTTTAAGATCTGCGCAATGATCCACCATCGTTTAGTAACATACACCCTTCGCTTTTTGTTTTTAATAGCTTTGTAAATTTGTTTAGCAGCTTTTTCAACAGGTGCCACCCAAAATGTTCCATTGCCCTGCGCCATTTCTGTATCAACAAAGCCGGGTTGTATATCGGTTAAATAAATAGGTAGTTTTTGTTTATACATTTTGATAGATAAGCCTTCCATATAACTGCTAACATATGCTTTGCTGGCATTGTACGCAGGAGTAAGACTATTCCCTCTTATACTTGCAATAGAAGATGTAACAGCGATCTGTCCCTTCTTTTGTTTTAGAAAATAATTGATTGCAATGTTTATTATCTCCACAAAACCGTTCACATTAACAAGTGTTGTTTGTTTTTCTATTTCCCATCTTAAGGTTGAAAAAAGTTGCGCGTAACCGCTGTTGTAAATTAAGAGATCAAGTCCGCCAAGTTTTTGAATTAGATTTTCTATGTGTTTTTTGTTCTCATTTCCTGTAACATCAAAACATTCCGTTACAATTTTATCGGGAAATTGTTGTTGCAGTGAGTCTAATAATTCTTGTCTTCTGCCGGAGATGCCAACAACACAATCCTGTTGTGCATATATTTTTGCTAGTTCTTCTCCAATGCCTGATGTAGCCCCGATTATAATTACTTTATATGCCATTATTTCGAATAATTTCTTTCGCCAAATAATAAACTACCAATGCGAACCATGTTGCTACTTTCTTCAATTGCGATGGTATAATCACTACTCATGCCGATGCTTGAAATTGAACATTGAACATTGGGTATTGAATATTGAGCATTTATTTTATCCGCTAATTCTTTTAAATATTTAAACTCCGATCGGATCAATTCTTTGTCATCGCTAAAAGATGCCATCCCCATTAAGCCTTTAATTGATATATTATTTAATGGTTCAATTGTTAATTGATGCATTAATTCATTTAACTCTTTTTCATCTAAACCAAACTTTGTTTCTTCTTTGGCGATGTAGATCTGTAGCAAACAATCGATTGTTCTGTTATTTTTTGCGGCTTGTTTATTGATCTCTTTTAATAAACTAAAACTGTCAACGCCGTGAATTAAATGAACGAATGGTGCAATGTATTTTACTTTATTGCTTTGCAGATGACCGATAAAATGCCAATTAATATCTTTAGGTAATTCAGCTTCTTTATCAACTAATTCCTGCACATAATTTTCTCCAAAATCGCGCTGACCAAGATCGTACAAGGATTCAATATCTTCAACAGGTTTTGTTTTGGAGACGGCAACTAATGTTACTTTGTTGCCAAGTTCTTTAATTATCTCAATGTATTTTTCTTTGTTAATACTCATATTATTAATACAATTGGATAGAACGCAGATTTTTATGATTCTTATGATTTAATCATGATTTTTCATAATGATCATAAAAATCTGCGTTCTATCTCTATCAACCAAACAAATGCTATTTCAGTATCGATCTGCTAATTACAATACGTTGTACTTCACTGGTCCCTTCGTATATCTGTGTAATTTTCGCATCACGCATCATTCTTTCAACATGGTATTCTTTTACAAATCCATACCCACCATGAATTTGAACTGCTTCTGTTGTAACCCACATGGCAGTTTCAGACGCATATACTTTTGCTATAGAGCTACTAACGGTATAGTCTAAATGCTGATCTTTTTCCCAGGCAGCTTTTAAGCAGAGGAGACGGGCGGCTTCAATCCTCGTTGCCATATCCGCCAACTTAAATTGTATGATCTGATGATTCATAATTTCTTTACCAAAAGATTTACGTTGTTTACTGTAAGCAATTGCTCTTTCATAAGCACCACTTGCAATACCTAATGCCTGAGAGGCAATGCCAATGCGACCACCAGCCAATGTCCTCATCGCGAATTTAAAACCAAAGCCTTCACCGCCTAGCATATTTTCTTTTGGGACTTTTACATCCGTAAAATTTATAGAATGTGTATCGCTGCCGCGGATACCCATTTTATTTTCTTTGGCACCCACAGTTACACCTGGTGTATTTTTTTCTACTATAAAAGCATCAATCCCATGACTGCCTTTAGTTACATCTGTCTGGGCCATTACTAAATAAATGCTGGCACTGTTGCCGTTTGTTATCCAGTTTTTCGTCCCATTTAATAAAAAATAGTCGCCTTTATCTTCAGCGATCGTATGTTGTGAAGTAGCATCGCTACCAGCTTCCGGCTCGCTTAATAAAAAAGCACCGATGTATAATTCGTTGTCTTTTCTGCCTTGTGCTAATGGGGTTAAATATTTTTTCTTCTGTTCTTCTGTACCATATTCCTGTATACCATAACATACCAAACTATTATTAACACTCATACATACGCTAACACTTGCATCTACTTTACTAATTTCTTCCATCGCTAATACATAGCTGATAGTATCTAAACCACTACCACCATATTCAGGCTTAACCATCATCCCCATAAAACCAAGCTCGGCTAATTTTGTAATTTGTTCTTTAGGAAATTTTTGTAACTCATCTCTTTCAATAACACCCGGCAAACATTCTGTAACAGCAAAATCCCTGGCCGCTTTTTGTATCATTAAATGCTCTTCAGAAAGTTGAAACTGCATATCGTTATATTTTAAGTGAAGTTAAGGTAGAAAATTATTGTCTGCATAGCCTTTTAATAATATCCTTGTGTTGTGGATATAGCTTTATCAGATCCTCGGCTTTCGCTAATTCAAAATCTTCAAAATCAAATCCCGGCGCAACGGTACATCCAACAAAACTAAATGCTGTGCTTTGTGCAGGTTCGCTCGCAAACCAACAGCCGGCTGGCACTATGTGTTGAAAAGTTTGCGATTGGCTAATGTCGTTACCTAATTTTATTGTTTCTAAATGTGCGTTGATGTGAATTACGTAAATGTTCATTGGGCCACCTGCATAAAAATGCCAGCATTCGTCACTTTTTATTTTATGAAATCCCGAAAAATTTCCCTCTTCTAATAAGAAATAAATAGCAGTTGAAATATTTCTATCGCCCGAGAATTTTCGTGATAAGGCTTGCTGGGGAATTGTTTGTATGCAACGGTAAGTTTCTTTGTAATAACCACCTTCGGGATGGGGTTGCATTGTAAATTGTTGTACTAATTGACCTGGTGTTAGTGTTGACATACATATTAAGTTTCACTTACAATGTATGAATATTAGAAATATGTTGTGTGAAATTATCTCAATTATTAGTTACTAATTAATTTAGTATTACTATATTTGTTCTCTGATGTATGCAATAGTAGATATAGAAACCACGGGAGGCCATGCTTCGGCAAATGGCATTATGGAAATTGCAGTGTACATTCATGATGGTACAAGTGTGGTGAAGCATTTTGAAAGCCTCATCAATCCACAACAAAATATA
>DATHNB010000264.1:0-13579 GCA_035486495.1 Ferruginibacter sp. | reverse complement strand
AGAATTTTTTAAAAGAAAACTACTATCTCCACCGATCATACAATTGTATGTAAAACTAAATGCAGTGTCAGTTTGATTAATAAGGAAGATTTTGATCTTCTCTACAATATCGTCATCAAATACATCTTTATCGTACACTGGTAAAAAATTGATCCACACACCTTCCGCCACTTTGTGCTTGGTAGGTGTTTTTTCTCTTTTTACATTATCGATGTATACTTTAGTCCGCTGTTTTTCCGTACGCTTTTCTGTAAACATTTTGAAATAAGGAAAATCAATCTGATCCATATAGGCAGGAAACTTTACACCTTTCACTTCTATCATTACCATTTTATCGTTAATGATCTCTACTACTTTTCCTTCTTCGTTAGAAAGTAATACCAATATCTTATCGCCTATTTCGTATTTCATTTTTTATCTTGTCTGAGCAGGATTTGCTTGATTAATGGATTAATGGATTTTGAGGCACAAAGTTAGCAATTATGTATTTTGTTTGGCAAGATTACTATTGTGGCGACTATACATAAAATAAATAACCAACCCAATAACCAGCCAAATAACAAAGCGCAGCCAATTATTGTAACCTAGCTCCGTCATTAAATAAAAACAACTTGCTAAACCAAGTACCGGAATTAAGGATAGATTTTTTATAAATGATAATATGGCAAGAATTGTAGCAAGAATAACGAAAAGAAAAAATGGCAATTTTTCTCTAAACTCTATCCAATCGCCATTGTAATGAAATAGTCCGATAAAATTGTTCCATAAAACGATCAATCCAACAATATATAAAACAGGTGCGATGAATTTCGAATTGATATAAGGCATTTTAAACTTCTTAATTCCTGAAAGATCTTCTTCCTTCGCGGGCAATAATAAAACACCGCCGCAAACTAATACAAAAGCGAATAAAGTTCCAATGCTTGTGAGGTCTGTTACTTCCGTAAGATTTACAAACAATGCGGGAATACCAACCACCAATCCAGTTAGAATAGTTGAAAAAGAAGGCGTTTTATATTTTGGATGAATACGACTGAATATTTTCGGCAACAATCCATCACGACTCATGCTCATCCATATTCTTGGTTGACCAAGTTGAAAAACAAGCAACACGCTGGCCGTGGCAACTACAGCACTAAAAGATATTATATAGCTGATCTTATTCAAATGCACAGCTCTGAATACATAAGCCAACGGATCTGCCACTTGCAAATTTTTATAAGAAACCATTCCTGTTAAAACGATCGCAATCAAAATATATAATACCGTACAGATCACCAAAGAATAGATCATTCCTTTGGGAATATCTCTTTGTGGGTTTTCACATTCTTCAGCTGTAGTTGATATGGCATCAAAACCTATATAGGCAAAGAAAACAGCAGACACTCCTTTCATCACACCACCAAATCCGTTAGGCAAAAATGGACTCCAGTTTGCAGGTGCCACATAAAAAAATCCTATGGCAATTACAGCCAGCACAATAACTATTTTTAATGCCACCATATAATTAGTAGCACGTTTCGTTTCTTTAATGCCGATATACACCAACCATGTGATGAGCAATACAATTAATAACGCAGGTAAATTTGCAATGATCCTAATGCTACCAAATTCAGGTGCGCTTGTCCAGGCCAGGTAGGCACTTCTAATACCATCATTCAAATCAGTAAGCTTTGCACCTGAAGCAAGTTGCTTGGCTGCATCCGTAAAACCACGAAAGGCCGACAAATAATCTGTGGTTAAATATGCGGGAATATGAATGCCAAATCCTTCCAAGAAATTAACAAAATAAGCACTCCAGGATATGGATACGGCAACATTGCCGATAGCATATTCCATCAACAGATCCCAACCAATGATCCAGGCGATCAATTCTCCAAAGGATGCATACGCATAAGTATAAGCACTACCGCTAACGGGTATACGAGAAGCAAATTCTGCATAACACAAAGCAGAAAATCCGCAACAAACCGCGGTCAGTATGAACAATAAAATTACACCCGGCCCACCATTATAGGAAGCATCACCAATAGTTGAAAAAATACCTGCCCCCACTACAGCTGCAATTCCCATTGCAGTAAGGTCCTTAACCTTTAATACTCTTTGTAAACCGGCCGAGTGCTCCGCATCAGAATAACCATCTTCTGCATCTTTCAAAATTGCAGTAATACTCTTCTTGCGAAAAAGCTGGTTGGCCATTGTAGTTTTACTTTTGGGTTTTCATTTTTTAGTTTTCCCTTTGTATAAGATATCCCGCTAATTCAATCAAAGGCTTTTTTCTAATAGCCTGCACTGCTGTGTCTTCTAAATGTTGTAGCGCAGTTTGCAAATATTTTTCTTTCAATTGATTTGCCCACTCATCTACTTTACAGTCCTTAAATATCTGTAATACTTTGGCTACTTTATCCTGCGGATTTTCTTTCATTAATTTTTTTAGTTCGGCACGCTGTTCCGGAGAAGCTGTCTCTAAAGCATGTATCATCAAAAATGTTTTTTTGTTGGCAATGATATCACCACCAACTTGCTTACCAAATTTTTCCGGATCACCAAATGCATCTAAATAATCATCCTGGATCTGAAAAGCGATACCCAGGTTTTTACCAAATTCATATAAATGATGTTGACTATCTCCTGCCGCTCCACCCAATATAGCGCCAAATTGTAAACTTGCCGCTAATAACACCGAAGTTTTTAGTGTTATCATGTGTACATATTCTTCCAACTGTACAGTTTCTTTTTGCTCAAAATCCATGTCTAACTGTTGCCCTTCGCAGACTTCTCTTCCGACTTTATTGAACAATTGCAACACTTTTGGTAAATGATCTGCTTTTATCTTACTTAAATAATCGTAAGACTTTACCAGCATTACATCTCCGGCTAATAATGCGGTTGATTCGCCGTATTTTATATGTACCGTTTCCACACCTCTGCGCAGTGGCGCTTTATCCATTATATCATCATGTATCAAACTAAAATTATGAAACAGTTCAATGGCAGCAGCCACGTGATAAGCATCAACACTAATTTCAGCAAACAATTCATTCCCCATTAAACACATTACCGGGCGAATACGCTTGCCTCCTATTTGTAAAATATATTCGGCAGCTTCATATAAATTAGCGGGAGTTTCGGGGAAATGACGGACATGAAAATGAGTATTGATCTTTTCCGATAACTCTTTGAATGAATGCATTGAATAAAGCTTTACAACAAAAATAACTGATTCAAAACAGCTGGGTTATTTTTTATAGAAATCTTTTGGTTATTTTGCCGTGAGGAAACTATTAATATGAAGATCATTTTAAAGAACGAGTGGACGATCGCGCTGCTGGCCATTATATTATTCATGCCTTTTTTGGGCCATGTTCATCTATTTGACTGGGATGAAATAAATTTTGCAGAAAGTGCCAGAGAAATGATGATCTCGCATAATTATTTTTCCGTACAGATAAACTTCCAGCGTTTTTGGGAAAAACCACCACTTTTTTTCTGGCTGCAGGTTGTCAGCATGAGGATTTTTGGTGTGAATGAATTTGCCGCAAGGTTTCCAAACGCAGTATGTGGAATTGTTACGCTGGTTTTAATATTCCGTATCGGCAAAAAAATATTCAATGAAAATGTTGCGAGAATTTGGGTAATGATCTACCTCGGGACAATATTAACTTTCTTGTATTTTAAGAGTGGTATTATTGATCCGTGTTTTAACCTCTTTATTATTTTAAGCATTTATCATTTTTATTTTTTAACGCTTAACACAACCAACAGAATAAAATATGCTTTTTTAGTAGGATTATTTTTAGGGTTAGCCGTATTAACAAAGGGGCCGGTAGCAATAGTTATTGCACTATTATCTTACGGCACTTATGTGTTGACCAGCAGATTCAAATTCTTCATTAATTGGAAAGAGCTGCTTACCATCATTATAACAATAACGGCTGTATGCTTTTTATGGTTTGGTGTAGATCTTGTGAAAAACGGCCCATGGTTCTTAATTCAATTTATCGAATATCAAATACGGTTGTTTAGCACAAGCGAAGCTGATCATGGCGAACCATTCTTTTATCATTGGTGGGTATTATTGATCGGTTGTTTTCCTGCGTCTGTATTTTTTATGAGAGGACAGTTTATAACAGTCAATACACCTCAACAAAAAGCATTTAAAAAATGGATGCTGATATTGTTTTGGGTAACACTGATATTATTCTCCATTGTAAAAACGAAAATTGTACACTACTCATCTCTTTGCTGGTTCCCGCTTACATTTATAGCAGCGATATGCATTAATGATCTATGGGAAAGAAAAATTGAATTAAATAGTTGGCTCAAAGGCTTGCTGGGATTGATTGGAATAATCATGTCAATTGCTATTACTGCTGTTCCTTTTGTAATGATTCACAAAGATATGTGGGTTAATAAAGTACAGGATGTTTTTGCAAGAGGAAATTTACAAGCTGATGTCGATTGGGTTTGGACAGATTCTATCGGCGGATTAATTTTATTGATCGGTGTATTAACGTATCTCATCTCAAAAAATCAACGACAAAAAACGATCATACTTTTTTGTTCATTAACTATCTGCAGCTTTTTAACGAGTGTAATTATTGCGCCAAAAATTGAAGCTATTTCCCAAAGAGCCAATATTGAATTTTTTGAGGCGCAACAGGGAAAAGATGCGTATGTTGAAACGGTAGGTTATAAAAGCTACGCACAATATTTTTATTCGAAGAGCATGCCGCACCCAAATACAAATGAATTAAATAATGAATGGCTGATACATGGTAATATTGATAAGCCAACTTATTTATCTACTAAAATACAAGATGCGAAAAGACTTGATACTGTGACGGGAATTATCAAATTGTATAAGAAGAATGGGTTTGCTTTTTATAAAAGATTACCGGTGGATAGTTTGAAGAAATGATTATTTCTTGAAAATAAAATAAACCGCCAATATCAAGAAACCAAACCCAATCAAGTGATTCACTCTAAAGGTTTCATTCTTAAAAAAGACAATAGTAAAGACAGTAAAGACAGTTAACGTAATTACTTCCTGAATTACTTTTAGTTGCCACAATGTAAACGGGCCGCCGTTTTCTGTAAAACCAATTCTGTTGGCCGGCACCTGGAAAGAGTATTCAAACAATGCAATTCCCCAGCTGATAAGGATCACACCAACCAAACTTAAACCATTGAACCAGCTCCATTGTTTAAATTTCAAATGTCCATACCATGCGAAAGTCATAAACGTGTTAGACAATATTAAAAGACCTATTGTTATCAATGCTTTTTTCATCTCAATTAGTTTTAACTCTCGTTGTATATTTTCAATACAGTATGTCTTAAATTACTACCCGCATCACTTAAAATAAAATCAATTGTTTCGGCCACATCTTTTGTAGGAACCCATTTTGTGTAATCTGCAGTTGGCATAGAAGCCCTGTTTGCAGGTGTATCCATTGTACTTGGAACAATTACAGAGGCTGTTACTTTAGGATATTTTTTATTTGCATTGATCATGTCTGCCAAGGTTATTACCATTGATTTAGATAACGCATACGCAAATGATTTAGCCCCTTCCGATGCTACCAGTGCAGCCTTTGATCCAACCAAAATAATTTGCCCAAGCCCCTGTTGTTCAAAATGAGCCAATAATGGTTTTACCAAATGAAAAGCAGTGAAGAAATTCAGATCAACCATCTTTCTAATATCTGCATCTGTTGCATTTTCTAATTCTCCCGGCGCATACCCTCCTACCAATAATACTGCACCATATACGCCTCCTTTTGTTGCAATAGCTTTTTGCACAAAATTTATTGAAGCTTTTTCATCCAACAGATCGACGGCTTCTGAAAATTGATTAGGGAGATCGTTGAACAGATCGATATCTTTTTTATCAACCACTAACGATAACGCAAAGCCGCTGTCGCTTAATTTCTTTACTACATCTCTTCCTAATCCGCCCGATGCACCGCTGATGATAATATTTTTATTACTCATGATTTATTTATAAATTGGTTATACAATTGAGGCCGATATTACAACAAATCTAAAGCCAAATTGCTTTAATGGCAACAAAAAAAACTAAACCGCAACACTTTATATACCTTTTAATTGCAGCAACACTCAGCGGCTGCGCATTTTCTAAAAGAACCTGCGTTAAATATTTTGATAAAGCCAGTGCTAAAAAATACGACATTATTATTGTGCCGGGTGTTCCTTTGGATGTTGATAGTCTGCAATGGAGCAAGATCATGAAAGCAAGAGTTTACTGGTCCAAATATTTATTCGATAAAGGCATTGCTAAAAATATCATGTACTCTGGCGGCGCAGTGCATACACCTTATTACGAAGCGATGATAATGGCCATGTATGCAGAAGCCATTGGTATACCTAAAGAAAATATTTTTATAGAAACAAAGGCAGAACACAGTACTGAAAACGTTTATTACTCTTATAAAAAATCTAAAAAGGCAGGATTTAAAACGATAGCTTTGGCTACCGACCCTTTTCAATCGAAACAATTACACAGGTTTACACACAAATTAGATCCTTCTATAGACCTTATCCCTATTGTGTTTGATACTTTAAAAACATTAGAACCTTCAATGGTCAATCCTACTATTGAATACAAGCAAGCATTCAAAGAGAATTTTATTTCATTAGAACAACGTGAAGGTTTTTGGAAACGTACAAGAGGGACATTTGGGAAAAATATTGATAAGAAAGCTTATGATTAATTATTGAATGGCTGATTGTTAAATTGTTTAATACAAATCCCAATCAACAATTAAACAATAAATCAATTAAGCAATTAAGCAATCACTAATTCTTATGCTGATAAATCGGAGAATTATACAATTTCAAGCGCTTAAAAAAGTAGCCGAAAGAAACACCTAACACACCAAAGCCATACTTCATACTTCTTTTAAAATTGATAGAAGAGGCTTCATCAAAATATTTCGTAGGACAAGTTACTTCCGCAATTTCAAATCCAGCGTCAAAGATCTGCGCGATCATTTCATTGTCGAAAATAAAATCATCGTTATTAGCTTCGTAATTTACTTTGCGTAATACTTCTCCGCTAAAAGCACGATAACCTGTGTGGTATTCGCTTAGCTTTTGTCCCATTAATATATTTTGCGAAAGCGTAAGTATTCTGTTGGCAATGTATTTATACATGGGCATACCGCCTTTCAATGCACCTTTTCCTAAAATACGACTACCAAATACTACCTGGTACAAATCATTTGCAATAATGCTGCTCATTGCAGGAATTAGCAATGGTGTATACTGATAATCAGGATGCAACATTATTACCACATCAGCATTTAATTCCAATGCTTTATTATAACAAGATTTTTGATTACCGCCATACCCACGATTCTGAGGATGCGTTATAATGTGACGAATACCTAAACGTCCTGCGACTTCAACCGTATTGTCTTTACTGGCATCATTCACTAATATCACGTCATCAACAATTTCAAAAGGAATTTCACGATATGTTTTTTCTAATGTCTTTTCTGCGTTATAGGCTGGAAGTACAACAACAATTTTTTTCCCGTTCAGCATAAACAAATTTTGTGCGAAGTAATTATTTTTTCACGAAACTAGTTTCGTTATTTTTTCGATTTTATTTTTTTCCCTTTTGCCAGTTTAGCATTATTCTTAACTGTACTTACAGTTCCTTCTTCTTCATTTGGTATCCAATGATAATCCAGCTGACGCTTGGCAAGATTAGCTGAAACAACTTTTATTTTAACCTGGTCTCCCATTCTGAATTTTCTTCCTGTGCGCATGCCTACCAATGCATAATCAGCTTCATCCAAACGAAAATCATCATAATCACTTAGATCACGAACGCTTACCATTCCCTCGCATTTATGCAATACCGTTTCTACAAAGAAACCGAAAGATGCAACGCCGCTGATAATTCCATCAAACTCATCTCCCACATAATCCTGCATAAATTCAACCTGTTTGTATTTATTGCCGGCTCTTTCTGCTTCCATTGCTTTTCTTTCCTTGTCGCTGCAATGCTTGCATTTCTCTTCCATCTTTTTATCAGGCTTCAGATTTTTATCTAAACATTCCTGTAAAACTCTGTGCACCATTACGTCCGGGTAACGACGTATAGGTGAAGTAAAATGACAATAATGCTCAAATCCTAAACCATAATGACCAATATTTTCAGGCGTATAAATAGCTTTCGCCATTGTCCGTATGCCTAATTGTTCCAGCACATGTTGTTCAGGCTTACCTTCAACATCTTTCAATAAACTATGAAATGATTTAGCAATGGCAGCTTCATTATCCATATCAAATGTGTAACCGAATTTTTTTGCAAAGGCTGCAAAAGGTTTCAATTTTTCTTCGCTTGGTGTATCATGCACACGGTATGGAAAAGGTATTGGTTCTTTATTGATCTTTATTTTTGAAACATATTCTGCAATGGTTCTGTTAGCCAACAACATGAATTCTTCGATCAGCTGATGAGATTCTTTGCTTTCTTTAACTACAATACCGATCGGCTTTCCTTTATCATCTAATTTAAAACGAACTTCCTGCGAAGAAAAATTAATGGCGCCATTTTTAAATCTTTCAGCGCGAAATTGTTTTGCTAAATTGTTTAATAACAAAAGGGCTTTAGGATGATGCGGACCATCTTTTTTCTCAATCACTTCCTGCACATCTTCATACGTAAACCGATGATTGCTATGGGTCAATGTTCTACCGATCCATTTATGTTTGATCTCTGCCTTATTAGTGATTTGAAAAATAACGGAGAAAGTATATTTATCCTCGTTTGGACGAAGAGAGCATAATTCATTAGAGATTTTTTCCGGCAACATAGGATTTACTCTATCCGGTAAATACACGCTTGTTGCTCTGTCGTAAGCGGATTTATCTAAAGCTGTACCCGGTTTTACAAAATGGCTTACGTCGGCAATATGCACACCAATTTCATAACAACCATTATCTAAATTTCTGATGGAAATAGCATCATCAAAATCTTTTGCATCTACAGGATCAATTGTAAAAGTCAATATATCCCGACAATCTTTTCTAACTCTAGTCGCCTCGCGGGTAATCACATCTGAAAGCTCATTAGCTTCTTTCATCACATCAGCATCAAATGAAAGTGGAAAGCCTGCTTCTAGAAGCAATTCTTTCATTGCCATATCATTAATATCTTCAGCTTTTATTATTGATACAACCTCACCTTCGGGCTTTTTATCACCTTTGCCCCATTTTATCAAGCGCACTATTACGCGATCTTTATCTACCGCACCATTCAATTTATCTAGTCCAACATGAAAATCCGGAACCGGTTTTTCTGAATCAGTTACAAAAAAAGCAAAATTCTTACTTACCTGGATAGTACCAATAAAATCGGTTTGCTTGCGCTCTGCCACATCAACTATCTTTCCTTCTATTCTATTACCTCTGCTATTATCTTTTGAAATTTGTACCCTTACCGTATCTCCGTGAAATGCCTGTCCAAAATCGTTGGGCTTAACAATGATATCTTTTTCCTGACCTTCTACAATTACGTACCCCATTCCACTGCGTGAAATATCTAACTTACCCTTTACAATTAATATTTGCGATGATTTTTTTACCTGTTCCGAATGCTTTTTACTCATAATTTGTCTTCTCTGCTATATTTTTACTTTTGTCTGAACATGGATTTGGCAGGATTATTTTGATTTATATGATTTAAAAAGGTCTATTGATCTTCAAAATCATGTAAATTATATAAAATTCCCGTTCAGAATTAGCCTGCAAGTTAAGTAATCTAACCCGATACTGTACTTTGGCACAAATAGTGTGATATACTATGGATAGGCTAACGGTATTTTGTAACTTTAATTCAAAGATTTTTTATGCAAACTTATGACACAGTAGTAGGAGCACTAAATGGCCTTAAAGACAGAGGATATACGCTTGATTTCAATATTTCATTCGATAAGATCATCTGTTCCGACAAAAAGGTTCAGCTGAATCCACAGGAATTTGAGATCGTAGAAGTATATCGTTTTGAAGGTGAAACCAACCCTTCTGACGAAGATGTAGTCTACGCAGTTGAATCTAAAAAAGGCGATGTAAAAGGTACATTTACCAGCGCATACGGCCTTTATTCTGATACGATATCTGCTGATATGCTGAGAAAAATGTCGATGCACAAGGATAAAAACTAGCTGCTACTCATAAAATTTTTACAAGGAGAGACAACTTTATGTCTCTCCTTTTTTATTGGTCAAAATAAAATTATTTGCAATTATTAACAGTGTTCATTAAATTTGCATTGTTAATATAATGTACGATGATAACAAGACAAGAATTGAACGAAAGACATTTAGAGACTCTTCTGATAAATGCATTTAAAGATCTAACTAAAGCAGTGATCAAAATTATTTCATTACTACTAGCATTTTTATAATATGGAAAGAAAAGAAATTCAGGAACAACGTATGAAGGGCTACTTCATAGAAGCAACAAAAGATATATTAAAAGGCGAGGGCCTTAAAAATATAAGTGTAAGAAATATTGCAGAACGCGCAGGCTATTCATTTGCCACACTTTATAATTATTTTAAAGATGTAAAGGAGCTGGTGTTTTATTGTGTAAAGGATTTTCAAACAGAATGCGAAACGCATGTGAATGAACGGACCGACAAAGTTGCAAGAGGTTCAAAAAAATTAAAAGCAATTACCAAAGCCTACCTCGAATACTTTATTCAATACCCCGGCATCTTTGAATTATTTTTTATTGAAAAGCTATCTGATATTGGCGGAAACCAGGAAGCATCGGCACTGATCATTTCTTTTTTAGATAGATTATGTGAAGAAGAATGGAGCTATTGTATTAAGAATAAATTAACGACTGAAAAAGATGCTGCGAGAATAAAAGCCACATTATTAAATGCGACAACAGGACTTTTGCTATTATACATACACAGAAGGCATCCCAAAGATTATGCTGAATACATAAAATTATCAGCCAATCAAATTGATCATATTCTTAACGAAATAGGTAACTAGTTTACAAAAAAGAAATTATACTTTTGAAAGCTAATCGATAGCGGGATATGTTGAAAAAATATGTGAGAGAAAATTTATGGTTCTTATTACCATGGTTATTATTTGTTATTGCCTGCAGCTATTTTTGTATCGCCTATAATAAAGTAGATCTCCATTTAATGAGCAATCAGTTTGTTGGCGGTTGGTCAGATACATTATATCTTATTCTAACCTCAACCGGAGATGGACTCATCATTGTAATAGCCATTTTGATATTGCTATTTTTTAATACGAGAATGGCTATTCAACTCTCTATCATTTTCGTGATCTCATCAATTATTGCGCATATTTTTAAAGATATAATAATGATCAACACTTATCGACCTTATTATGTATTTCAACATCTACATATTAAGCTTCGTGTAATTGATGGTATGTATATGAATACTGTCAGCAGTTTCCCTTCGGGTCATTCGATGACTGCATTCAGTCTGTTTGCATTTTTTGCTTTTTACATCAGGCAGAATTATATCAAATTTATTTTTTGTATCACAGCAATTATGATTGCTTATTCAAGGGTTTATTTATCGCAACATTTTTTGATCGATATATTGGCGGGCTCATTAATTGGTGTACTCACTGTTTTGCTGGTAATGGCTTACACAAATATTTCTACCAAATACAATATGCCGCTGCGTACTTATTTAAGATTGAAGAAAGAAGCGAAATCTATTTAGCAGCTATTTTATTACTATCATAATTTCTAAATATCAATCGCAAATTCTGATCGTAAGTAAAATAATTATATACCCAATTAGAAAAAATTGAAAACCGATTCTTTACGCCAAGTGTTAAAAGTAAATGCACCAGCATCCACATTATCCAGGCAATAAATCCTCTGAAATGTAATTTTGGTTTTGCAAGATCAACTACGGCCAAATTACGACCAACAGTTGCCATGCTGCCTTTATCATTATAAATAAATTCTTTCAACGGCTTGTCACTTTTGCTTTCAATAAGCTGTAAGTTTTCTACCAGAACATCAGCTTGCTGAATAGCTACCGGTGATAATTGCGGGTGTCCGTTAGGGTAAGCTTTATTTTCCAAATACGAGACATCTCCAATAGCATAAATATTTGCAGATCCTTCTACCCTATTTTGATGATTTACTTTTATACGGTTGCCTCTTGCTATTAGATCTTTATCAATTCCTTCAGGCACATTTCCTTTAACACCTGCCGCCCATATTAATGTTGCGGCGTTTATCGTATCGCCATTTTGCAAAGTGGCTTTTACTCCATCGTATTCTTTTAGCGTGGAGTTGGTCATAACTTTCACACCCATTTTTTCTAAGTATCTTCTTGAATCTGCGCTTGATGCTTCACTCATTGTGCCCAATGTTTTACCCTGTCCTTCCAACAAATAAATAGTCATTTTTGAGAAATCGAGTTCAGGATAATCTTTAGGTAAAACATAATGACGCATATCTGCGATAGCGCCACTTAATTCAACGCCTGTAGGACCGCCACCCACAATGATGATCGTCATTAAACTTTGAAGATCTTTCTCATTCTTAGCACTTACCGCTTTTTCGAAATTGTGCAGAAAACGATACCGCAGCTCCAAAGCCTCTGCAGTAGTTTTCATTGGTAATGCATGATCGATGATACTTTGATTGCCAAAAAAATTGGTATTTGCTCCCGTAGCTATTACTAATACATCATAATCAAATTCACCAATATTGGTAACTATCTTATTTTGAGCTGTTATTACCTGCTGTACTTCAGCAAGTCTTATACGCACATTCTTACTACCATGAAAAATTTTACGGAGCGGGAATGAGATATCACTGGCATCCAATCCTGCTGTAGCAACCTGGTAAAACAAAGGTTGAAATGCATGATAATTATGCTTGTCAATTAAGGTTACATCAAAGCCTGACTTGTTATTTAATTTTCTCGCCAGACGTAATCCGCCGAAACCGGCACCTATAATTATTACTTTCATAGTATGGTATTAATAAAAAATCCTGCCAAAAAGCAGGATTGTAATTTATTCTTTTTTATCAGGATATTCTAATACAATAATCTAACCTTGATCGTATTCTTCACTTTCTTTAAAAGAGCCAGTGCGCTTTCACTTAACCCTTTATCAACATCCAACACAACATAACCTATATCATCATTCGTTTTCAGATATTGTCCGAGTATGTTGATCTTATTTTTAGATAATGTGGTGTTTATTTCACTCAATACGCCCGGTACATTATTGTGTATGTGTAAAATACGGTGCGTATTTTCTTGCGGTGGTAAATTCAATCCTGGCGTAGTATGGCTACCTGTCGTGATACCTCTTTCAAGAAATTTATACAATTTATTACTTACATCTTCACCGATATTATGCTGCGCCTCCTGTGTGCTACCGCCGATATGTGGTGTTAAAATCACATTGCTTAAGCCTTGTAATGGTGTAGTAAATTTATCGCCATTCTTTTCTGGTTCCCAAGGATATACATCTACTGCAGCGCCGCTTAAATGACCCTCTTTTAAATATTT
>DATHNB010000263.1:0-2962 GCA_035486495.1 Ferruginibacter sp. | reverse complement strand
TATTATGTGCAGGAAGCCAGCAGTATGTTTTTGGAAGAAGCATTACAGCAAACGGTTGATCTGGCGCAGCCAATAAAAATATTAGACCTCTGCGCGGCACCAGGCGGTAAATCAACCCTGATACAATCCATTATTTCTGATTCCAGTTTATTGGTAAGTAATGAAGTGATCAAAGCCAGGGCGAGCATCTTATCAGAAAATATTACAAAATGGGGCGCAACAAATGTTGTAGTAACCAATAATGATCCAAAAGATTTCCAACGCTTAGATAACTACTTTGATGTAATTGTCGTAGATGCACCATGCAGCGGCAGTGGATTATTTCGCAAAGATCCCGAAGCGATCAATGAATGGAGCGAACAAAATGTACAACTCTGTCATCAGCGTCAGCAAAGGATTCTGGCAGATGTGTTGCCGTCGTTAAAAGATGGTGGTGTATTAATTTATTCAACCTGTTCTTATTCAAAAGATGAAGATGAAGAGATTTGTGATTGGTTGATCAATGATTGTCATCTTGCCTCTGTAAAATATTTCTTACATCCAGACTGGAATATTGTTGAGACAACTTCAGTGCAACACAATGCTTATGGTTATCGGTTTTATCCTGATAAATTAAAAGGAGAAGGATTTTTTATAGCTGCGTTTAAAAAAAGTGATATGAGCGCGAGTGTTGACAGACGTGTAGGAAAAAACAGAAATAAAACTGAAAAAATATCAGATAAAGAATACGAAATTATAAAGCCATTATTAAAAAATCCGCAAGATTTTTCTTTCATTAAATTAAAAGACGAAGTACTGGCGATACCGGCTCAATTTGCAGATGAATTGTCTGTGCTTCAATCTGCACTATATATAAAAAAAGCCGGCATAAAATTGGGCACAATTATAAGGGATCAGTTAGTCCCGGATCATGAATTAGCTTTAAGTACAATTATTGCTTCCTCAATACCAACAGTGGCTGTAGATAAAGAAACAGCACTCGAATATTTACGTAAAGAAGAAATTAAATTAGACGTAGTTGAAAAAGGTTGGGTGCTATTGACTTATCAGCAATTACCAATAGGATGGGTTAAAATTCTGCCTAACAGAGTCAATAATTATTACCCTAAAGAATGGCGTATTTTACACAAGTAATGTTATATGGTAACCAACTAAATTCCCCATCTTTGTAACGACGAAACTTATTACTAATGAAGCGTTTATTATTCTTTTTATTTTGCTTGCCATTGCTTGCTATTGCACAGGATCAACCTCTACTGATACAGGGAACGGCTCCTAGTTTGTATTTGAATCATACAGTTGCGCCTAAAGAAAATTATTATAGCATAGGTCGTTTGTATAATATTAGTCCTAAAGAAATTGCTCCCTTTAATAAATTGAAATTGGAAGCGGGATCATTATCACTTGGTCAAGTCATAATGATTCCGTTAACTGATAATAATTTTTTACAAAGTGGAAATGCCGCTGCAGATGAAGCGTTAATACCAGTGTATTATATCGTGCATGATAAAGAAGGTTTTTATCGTATCAGTGTTAATAATAACAAAGTGCCGATCGTATTAATAAAAAAATGGAACAATATTACAAGCGATGGTGTAAGCAGCGGAACACCATTGATAGTAGGGTATTTAAAAGTAAAGAAAGATCTTTCTCTTTTTGCAAATACAGCTGCGTTAACTTCTGATCAGGTTAAAGCGGCGATACAAAAACAGACAGCAACGACAAATACTGTAACTACAGGAAAAGCAGATGACGAAACTGATGTTGAAGCACCAATAGCAAAACCTACAACAACTGTAACTAACACTCCGACACCGGTAAAACCTGTTCCCAAAGAAATGCCTAAAACTATTGATGAAGAAGCTTCTCAGCCGCTAACAACGCCTGTTGCTACATTTAAGCAGGATGATACGCACGCAGGTTTTATGGGGTTTTATGGCGGTACATTCAAAACAGATTATGATAAACATCCTGGTAAAAATGGAACAGAAGATGAAAAAGGTGATGCCGCTATTTTTAAAAGTAATAGCGGTTGGCAGGATGGAAAATATTATTGTTTGTATGATGGGGCGCAAGCAGGATCAATCGTTAAGATTGTTAATAATACAACCGGAAGAATAGTTTATGCCAAAGTGCTAGATGCTATGCCTGATATGAAACAGAACACAGGTATAATGCTTCGCATCAGTAATGCAGCGGCGCAGGAATTAGGTGTAACAGATGTGAAATTTGACTGTACTGTTACTTATTATAAATAATAGTCGTGATGTTTAAAAAGCAAATATTTCTTCTTTTATTTATTGTTGTTACTGCAATAGTAAATGCACAATCAACAAATACAAGTTTACAATTTCTGCATATTATCCAGCTGCCTGTAACTTCTGTAAAAAATCAGGATACGACAGGCACTTGTTGGTGTTTTGGAGGAACCTCTTTGTTAGAAAGTCAATATTTAGAAAGGAGTGGTGTATCGCTTGATCTTAGCGAAATGTTCATTGTTAGAAATATTTATATAGATAAGGCAAAGAATTATATTCTTAGACAAGGCCATGCACAATTTGGTGAAGGTGGTTTGGGGCATGATGTAATTAATGCAATAGCCGCGTATGGTGATGAACCACTGTCTGTCTACAATGGTTTAAAGCCGGGCGAAAAAGTCTATAATCATGCTGCAATGGTTATTACGTTAAAAAACTATCTCGATAGTATTTTAAAAATTCCACCAATACCTGGTGATTGGCTGGCAAAATATACGCAGTTATTGGATGATAACCTTGGTACACCACCTGCAACTTTCCAATATAATGGAACTGTATATACACCTAAAGAATTTTCAAAAGAAATAATAAAATTCAATGCCGATAATTATGTGAATATTACTTCATTGGCAGATCGTCCTTATTATGAACCATTTATTTTACAAGTGCCGGATAATTTCAGCAATGGATATTATTATAATCTC
>DATHNB010000262.1:0-7849 GCA_035486495.1 Ferruginibacter sp. | reverse complement strand
ACTGGTTCATGCAATACATTAATGTTGATATCTAAAAAAGTTTGTTGTGGTGATATGCAGGTTGATTGATGGATGTAAAGCATGCGATCAGATTGTAGAAAAAATTAGCGATGAACAATTGCCTGCAAATCCAAATGAGTTAGACATTACATGTTGCAAAGGCATTTTCTGATATGTCTGAATAGGTACTAAACCTGTTGTAGCAATCGGCTGTTTATAATGTAAGCTTGGATAAATTTCCTGATGTGTAAGATTTAAAATACTGTACACGGCCTCTATAGCACCTGCAGCGGCCAATGTATGGCCTATATTTGATTTAGTAGAAGCGAATGCCGGAACACTACCAAATAAACGAAGCATTGCTGTGCTTTCAACTGCATCATTATTTTCCGTTGCTGTACCATGTGCATTAATAAAACTGATCTTATCTGCTGTTAGATCAGCTTTTTTTAAAGCTCCTTTCATCGCAAGATAGGGTCCATCACCTTCATCAGATAAAGAAGAAGGATGAAAAGAATCATTTGAATTACAATAGCCACTAACCACGGCGTATATATTTTTACCAACAGCATCTTCTTCTTTTTCAAGAATTAAAAAAGCCGCACCTTCTCCTAAATTCAATCCTTTACGTTGCTCATCAAACGGAGTGCAAATGTCTGAAGATAAAATATGCAATGCATTGAATCCGTTAATGGTAAATTTTGCCAGGCTATCAACGCCACCAACGATAGCTCTTTTGGCTATGCCAGATTTAATTAGTCTTGATCCATACATAATAGCATTGGCAGAAGAAGAACAAGCTGTATTAATAGTATTGACAAGGCCATTCATTTTATAGCGTTCTTGCAAATAAATGTTTACTGATGCGCAATCATAGGAAGAAAGATATTCAGAACCGCCATCTTTTTTATTAGCGTCATTGTATAATTCATCTGTCAGACACATCCCACCTACAGTACTTGCACCTATTAGGGCTGTATCAAAAGATGTTATTTCTTCGCTGTTAAGTTTACTATCGTTTATTGCTTCATTAAAAGCGTGTAGGGCTAACAGTGATGTTCGGGTAACGCCGGGTTCCGTTGCGTTTAATCTTTTCTTTAGTTCCTCTGTGGGGATCTTTATTTCGCCGAATGGCATTATGCCGGCATATTTTGATGAAAGTAGACTTAATGCGGTAATGCCACATTTACCTTCTTGCAATGCAGTGCGATTTTCAGCTACGGTATTTCCTATAGCACTTATCACTCCAATACCTGTAACGACGATCCTGCTCAATTTAAAATTATTTTGTTCTATTTTGTTCAATGTAGGCAACCATTGTGTTTATATCAACTAGGATCTTTCTTCCTTCTTTGGGATCTTTTATCTCAATACCATATTCTCTGCCTAATAAAACAATTAGCTCAAGTGAATCAATGGAATCGAGTCCTAGTCCTTCGCCAAATAAAGGTTCATCATCTTTTATATCTTCCGGCTTTACAGATAGTAAATTTAAAAATTCGACGATCTGTTTTTTTAATTGTTGTTTTAATGCTGCTGTTTCCATTGTAAATATTTAAATGAGGTTTTTTCTTTTCAATCCCCAAAGTGTTACTAATTGTATCAATATAGTTATAGTGAGCAAAGGTATGATGTTCATCAAAATATCTTTTAGCTTTCCACCTTCTAAAAATAATCCATAAAATGCTTCCAAGGCCCAATGTAGCGGAGATAATTGAATGATCAATCTGAATGAATTGGGCATGGCAAAACTTGGAACTAATATTCCGCCAATAGCCGCTAATAGCACTACAGCCACGGCTCCAATACCATTGGCCTGCTCTTGTGTTTGTGCAAATACGCCCACGAAAATTGCAAAACTCACTGCACACCATCCACAAATCAGCAAAACAATTATCAATCCCAATAGATCTGCAGGCAGATTTAGTTTGGGTAAACCTATTACAGGAAATAACCATATACCTATTGCAAAAATGCACGCAGCCTGCACCATTGTTACCAACAGATAAGTAAGCTGTTTAGAAACGAGCGCTACTAAATAATTGGTAGGCAAAGTTTTTAGGCGGACAAAACTTCCATTTAATTTTTCTCTGACGATGCTGCTACCTAATGAGATAACGATAAAAAACATTGCAAAGATTGTCCATGCAGGTATATTATGTTGTGTAGCATTCGGTATATTTCTGTTACCGTCACGTGATATGGAAATTTCATTGATCGGTACATGTTCATTAACAACTTGATTTTCCAAATCTTGAGGAAGCTCCTTTTGGTTTAAAGAAAAATACAAACTCTTTAAAATTTGTTTGCTTTGTACTAATTGTAGCGCACTGCGTAATGCACCATTTATAGAAAGACGATACGATTGTTGTAATACTGGATGATAATATAAAGTGAGCGGATCAATACTATCTGTAGTATTTTTAGTAGTATCCGTCTGTATACCAAAATTATTTAATGCTGTAGATGAAATATTTTTAGCATTCGAAACAATTTTTGCTGAAAAGTATTTTGGAATAATAACAGCTATTAATGCATCTTTTGCATGCATCCTGTCAATGATTTGCTGATCAGTTTGATTTTCTGTGACCTGTTTAATATCAAACATACCAATTTTTTTGATAGCAGTTATTAATTGTTTACTGGCATCACCGGTATCTCTGTTGCATAATAAAAGAGGAACCTTGTTATTATTCACCAATTCAAAAGTGCTGTTTTGAATGGCAGTTATGACGATTGCTAAAATGATGGGCATAGTAAACATTAGCATTAATCCTACTTTATCTCTAAGCAGAACAATGATGTCTTTTTTTATAGTGGCCCAAAGTTTATACATTATCGTCTTTATATGCTTTGCCGGTTAAATTCAAATACAAACCTTCCAGACCATCTTCTTTGTGTTCTGCCAATAAATTATCCAATGTATTATGGGCAATTATTTTTCCGCTCTCTATTAAAGCAATTTTATTGCAAAGCTCTTCCGCTTCGCTTAATTGATGAGAAGTGTATATCAATGTGGTGCCGTTATTATTTAATTCTTTCAGATAATTAATAATAGCATGGCGTGTTTGTATATCAACACCAACAGTGGGTTCATCTAAAAATAATATGCGGGGATTGTGTATTACGCCAATGGCAAGGTTTACCCTTCGTTTCATGCCGCCTGAAAATTTGTGTACCTGTTTGTTACTAACATCTGATAGACCAAGCACTTCTAATAATTCAGTTGTTCTTTTTTTTATTGTTGATCTATCGATGCCCGACCAGGCGCCAAAAAATTCTAAATTTTGAGCAGGACTTAATTCCTGGTAAAAAGAAAAATCTTGGGGAACAAATCCGAAAAGCTTGTTGGTTGATTTTTTGTGCGCAGCTATATCGTTTCCAAATAAAGATAATTTTCCTTTTTGAAAAGAAAGTAAACCTGTCATGCAATTCATTAATGTCGTCTTGCCTGCACCGTTAGGTCCGAATATACCAAATCTCTCACCGGCTTCAATTTGTAGATTGAGGTTGGCGAAACAAGTATTTGATTGTCCGGGATAAGTAAATCCAAGATTTTCTATGCTAACTGCTACAGCATTCATGAATGCCATTTTATTTTTGATAATGATTCGAAAGCTTTTTTTTCTATTTCAGCAATTTCCAATAAATAATCACCCATTACATCAAAATCAGCCTGACTGCCAATTCTGCCTTTATAAATGCCAGCAGCCTGTACTGCTGCTGATCGCCATAGATCACCGGCTTGTGTCATTAACTTAGAGCTTTCTAATAATGTATCATTTGGTAAATAAGCATATGCTTCTTGTAAAAATGCACCATAAATATAGCGGAAGCCACCGCCACCTGTTCCTATTTCTTCCTGCATACGCACTAATTGTGCTAAATATAAACCTGCATCTTTAGGCCCCAGTTTATCGCGCCAGCTTTTTATTTTTTTTGCGGTGTATTTAATTCCTTTCACACCGATAAAAAACATGGGGATATTCAGCATATCATCCGCGTTTCTTTTAATGCCGCTTTTGATTGCTTTCCTCATTACATCATCGGTAATAACTTTTTGTTCTGTAGGAAAATATATCTGTCCGCGTGGCGCCAATACACCTTTGGCAAATCGCACACGTTCCAATTCATATTTGGTAAGCGTGGTTGTATTTTCCATTACCGGATCACTGATCAGATAATTATCTCCTTCATTGCCATACACAATTAAATTATGCGCATTAAAATGGAAACGATATTCTTTAGGGAAGTAGGAAAGATAATAGACACCAACCTGGCAACCAACCGGCTGTCCTGAATCTAAACAAGCTTGTAAAAATTTTTCTGCTTCAGGTTTTGAATTGAATTTTTTTCTTACAACGGGAATGCCTAACGCTTTGCAGGTTCTTTTAAAAATTAATCCCGGTTGTGTTCGAAATGCAATTGCCGGGCCGTTATTTATTTTTAATAAAGGAATGTATATATAGAATAATCCTGAGCCAATGCCAAAAGCTAATGGCTCGGTGATTTTATTTATGCCAATACTATGTAACAGATTTACGGTAACACCATTTTCGCAATGCGCCGCTTGTAAATGTTTAAAATCAGTTGTCATGAATAGTCATGTTTTTTAAGTCTTTAACACTTAGATTAAATGCTTCGGCGTAACGTTGTAATTTTTTATCCGATAATTTTTCAAAAACGGCAGGCTTCAAATGCTGTTTAATGGTCCATTTCCAAAAACCTGAATAGGCCGAAACTATTGCCAGATCCATCAATCTATATTCCATAAAGAATAATATAGGACTAGCTTCTTTATTCAATACTTTTTGTTTTGCGTTGGCAATGCGTTGTTCAATATCATTCCAGGCTATATCTAATGCCGTAGTTTTTATTTCCCAGCCGGTACTAAGAGCTGTTGTGTAATTACCATCTTTGTCAATTGCATACACAACTTCTTTAGAAAAATTATTCAGCGCGCTATTATCTTGAGGAATATCTTCTTTTTTCATAAAAAAATTTCGGATGGATAATTGTGTGAATTGAAAAAGTAAGCCTATACTAACAAACAGTAAGCATAGCATACATATATGAAAAACGTGAACTCTCCGGAACAAGTAATAAAATTTGTTGCCCCTTTTGCAGTTTACCACTATGGAATAATTCGTTTACTGCCAGGTAAATAGATCCTGCACCAACGTTTCCTACAGAGCTTAAATTTACAAACCATTTGTCATAAGGAATCTTCATGCCATTCGCGATCAGTTGGTCGTAGATTTTGCTCTTAAAAAATTCGCTGGACATGTGTGGTAAAAAATAATCAACCTTACTAACGTCTAATTTTCTTCTGTCAAAAATTTCTTTTAACTTTTTGCCACCTAACAAGATGATGTATTCACTTAATAATTTTACATCCTGTTTAATGCTTAATAACGATCTGCTTGTTATTTCATCTGGTGGATAATTCATGTAGCTTGTTAACGTGCCGTCTTCCAGTTTTTCACTACCCATGTACATACAAGCTTCCATTTCATTTGCGTAAGAAGCACCTTCTACCCAATCAACACGCAGACTTATACCTGTTTGATTTGGTTTATCAGCCATGGCAAAAGCGGCGGCACCATCTGATAACATCCATCTTAAAAATTCTTTTTCGAAACCTATGTATGGATTTTCTTCCAGTTGTTTTAATTTTTGTGCTTCATCTGCAAACAGATCAGAAACAAGTAAACGGGAGCTTCTTTCGGATCCTGTTGAAACAGCGTTATGCACTTCTCCTGATTTAATTGCCATGTATGCGTATTTAAAAGCATGCATACCTGCACAGCAAACACCTGATTGGGAAACAACCTCTATTTGTTTTGTTTCAGGTAAAGCTCCATGAACCATTACGGCATGCGAAGGCATCATTTGATCAGGAGTAGCAGTGCCACAAGTAAGCAATTCAATATCTTTTAATTTATCTGTATCATTTTTAAATAATGCTCTTACGGCCGATGCCGTCATTTCTGCATTGGAATGAGTTGCCTTGCCTCCTTTTTCTAAAGCATAGAATCTATTTTTAATACCATTATTTCTTAATACAATTCTTTTTGATTTAGAAGGTTTATCATCGATAAAGCCAAGATACAATTCCATATCCTCATTAGATATTGGCTCATTTGGGAAAAAAGCTGCTGTATTAGTAATATAAACCACGTTCAAAGACATTCCGTATAAATTAATTCACTCCTAATAAATATTGTTTCCTAGCCCTTATTTTCTTGGATAAAAACGGTTTAAAAAATATTGCGTCAACAGTAAGTATAATGGGCGCCGCAATAAAGAGCGCAATTATAAGATAATATTTGAATGCAACAAGCCATGCTGTTTTATTTTTTCTTTTGGCAATAATATTCGCCCAGATATTAAAAATATGTCCGGCTTTAGATTCTATATACATTAACGGATATTTTATTATAACGGCTTTTTCATTTACGAGCTCTGCTTGTAAATTGTTCCAGTCATTTCTGGCAAGATGTTGTTCAACAATTTTGCCAAATACTTTGGTATTTTTGCTGTCCTCATCCGATACACCGGGCAAAGGAAAAATATTTAAATAACGTTCTTTTTTTCCGTTAAACATCCATTTTAAAATAGTTACGAAACTAATAGGGTTAGGATGTTTATCTACTAAAGAAATATTGCCGACCAATTTAGCATCCGCATTTTGCAATACTTTTTTTACTTTTTCAAATGCATTGATCCACATGTTTCTTGCACCGGTAATAGTGATAACAGGCGTACCTTTTACAACAGCTCTAAAAGCAGGATGATGTAATATAGTATTAGCCGGAATACTAGCTGACAAGAACCAGGCCTGGTAACCAAAAATGATCAGATCGTAAGATGATTCTTTTAGTTGAAACGGCACTAATTCGCCGGGTACAGCTAATACACAGTCCGGCATTACGCTAAAAAAGCTTTTTCCTTTCCAAGGAAATGGATAGGGTGTGGCAGGTTGAACGCATATTTTTTCAACTGAGTTACCAGCACCAATAAGCGGTTCTGTAAAATTATCAATGATCTCTCCCAACTGACCCGATTGAGTATAATAGATAGCTAATATTTTTTTAGACATAATAATTTAAAAATCTTTTGTATTTAATATTTTCGACCTCTTACTGTAATCAAGAATATATTTCTGTAGATCAGTTGCTAATGTTTTGAATTTTTTTTCTATAAATATTTTATCTTTTTCGAGATCGCTTTTATAATTTACTATTGGTGGTGCATTTTCTTGTACCATCAATCTTAGAAAACGCAATTCGGCATTTTTATTATTGTTTTTTATGCAATTTTCTAATTTTAGACGGCCTGATTTAAAAAGACTTATTTTATCAGGTATTTTTTTTACTAGTCCGGCTTTTATCATCAACAATGTTCCTTCGTATGCACTTTTCTCTGCTATTGCACTTGCTTTTACTATTTCTATTTCATTGTTAATGGTTTCAATATTCTGAGAAGCTATTGCTGAATAATAGTCATTTTTATTGAATGGAGTGAAATAAGCCTTACCGTTTACTGCTGTTATTGCTAATGTAAATAAAAGAGTGCTAACTAATTGCAGTTTCATGTAATACACTGTTATAATGCGCTAAAAATAAACAATAATATGTTGCTTAACAAAAGAAACAGTTGTGTATATGCGGTTAAATAATCGCTTAACTATTATTTTCTCGATGTTTTGATTTCGATGGAAATACTACTAAGAATGTACTTAATATAAATTTTATAGGGAATGAGAAAGTAATAAAAAAAATAAAAATCCGTTACTCTAAAACCAAAGGGTACTATTTATTATAACAATCGATTATTATGAATGCAA
>DATHNB010000261.1:0-6031 GCA_035486495.1 Ferruginibacter sp. | reverse complement strand
AATTTTCAGGAGCAGTTTGTATAGCTGTGCTATCAAAATCGTCTGGCCCTGCCATTACACTTAATGTTAGCGCAACGTCTTCTACATTATTACCAAAAATCCCTATCTGATCAAAAGAAGAAGCATAAGCGATTAGCCCGTACCGTGAGATACGTCCGTAAGTAGGCTTTAATCCAACGATACCGCAAAAATCTGCGGGTTGTCTCACTGATCCGCCTGTATCGCTTCCTAAGCTTACCATGCACATACCTGCTTGTACAGCTACCGCACTTCCGCCTGATGAACCGCCTGGTACTTTTGTTTCGTCTAATGCGTTTAATACATTACCGTGAGCAGAGTTCTCGTTCGTGCTACCCATTGCAAATTCATCACAGTTACAATTGCCAATGATGATGGCATCTTCATCTAACAAACGTTGTAAGGCTGTTGCTGTATATACAGAGTTGTATCCTTTTAAAATTTTTGAGGAAGCAGTTGTTTCATGTCCTGTATAACAGATCACATCTTTAATAGCGATCACAACACCGTGTAGCTTACCTAATGCTGCACCTGACTGGCGTTTAGCATCAAGCTCTGAGGCTGTCTGCAGCGCTTCCTCTGCATATACTTCTGTAAATGCGTTCAGGTTTTTGCGTTGTTCTATTTTTTGAAGGTATTGTGTTACCGTGGTAACACAAGTTGTAGTTCCCGCTGAAAGCTGTTGCTGGTATTCCTGTATTGTACTAAACAAAAAAGTAAGTTTTGACTGGTATTTATAAAACTGGCTGGAGTGATTGACAAATGGAATTGCGTCAAGCACTTCAGCCGGTTGTTTCTATTAAAAGAGCAAATACTATTTAGGTAATTGCTGCATTTCTTTTTGTTGTTGCAATAATTGCTGTTGTTGCAATTGTTGTCTTAATTGTTTGATCTCTTCATCTTTATCTTTTTCCTTCATTCCTTCTTCCAATTCATTTTTCACGGTGTCTTTTGCATCTTTAAATTCGCGAACTCCCTGGCCAATTCCTCTCATTAATTCAGGAATCTTTTTACCACCGAATAATAATACAACGGCTAAAAAAATAACTAACATGTGTTCCGGTTGAAATATAGACAACAGAACGGGCGTATTTTGAAGTATCATAACTAATAAGTTTAAGCAGCAAAGATAAATTAAATATCCAGTAAAACAGGCTGCTTCACTGGATATTTTGGTTTGATTTTTTTAACAATCCGCGTTGAAATGTATCATTTACCTTAATGAGCGGCCGCATCTTGCATGTCCGTTAGCAGCTTCGTAAGGTGTAATACTTCTGGCGCACGAAATACATTCGGTAAGAATAATAACCAATAAAGTAAGCGTAAAGATCTTTTTCATACTCAGTAGTTTGGTGTTAAGAATAAATCGTTAGAGAACTAAAATACGATAAATTATAATATGAGGAGTTTTTTGGACAAAAAAAAGCGAAAATGGTAACATTTTCGCTTTACTATGCTTTATTAAAGAAATTACTTTTTAGCAGCGGCCTTAGAATCTTTAAGCGCCACAGCCATTCTTTTTTCCTGAATACGAGCGCTTTTACCGCTTCTTTCTCTTAAATAGAATAGTTTAGCACGACGTACTTTACCTACTTTATTTAACACAACACTCTCAATATTAGGAGAATAGAAAGGAAACAGACGTTCAACACCTACACCATCACTGATCTTACGAACAGTAAAAGTGGCAGTAGCGCCAGTACCCTGACGTTTGATCACATCGCCTTTAAAGCTCTGGATACGTTCTTTAGCACCTTCTACAATTTTATAGTTAACAGTGATGTTATCACCTGCTTTGAAATTAGGTAGAGCTGGCTTGGTAGTCAACTGTTCGTGTACAAATAATACTGCTGCGTCCATAACTTTGTTTTTTATCGGACGGCAAAGGTAAAGAGCCTGTGGGGAAATTCCAAAAAATAATGGGTAAATCCCCAATTATTAGAAAATTCTGTTAGTTTTTAGCATGACATCGAAAATTACTAATACTTCATTCTTTCTTTGCTCAATTCTATTATTTTATCGAATGAGGATTATCAACTGCATAAATATCTTTTAAGATTAGCTCAGTCTGCTTATTTTTTAATTCACCTTCTACATAACCATCTGTAAAATATAGTCTAATCTTTTTAAGTGGAATTTTCTGTAAAATGCCTTTTAAAGAATCATTTAATAAAAAACTTGTTTCTATTCCTTCTCCTCCACTTCCAATAAAACCTGTCGCGCCGCATCCTATGCAACTAATAACATATTTATTGTTATTTAATTCAATTATAGAATCATTGGTAAGCATTAGTAAAAACTTCCCTCCTTCTTGAATAGACTGGACTTTATTATCATTCATAGTTTTAATGTCAATCCAATAACTACTATTCAATTTAGAAACTCTAATAGAAATCCAAAACGGATTTGAGAGTCCACCTTTATATAAGTTGTCCCAAGTTGTTCTTATTACGCTTGTCTTGGTAAAATCATCAATCTTATTTTCAGCAATTTTTTGAGAATAAGAAAAAATCGGTGATAATAATAGGATAAATAAATATCTAGAATAATAGTTTTTCATAAGTTTAAAGTTAGGGTTAATTGAATATAGTTTTTATTATTTAATTAGCATGGTACTTAATTTCCATGATTAAAATAAAAAATCCAAATAAGCTTACACCTATTTGGATTTTCAATATTGTTATTTGAAATTTTATCTCGCGATATTCACTGCTCTTTTTTCTCTGATAACAGTTACTTTAATTTGTCCAGGGAAGGTCATTTCAGTTTGTATCTTCTGTGCTATTTCAAAACTTAATTTATCGCTGTCGCTATCAGAAACTTTATCAGCTTCTACAATTACACGAAGCTCACGACCCGCTTGTATCGCATACGCTTTTTCAACGCCAGGGTAGGCTAGTGCCATGTTTTCAAGATCCTTGATACGTTGAATATATTGTTGCATGATCTCACGTCTTGCACCAGGTCTTGCACCGCTGATCGCATCACAAGCCTGAACGATTGGGGAGATAACATATTGCATTTCCATTTCATCATGGTGAGCACCGATGGCATTTACTACCGCAGGATTTTCACCATATTTTTCAGCCAGCTTAGCGCCTAACAATGCATGGCTCAATTCAGTTTCTTCATCAGGAACTTTACCGATATCATGCAATAGACCGGCACGTTTTGCCAATTTAGGATTCATGCCTAACTCAGCCGCCATAATAGCGCAAAGGTTAGCAGTCTCACGACTATGCATTAATAAGTTTTGTCCGTAAGAAGAACGGAAGCGCATACGGCCCACCATTCTGATCAATTCTTTATGCAAACCATGAACGCCGAGTTCCATTGCAGTACGTTCGCCAATTTCCATTACCTGATCATCAAGCTGGCGTTTTGTTTTTTCAACTACTTCTTCGATACGTGCAGGATGTATACGTCCGTCGGCGACTAAACGTTGTAATGATAAACGAGCGATCTCTCTACGCAATGGATCGAATGAAGAAAGCACAATTGCTTCCGGTGTATCATCAACGATCAAATCAACACCAGTTGCGGCTTCTATCGCACGGATATTTCTACCTTCACGACCGATGATCGAACCTTTGATCTCATCACTTTCTAAATTAAATACGGTGATAGAGTTTTCAATAGCTTGTTCAGCAGCAGTACGTTGAATTGTTTGGATAACAATTTTACGCGCTTCTTTATTAGCTTTTAATTTTGCGTCTTCAATAATTTCCTGTTGAATAACTAAAGCTCTTGTGTTTGCTTCTTGTCTTAAGCTTTCTATTAATTGTGCTCTTGCTTCTTCAGCAGATAATCCGGCAACTTTTTCCAGGCGACGAATATGTTCTTCCTGGTGTTTTTCCAGTTCAGTACGTTTCGCATTAACCACTTCGATCTGGCGATTGAGTGTTTCTTTAATGCCCTCGTTTTCTTTTACTTGCTTATCAAGATTCTGTTCTTTCTGACTAACAGATTGTTCTTTTTGTTTGATACGCGCTTCACCTTCGATAACCTTTTGATTGCGTTGCAATACATCACGGTCATGTTCAGATTTTAGCTGTACAAATTTTTCCTTTGCCTCTAATAATTTTTCTCTTTTTAGATTTTCGGCTTGTAACTGGCCATCAGCAATGATCTTTTTAGCTTGTTTTTCAGCTTCTTCTACTTGTCCTTTTGCATTTTTAGCAAATATTAATTTGCCCAGCACAGTACCCGCTATTAGGGCAGCTGCACCAATGATAATGTATATTATTATCGGTTCCATTGATTATATCTTTTTTTATACGGTTCACAATCTTTCTACAAATGCGCTCGTTAACCATAATATTGTTAATAAGAATTGCGTGCGAAGATACAATTTTTTGTATAGCAAATGGAAGTTATGGGGAGGATTACAATATAGAAAGCTCAAAATCAGCTGGTTGGAATTTAGTTAGAGGGCATTATCCAGCAATAGCTCCATTTTTTGCAAAGCTTCAGCAACATTTTTTTCCAGTAGGGGATTATCTTTTGATTCAGTTTGGGTAGCATACCATATCACGACCATGGCTACATAATCCTGCATATCCTTGCCAGAGAAATTAGTTTTAAACTCGATGATCTTGTCGTTGATTATTTTTAAGGCACCACGTATTGTTCCCTCATCCTTTGGATCGATCCTGATCCGATAGGTTCTATCGGCAATAACAATATTGATGGGAATAAGTTCTGCCATAATTTATTCGCTTAATAAGCCAATACATTTATCAATGCCTTTTATATATTGATTGATACGTTTTTCAAATTCTTTTTTATCAGCCTCTTCCATTTTTGAAGTGGAAGCTTTTAAAATGCTTACTTGTTGTCGCAGTTCATCAACGTATTCGATATATTGGTTTTGTGCATCTTCTTTTTCTGCCAGATCTTTTTTCAAACGTTCATTTTCTTTTTTAAGAGAATCATATTTCTTCAACAATAACTGAAGCTTACGTAGAACCCCCTCCGCCCCCTGAAGGGGGGACTTTGAAGTAGGATTATCTGATGAGTTTGACATTTATTTTGAACAGTATATTATAAAAGAAAATTGCAAAAAAGGAACTCCTACATCTCCCCTTTAGGGGGGCAGGTTTTTTTTACTTGATTTTTTCGATCACCAGTTTTTTAACTTCTGATAATGGAATTCTTTCCTGAGTCATTGTATCGCGGTAACGTATTGTAACTGTATTATCTTCTTTTGTTTGATGATCGATCGTTACACAGAAAGGCGTACCAATCGCATCCATACGGCGATAACGTTTTCCGATCGCATCTTTCTCTTCATAAAAACAATGAAAATCTTGTTTGCAGTCATTCATCAATTCTCTCGCTATTTCAGGCAGACCGTCTTTTTTCAACAAAGGCAAAATGGCCAATTTAGTCGGAGCTAATTTTGCAGGAATTTTTAATACAACACGGCCATCTTCTGTTCCATCTTCTTTTGTCCATTTTTCATCAGCATAAGCCAGACTTAAAATAGTTAGTACTAATCTATCTAACCCAACAGAAGTTTCTAAAACGTACGGTGTATAATTACCGTAAGGCTTTCCTTCTTCGTTTAGATCGTTATCGAAATATTGTATTTTCTTTTTGCTGTAGAGTTGATGTTGAGAAAGATCAAAATCTGTACGGCTATGGATACCTTCTAATTCTTTCCAGCCAAAAGGGAATTCAAATTCAATATCCAACGCAGCATCTGCATAGTGCGCCAGTTTTACGTGATCGTGAAAACGTAATTTTTCTGCAGGGATACCAATGCTTTCGTGCCATTTCTTTCTTTCATCTTTCCAGAAATTATACCATTCTTTTTGTGTACCAGGACGAATAAAGAATTGCATTTCCATCTGTTCAAATTCGCGCATCCTGAAAATGAATTGTCTCGCAACAATTTCATTACGGAAAGCTTTACCGGTTTGTGCAATACCAAAAGGTATTTTCATACGACCGGTTTTTTGCACGTTTAAAAAGTTGACAAAAATACCCTGAGCTGTTTCCGGACGTAAAT
>DATHNB010000260.1:0-3999 GCA_035486495.1 Ferruginibacter sp. | reverse complement strand
AAAATAACATCTCTGTTCTTTTCCAATTCATTCATGATCGCTTTCATTCTTTCTTCAAACTGACCACGGTATTTGGTACCGGCAACCAATGCTGCCAGATCAAGTGATACAACTCTTTTATCAAATAACACCCTGCTCACTTTACGTTGAACAATTCTTAATGCTAAACCTTCAACGATCGCGGTTTTACCCACACCTGGTTCACCAATCAAGATCGGGTTATTCTTTTTGCGGCGACTCAAAATTTGAGATACTCTCTCAATTTCAACTTCTCTACCTACGATCGGATCTAACGAACCGCTTTCAGCAAGACGAGTGATATCTCTACCAAAATTATCTAAAACCGGAGTTTTAGTTTTTGGAGCGTTTGCACCACCACGTTGTGCTTTTTGCTGTTGTCCGTATTGTTTTCTTTCTTCATCAAAATCATCTTCATTTTCTTCAGAAAATTCTGCTGCAGGAGGGGTGCTTGTTACAAAGCCCAATTCATTTTTAAATACATCGTAATCCACGTCGAATTGATTTAAAATTTGTGTTGCAATATTTTCTTTATTTTTTAAGATAGACAGCATTAAATGTTCGCTTTCTACCATAGCGCTTTTACTTGCTTTGGCTTCAAGAACTGTAATGCGTATAACTTTCTCTGCCTGCTTTGTAAGCGGAAGCGAATTAATGTTAGCAATATTTTTTCCTGTTTTGTCTTTTACTGCTACTTCAATTTCTTTACGTAGTTCCTGCAGATCAATGTTTAAGGATTTTAATATTTTGATAGCGGTGTTTTCTTCATCGCGAATCAACCCCAGCACTAAATGTTCCGTGCCAATAAAATCATTGCCCAATCTCAAAGCTTCTTCCCTGCTATAAGAAATTATTTCTTTTACTTGTGCTGAAAAATTGTTGTCCATGTTATTTGAGTTTAGCTTGTACAATAATAACGATTATTACGAAGATAAAGTTTGTAGCCGCACCTGAATGTTCATATGTTTAAAAGTTAAAATTTTCGATGTACAATGGTGTGTTATTATAAAGATTATAAACAATTTGTTTATGCAGCTCTTGCTAATAAAATTACGAATATTATAGCTATTTTAACTGCTGAAAAACTTCTACATCTTGCAACCCACCAATTCAAATTTTCCTTTACTTTTACAAAGAACATTTGGTCAAACTTCAAACCTAATTACATGAATGTCAAAATAGATACCAAAGAGAAATTTACTGTTATTAAGCCACAGGAGCAAGTACTTTCTGCTAATATGACAGCTGAATTAAGTGATTTATTGGTTTCCTACCTGCAAAAAGACATACCTCATATTATTCTTAAAATGGGAGATGTTCATAGTATTGACAAAGAAAGTGCCCATAAACTAGCAGATCTTCAGCAGCAATTTTATGAGGATGACAAGTCTTTTGTAATATGTGAATTGAGTGATGGAGTAGAAGAATTACTCGAAAAAGAGGAATTGCTGGATATTATGAATGTTACCCCTACAGAAAGTGAAGCGTGGGATATATTACAAATGGAAGAGATAGAAAGAGAGCTTTTTAATGAATAATTAAGGATTAGGAATTAAGAATTCCTTCAATGCTAACTATCTTTCGTTTATAACAAAAATCCATGCGAATATTAATTCCCAATTCCTAATTTTTCATTCTTAATTCTTAATTAATTGCTCGCACTCACTATACTTGGAAACAATTCTGCAATACCTGCATTTGACAGAAATCCTACTGCCCAAATCCTACAAACATTTGATACAAGTTATTTAATTGATTGTGGTGAAGGGACACAGATGCAAATGGCTAAGTATAAGATTCGTCGCAGTAAGATTACGCATGTTTTTATTTCTCATTTGCACGGGGACCATTATTTTGGGTTGATCGGATTATTAAATAGCCTTAGTCTTCTGGGAAGAACACAAGATCTTCATATTCACGCACCCGCACCATTAAAGAATATTATACAACTTCAGTTAGACGTAGTGCATGGCGAATTATCTTTTAAACTTTTTTTTCATGATCTTACTAAAGAAGGGTTAATAGTTGATGATAAAAGAATAACCGTGCATTGTTTTACGGTGCAACATAAGATTGAATGTTGGGGTTTTTTATTTAGAGAAAAAAAGAATCCAAGAAAAATAGATAGTGAAAGAACTAGAGCTTACGAAATACCTTCCAGTTTTTATGAGCGACTTCAGAATGGAGAAGATTACACTACTAAAAAAGGAACAATCATACCAAACGAAGAAGTGACCTTGCCCGGAATACCTGCTAAAAGCTATGCCTACTGTGCTGATACAAAATATGATGAGACCATTGTCGAAAAAATAAAAGGTGTCGACTTATTATATCATGAAACTACGTACCTGAAAAATCTAGAAAAGATAGCTGATGAAAGATTCCATAGCACTACAATACAAGCTGCAGCTATCGCTAAAAAATCAGAAGCAAAAAGGTTATTAATCGGTCATTTTTCTTCTAAGTACGAAACTTTAGAAGAGTTTCATACTGAAGCATCTGCGGTTTTTGAAAACACAGAATTGGCTATACAAGGAGTTTGTTATAGGATATGATTTGCATTCTTTTCTTTGCTTATGGGTGATTAAGTCCATAAATTTTTGTAGTGCTTAATATATCCGCTGGCCACGTACCGGCTCTGGTATCAGTATTAAGTGTAGTACCATTATCATGATTGTAAATACAACGGGTAGTTAAACCATCTTGATACCAGGCCCACGCAAAAAATCCTACACTATCTGTTACTGCCTCTGTTAATAAAGCATCGTAATTAATGGCAAAAAGTATGTTAGTATTCTGATTAGAAGCAGGAGGGTTATTATAATCAGGTATTGGATTATTAGGATCGTTAGGGGTTAATGCTCCATTAAGAGTTTGGTCAATAGTACTGCAATTAAATGAAATAGGGACCAATGCTTCTACAGCATTGCTAGGATCAGCCCAGTTAGATACTTCACCTAAGACGAAGGGTAAATTGCTGTTTTTGATAGCATCTACTTTAGTAATATAATCGCTGCTACAGCCAGCAGCAGAAATAATATCATAACTTCTACTCCAATAAGTATGTGTACTAAGCAGGATGTTTTTTCTAGGATCATGGTTAATAATTGCGCTTCCTGTGTCTATTAAAAATGGACTATTAGTACCTCCATCCGGTGCATCTATCATTATCGGACAATTAATGCCGTTGGTTCTTATTTGATTTACAAGGCTATTGTATTTGCTAATAAATATTGCTGGAGTTACATCAGAAGGTAGATTATAATTGGTATGGCTCCATTCATTAGCCAGATTAATTATAACTTTATTTTGATATTTTTTTATAAGCGCTACCACATTGGCATCATTCCAAAAAGGGACAACGTAATTATTGAATCCTGTTGTATCATTTGCACCTGTCGAAGTAATGTCCTACAAATAAATTACAGGAATTAAATTCAAATTGGTGTAAGCAGTGATCAAAGATTCTAAATTACTTAATGAATATTGTGATCCGCCCACTGTCTGGCTTAGCCACAAAAGTCTTACTGCATTACATTTTGTAGCGTTAGCGTGAACAACAGACGCAATGCTACTCATAGTAGCCGGGTTTACATTTTGATAAGTGCCACCGCTATTGTTACCACCATAGAATGCTACGTTTACACCACGCAATAAAATAATATTACCGTTTGTATCAGTAAGATGACGACCGATTACTTGTAATGTTTTTATTGGAGAAGTGCCAGCGGTAGTATCGCCGGAGTTTTGCTGTGTTACAGGGGTGTTGTTTTTTTTGCTGCAAGAAGTAACAACTACTGCAATTATGGTCAGGAAAGTTATTGCCTTTTTCATATTATTTAGTATTTAAACTATTTAATTAAAAAGGAATTTACAACAAAAAAACAGTTATTTAGTTGTAAGATAGTTTTTTACTTGCTGATAGACTCCTTTACTTAAAGGCACCATCGGTAAACGCAATATATTTTCTATCAGCCCTAA
>DATHNB010000259.1:0-6453 GCA_035486495.1 Ferruginibacter sp. | reverse complement strand
TTAGTATCTTTAATTATTTTAATTGTTTCGTATGTGTATTATCATAAAACTTACGCGAAGAGCACACATTTATAATTTTTTGCCATTGCTGGTCGCCTGATCAGCAATGGCTTTTTCTTTATGGCTCTATCCAGGCACCTTTTTCTTTTAGTAAGTTGATCAACTCATCAACTGCCACATTACTTTCTACATTTCTTTTTACAACTTCTTTACCTTGGTATAAAGTTATTTTTCCAATCCCGCTTCCTACATAACCAAAATCGGCATCAGCCATTTCTCCGGGACCGTTTACTATACAGCCCATTATCGCGATCTTCAAGCCTTTTAGATGATTGGTTACACTACGAATTTTTGCCGTAGTTTCTTGCAGGTCAAATAAAGTTCTTCCACAACTTGGACAACTAATATATTCTGTCTTCGAAATTCTTGTGCGTACTGCCTGCAGAATAGAGAATGAAGTATTATTAATGAACTGATGATTGTTTTTTGTTTCTAAATAGGTACGTCCACTTACTTTATTGTTTTGAATTTTTGCCGGATCGTTTTTTAACCAAATGCCATCGCCCATTCCATCTAAAAATAAAGCACCGGCCTCTGTTGAAAAATGTATTAGTTGTTCATCAATAGTATTATCGTTACTGTTTACTAAAAATATAACCGGACAATTAATTTGCTCATCCATCATCTTTACAACAAATCTGCGAACAGATTGCATGGCATTTTTATGCGAAGAGCTGAGGCACAAAACAACAGTACTATCGTTTTTTATTGCTTCCAAAATTTCATTTACATCTTTATTATTCACATCAACACTAACAAAATTCAATGTCGCAGAACGATTATTATTTTTCAAATATTCGCCACCGTTATAGAATGGAAAATTCTTTTGTTTATCATTAACCTGTAACCAGGTTTTATAATTACAGATAACATTTAATGTTCCCGGTAAAGCGAATGATATTTCTTTATTTGCTGTATAAATATAATCCGCAGCCGCATCGCTTATATTCCATTTATCTGTTGCTTCGTTATATGTATAGCCTATAGTCTGTAAATCACCATGAACAATACTTTCAGCCTTACTAAAATCAGCAATGACAACAGGCACATGCCCAATGCCAATATTTAAAACCACATTATTTTTACGCTTAGTATATTCAAACGGAGAATAAGGCAAATTACCAATGGGCTCCAGAAGGTCATCGGTCGTCGGTCGTCGGTCGTCAGAATATCTTTTCACCAAATCTTTACAAACGGGAATTTCAAATTCAGGATCTTCGGTTAAAGAAACACGTATCGTATCGCCAATACCATCTTCTAATAATGTTCCGATGCCAATAGCAGATTTTATTCTTCCATCTTCGCCATCGCCGGCTTCCGTAACACCTAGATGTAATGCATAGCATTCGCCAAATTCTTCCATCATGTGATTAATTAGCAAACGATAGGCTTGTACCATCACCTGAGGATTACTGCTTTTCATGCTTAGGATAATGTTGTGGTAATCTTCACCTCTTGCGATACGTAAAAATTCCATCGCACTTTCTACCATGCCCATTGCCGTATCTCCATAACGACTCATGATCCTATCGCTTAATGAACCATGATTGGTTCCTATCCGCATAGCGGTTCCATATTCTTTGCAGATAGTGACCAATGGCGTAAAGCGTTCTTTTATCCTTTCTACTTCTTCTGCATATTCTGCATCAGTGTAATCAATCTGTTCAAATTTTTTCTTATCTACATAATTGCCCGGGTTCACTCTCACTTTCTCTACAATCTTTGCAGCAATTTCTGCAGCGTTTGGTGTAAAATGAATATCTGCTACTAACGGAACGAAATATCCGCGTTTGTGTAATTCATTTTTTATGTTCAATAAATTTTCTGCTTCTTTTTTTGAGGGGGCTGTTATTCTTACCATTTCCGCACCTGCTTCAATACAACGAACGGTTTGTTCTACCGTTGCCAGCGTATCCATTGTGTCGGTGGTCGTCATCGTTTGTACACGAATAGGATGGCCATTGCCTAGTAGTAAATTACCAATTTTTACTTCCCTCGTTTTAAGGCGCTTATACTCCGTTAAAGATTCACAATACAACTGCATGGCTAAAATATTACTGCAAAATTAACAACAAAAAAGCAGGAGCAAATGCCCCTGCTTCCTTATTTATGTTTTAATTAATATTCGATCTTATATTCAAGATTTTCTACATTATCAGTAAGGTCATCAAAATGCCTTTTAAAAATTACCGTTTTTTTGTCGTCAGATATTGACATACCCGGACCACTGAATTTTTTAGCTTCTCTTGGTAAAACAAAGATGGTGCTATATAAAAAATCTCCCATGAACATCGACATCTGTTTCATTTGTTGTATAGAATCTCCCGCCATTTCTTTATCCAAACCAGCCTTGTTATTTATTACATAAGAAATTTTGCCGGGAACTGCAGTAAAAGTAAAGAACTGTGCCATCGGACTTCCTGCCTGAGAAGCTGCATCAAGATTAGTTCCTGCAGGCAATGAACTTCCCTGAGTTAAACTGCTTGCGGCTGCTTTAGTTACATCAAGTCTGCTGATCACTGAAAATAAATTCTTTTTAACAACAGATAAATCATTAATTGTTGTGAACGGGCATTCTATTTTTATTTTCGCGATATTATCAGGCATATCCATTTTTATTGATACCATCGAATTTCTATACAATGCTTTTTCTGCCGGTGTTAAGCTTTTAGCCGTATCGATATAGCCTTTCAGCGCTATTGTTGTATCTACCTTTTTATTTTTAGATGCGCTATCAATACTTTGTCCCATTTGAGCTATTGTTTCCATTAATTTACTCATATCAATCGACAAAGAATAGGTGCCGCTATTATCATTTTTTATAACGATCCTTTCTTCAATATTTAAACAAGAAGAAAGAAGTACACATGCACTTAGCGCAGCAACTATAAATTTTATTTTTTTCATTACAATTGATTTAAAAATATAGAATGTCTTTTACGAATTTATTACATCTGACCTTTAAAAAAACCCAGCTGCGTTAATATTCCTTTTGTAATATTTAATCGCACTGTCTTCATATCAATATTTGGATCGGAGGATTTTACCAACGTTGCAAAAAAGTAAGGATGCTTGTTTTCTTCTACCCAGCCTACAACCCAGCCGATGCTGTTATGTTTTTCATCATACCCCAAACCTGTCTTATAACAAAGCTTATATAAATTATTATCTTCTTGTGTCATTACATCGCTTACAATATTTTGGGTGCGTTTTTGAAATGGCAATTCATCAAAATATAAACGCTTTACTAAACCTACTTGTTCGTCGGGAGAAATTTTCAACGTGTTATCTAACCAAAATGTATCAATGCGACTGCTAAGATCCATATTGCCATAATGCAGACTATCTATCCATAACTTCATCGTGTCTTTTCCAATTCTTCTTGCCACTTCCTGATAGTACGGAACACAACTTACTTTAAAGGCTTCTTCCATCGACATATCTTTATTCCATGCAGCATTTGATCTTGTTATTCCATCCCATTTAATTACCATTTTTTCATCAGTGATAACACCTGTTTCCAAACCAATCAAAGAATTTACAATTTTAAATGTTGATGCGGGCAGAAAATGAGCGGTATCAATCGCCATATTATAGATCGTTATCTCTCCTGAATTATTCAGTATTGTAAATGATCCGTCTACTTTATTATCATCAAAGTATTTTTTAAAGCTGTCATCTATTTTAGCGTTATTAACAGAACAAGAACTAAAAATTGATAAGAAAAAAACAAAAAGTAAAAGGTAAAAAGCTGAAGTGATCTTTGAAATTTGCATTATTGTTTTTTGGAATTTGATTCTAAATGTTTAGCAGTTGCTTCTAGCCCTTCATAAAATTCGGAGCCGTATTTTCTTATTAGCGCATCTTTTAAAAAAACATATACGGGTACTTTCAACTTTTCGCCTAATGTACACGCCGCACTGCAAAGATCCTCTCTTGGTTCGTAGTTTACGTAATCTACTTTTTTATCTCTGCTTTGTTTAATACGAATTGGATATAAATGGCAACTGATTGGTTTTTTCCATTTTACTTTTCCATCATTGTATGCTTGCTCAATGCCACATTTTACAATGCCTTTATTATCTGTAATGCCATACACACAAATTTTACTTGAGATAGTTGGTGTAACCCAGCCAAACTCTTTGTCGTACACATATTTACCCTGACGCTCCAGTTCCATTTTGTTCTCTTCATCGAGATAAGGAAGCACTGCATCATACACATTGTTGATTTCCTCTAACTCATCTTTATTAAGCGGAGCACCTGCATCACCATCAACACAGCAGCCGCCTTTGCATTTGTTTAGGTCACAAACAAATTGTTCGTCTATGATCTCATTGCTAATTAATTTATTGTCTATTACTATCATTGTTATGCAAAAGTATCTATTTTTCGCCTGCTTTTTTCCATTGAAAAGTGTTGATCAAATGATCCAGATCAACTTGTAGAAAATCCTGTACAGGTTTTAATGAGTCGGCATTAGGTGTTGTATCAAAATACAATGCACCACGTATAAAATTCTTTGTTGTATCACTTAAAAAGAACTGCTTAGCAGTTGCAGCATTCCCGCCTACCTTAAAAAATATTCCGCTAACGCCATTTGGTGTGTAGATCAAACTATCTTTTATAGAATTTGATATCACGTTATTTTTATTTGTCAGATTAAAAGCGTCATTCACCATATTATCGAATACATTAATGCCTACCGAATCTTTATACGTTCCATTAGCTTGTTTTACTTTATAGTCGGCTTTACCTCCAACTATTTTATAACTTAAAAATACCCTGCCATTTAAGGTTGGAAAATCAATATTGATCCAGTAAGGATTTTCCGGTGAGGCGTCAAAGTAAGTAGTATCCTGGATAATATTTGCATAAGCCGGATATTCAAAACTATATGGAAAACCCGGTCTGTCGAATTTTACATAACTCCTTTCAGGGAGATCAATTTTGTAATAGCCTTTTCTTTTTGAGACATAGGGTGAATTACAGGCATTAAGTAAAAAGTAAAAAGTAAAAACCAAAAAGTAAATGGCCTTGTTTTTTGAGATTTGCATTATTGTATTTTGGATATTGTAAATTTTATCTTTTCCCTTTAAAAAAATCTTTCATTAGTTGAACACATTCTTCTCGTAAAATTCCGCCTACTACTTCTGTTTTTGGATGAAAAGGAGAATTATTTCCGGCAACTTTTTTATAGCCGTTCTTTTCATCTTCGGCACCATATACTACACGGCCAATTTTACTCCAGTATAATGCACCACTGCACATAATACATGGTTGTATGGTTACGTACAATGTTGCTTCGGGTAAATATTTGCTTCCCAAAAAATTGTATGCTGTTGTTAATGCAATTATTTCAGCGTGTGCTGTACTATCGGTTAATTTTTCTACCTGGTTATAGCCTTTTGCAATGATCTTATCATTCATTACCACAACAGCTCCAATAGGCACTTCATCTTCTTCAAAAGCTTTCTGTGCCTGCTTAATGGCTTCCCGCATATAATGTTCATCAGTCGTCATGAGCATCATTTATACCGGGCATTTTTCGTGATAATTAACCAATTCGATCGGTGTTTTCTCGAACCCAAAGCCTGCGTATTTTATTACTATTTCATCCAGCACCGCATCAATTTCTTCTACTGTGTTTAGTGTAACTAATTTGTAGCGATACTCTTTAATATTTGGCAAGCCTTTTAAGTAATTAGCATAGTGACGACGCATTTCAAAAATACCTACAATCGGACCTTTCCATTCAAAAGATTTATGCAGGTGTTTTTTACAAACGGCCACACGGTCCTCAATAGTTGGCGATGGTAAATGCTCCCCGGTTTTTATAAAATGTTTTATCTCTTCAAATATCCACGGATAGCCAATCGCAGCTCTGCCGATCATTATTCCATCAACCCCGTATTTGTTTTTATATTCTACTGCTTTTTCCGGACTATCAATATCTCCATTACCAAAAATCGGCATGGTGATTCTTGGGTTGTTTTTTACTTTACCGATCAGCTCCCAATCGGCATGACCCTTATACATTTGCGTGCGCGTGCGGCCATGTATTGCCAGGGCCTTAATACCTACATCCTGTAAGCGTTCTGCAACTTCTTCAATATTTCTGGTGTTATCATCCCAACCTAATCTTGTCTTAACTGTTACAGGTAGCGATGTTGATTTTACAACGGCTGCGGTTAAACGCACCATCAGATCAATATCTTTTAAAACGCCCGCACCGGCACCACGCATTGCCACTTTTTTTACAGGACATCCAAAATTAATATCCAACAGATCAGGATTTGTTACATCAACGATCTTTGCTGCCAGCGATAAACTTTCTTCATCGCCACCAAAAATTTGTATGCCTACTGGTTTTTCATAATCGAAAATATCCAG
>DATHNB010000258.1:0-9767 GCA_035486495.1 Ferruginibacter sp. | reverse complement strand
AAAGGAGCTTTGGAAGTATTGAAAGAATACAAGCCTATTGTTTTTACAGAAATGTTACGAAAATGGTCGGCAAAATATAATTATCATCCGAATGATATTATTAAATTATTTTCAGACAAAGATTATTCCTGTTTTTTTTCTAAAAATAATAGCTTAATTAGAATAACAGAAATTACAGATGCCACAGAGCATACAAATTTTTTCTTTTTACATAAAGATCAACATTTTGATATTATAAATTCATATGAAAGTAAGTGATAAAATAGCAGCGTTTCTTGAAGAGCATAATATAGGTCATGTTTTTGGTATAGTTGGAGCAGGGAATGTTCATATATTTAATTCAATTCAGGAAAGAGGATTTACACAGATCATCTGTGTACATAATGAACAGGCTGCAACAATGGCTATGCAAACATATTATCGTGTTAACGGAATAGTTACTGCTGCAATTTTAACTACAGGTGCTGGCTCAACAAATGGTGTTACGGGAGTTGTAAGCGCATGGGCCGACTCAATTCCTGGCGTTGTAATATCCGGCAATGAACATTCAAAGTATATTGAAAAAGATGCTTTGGAATTAAGAATGTATGGTGTGCAAGGATATGATAGTTCTGATATGATAAAAAAAGTGGTGAAATATAATAGTCGTGTAATGGACCCACAAAACACTATTTATGAACTTGAAAAGGCTTTTTCAATTGCTGTTGATGGTCGTCCTGGCCCTTGCTGGATTGATATTCCAATGAATATTCAATCTGCTAATATTGACGAAGGAACATTTAAAGAGTATAAAAAGGATACTACCGATAAAGCATGTTCTGAAGATGAAATAAAAAACGTTGTCACTTTATTAAGTAGTGCTAAAAGACCTGTATTATGGTTGGGGCATGGTATCAGATTAGGTCATGCGCAACACTTAGTTAAAGAACTTGTAGAAACGCTTAACATTCCTACATTGGTTACATGGGCCGGCATAGATATGATCGATTCAGAACATCCTTTGATCTATGGAAGAGCGGGAGTCTATGGTCAGCGTGCTGCTAATTTTGTGTTGCAAAATTGTGATCTGTTAATTTGTGTTGGTACCAGGCTTGCTATTCCACAAGTTGGTTACGATATCAATGAATTTGTACGTGCTGCAAAAATTGTAGTGGTAGATATTGATAAGGACGAGCTAAAAAAGTACCCGGGGCGCTATACCCCTATTTGTGCGGATGCGAAAGATTTTATAAATAAAATAATATCAAAATATTCTTCAGATAAAAATAAAAAAGATATTAGCGAGTGGAGATTGATATGCGATGGATATAGAAACAGGTATCCTATCGTAAACAGTAAAGATCATCCAGATGTAGATGGATTTATAAATTCATATCCGTTTTTAAATAAGTTGTCTGCCCTTTTAAGACCAAGTGATATTGTAGTAACCGACATGGGAACTGCTTTATTAAGTGGTCATCAAGCTATGAATTTTAAAGAAGGGCAACGTTTGATCACTTCTACGGGATTAGGAGAAATGGGGTATGGTTTACCGGGCGCAATAGGTGCATCATTTGCCAGAAATAAAGCTGAAGTTATTTGTTTAAATTGCGATGGAGGTATGATGCTAAATTTACAAGAATTACAAACTATTGTACATCATCACCTTCCAATTAAAATATTTGTATTTAATAACGATGGGTACCTGATGATAAAACACACGCAAAAGGCTATGTTTAAAGGGGTATATAGTGGAACAGATAATAAGTCAGGTGTAAGTTGTCCTGATTATACAAAAGTTGCACATGCTTTTAATTTAGCAGCTTTCCAGATCAGAACATGGGAAGATTTCGATAAAATAATACCACAAGTGTTAGATCATAATGGGCCATTGATCTGTGAAGTATTTATGCATCCCGAACAAATGTTTTTTCCGAAATTGGCTGTTGCTGTGCAAAAAGACGGGACGTTAGTTTCTCCTCCTTTGGAAGATTTATCTCCATTACTTAGCCGGGATGAGTTAAAAGAAAATATGATAATAGGTATTCACGAAAAATCAGCAATGCTTTAAGGATGGGCAATAAAAAACTTAAGGTAGCAATATTAGGTAGCGGGAATATCGGAACAGATCTGCTCATAAAATCCATGCGTTCTGATTATCTGGAGTGTACAAAATTCATTGGACGTAATCTTTTATCTGCAGGAATGAAGAAGGCTACAGATTTTGGTATCCCGATATCAGATAAAAGTATAGATGCGATTATTAATGATCCTGATTGTTGCGATCTTGTTTTTGACGCCACTTCAGCTATCGATGCTAAAAAGCATTGGGCGATATTAGAAAAAATGGGAAAGATCGTTGTGGATATGACTCCGTCTAATATTGGAGCTATGTGTATTCCCGCAGTAAATATTAAAGACTCAGTGAATCATAATAATGTAAACATGGTGACTTGTGGTGGACAGGCATCTATTCCATTAGCTTATTGTATAGGTAAAACACAAACTGATGTAGAATATATTGAAGTTGTTTCAAGTATAGCATCTAAAAGTGCGGGGCCTGCAACAAGATTGAATCTTGATGAATATGTAGATACAACAGAATTAGGCGTCAAATTCTTTTCGAACGCAAAACATACAAAGGCAATTCTAAATTTAAATCCTGCTAATCCGTGTATCGATATGCAGACTACGGTTTTTGCAAAAGTAGGCGGAGTTGTTAATTTGGAAGAACTAAATAAAGAATTAAATATTGTTATCCAAAGAGTACAGGAATATGTGCCAGGTTATGAATTGATCGTTTCGCCAACTATAGAGAATAATAGGATTGTTATTATGGTTAGGGTAAAAGGATTAGGCGATTATTTACCGAAATATGCAGGTAATTTAGATATAATCAATTGTGCTGCGATAGCTGTTGCAGAAGAATATGCAAAAAAATAAACGCATGAAAGCAAAACATATTTTAATTAGTGATCCCACATTAAGAGATGGTAATCATGCAGTGCAACATCAATTGACAAAAGAACAGGTGGCACTTTATTGTAAAGCTGCCGATGAAGCTGGAGTGCCAATTGTAGAAGTTGGACATGGTAATGGTTTAGGAGCTTCTTCATTACAGGTAGGGTTGTCGTTAGAAACCGATTATGAGCTAATAACTACTGCGAGAAAAAATCTTCACAAAAGTAAATTAGCTATTCATGTTATCCCTGGCTTTGCTACCATTAAAAGAGATCTCGAAAATGCATTGAGCTGGGGTGTAGATATAGTAAGGGTTGCATCACATTGTACAGAGGCTGATATTACTCAGAGGCATATATCTTTTACAAGAGACAAAGGTAAAACTGCTTATGGTGTATTAATGATGAGCCATATGGCTGAAGTAAATGTATTAGTCGAAGAGGCTTTTAAAATGCAATCTTATGGAGCAGAAGCTATAATAATTATGGATTCTGCGGGTGCATTTTTACCAGATGATGTTAGTAAAAGAATAAGCGCTTTATCTGACGCATTAAATATACCGGTTGGCTTTCATGCTCATAATAATTTAGGAATGGCAATCGCTAATTCATTAGCGGCAATTGAATCGGGTGCGTTAATATTGGATGGAACAGCACGTGGATTTGGCGCGGGAGCCGGCAACACCCAGTTAGAAGTATTAATTGCAGTATTACATAAATTAGGATATACAACAGGCATTGATCTATATAAAATGTTAGATGCTGCAGACATTGTTGAGAATAGTATTTTAAAAACATTGCCGTATATATCTTCCGTTAGTGTTGTTAGCGGTTTAGCAGGTGTATTTTCAGGGTTTGCAAAACATGTAGAACGTATTGCTGTTGAATATGAAATAGATCCTAAAACATTGTTCTTTAATTTAGGTCTTCGTAAAGTTGTAGCCGGACAAGAAGATATTATTATAGAAGAAGCTCAAAAACTTAAATCGAAAAAAAATGTTCGCTGAGTATAACAAATTTATAAAGAGTGATTGCATACAATCTATTAACGGAATAGAAGAAAATATGCATGCTTTAAAAAACAAGCATATCCTTATAACCGGCGGAACAGGATTTATGGGTAGTTGGTTAACGGCATTCATACTCTTTTTAAATAAGGAATACAATTATAATGTAAGGCTTACACTACTCTCCCGAAATGCAAGTGAAAGTCATATAAATAAATGGAATGATAAAATAAATTTCATTGATGCGGATGTTCGTAATTTGACCGATTTACCAAAAGACATTAATTATCTTATTCATGCAGCAGCATCACCTGATATAACTTTTCATTCGTCACAACCTCTGAAAACCTATGAATCTATTGTAAACGGTACTTTTAATGTTTTTAATGCGGCTGCTATGGTTGATGATCTGCAGAATATTGTGCATGTCAGTTCAGGTTTAGTCTATGGCAAAAATGAGTCCGGTATTTATGATGAATTTTCTTTTGGAAGTTTTAATTGTAATAGTATTAATTCAATCTATACAGAATCTAAACGAATGGCCGAAACTATTGCTGCAACATGCCGTAATCAATTTAGGTTGCCGATCTCTATTGTGAGGCCATTCACTTTTATCGGACCGTTTCAAAGTCTGCAAAAAACATGGGCATTTAATTCAATTGTTCGTGATGCTTTATTAAATAATGAAATAAAGATATTGGGTGATGGGAAAATAAAACGTGGCTATATGTATGGCAGCGATATGGCAGCATGGCTACTATGTATATTGGCAAATCCAAGTACAGAAAATGTATTCAACTTAGGAAGCTCTACAGTTTCATCACTTGCAGAAATTGCTTCAATTGTCTCCTCGACATTGCCTGGTAAACCTGAAATTAATTATAGCAATTTTACTGCCAATCTGCCGAATAATAATGATTTCATTCCAGATACAGATAAAGCAAAAAAAATGTATGGCGTAAAAGAACAAATAAGTTTAAAAATGGCAATCGAAAAAACACTGAACTGGTACAGCAATAAATAATGTTATATGAATAAGCTTACCATTGCTATACCAACTTATAATAGAAATCTTATACTAAAGAAAAATCTAAATGCTATACTCGAACAGGATCTTTCTTCGGTTGAGATTTTAATTCTTGATAATTATTCTTTAAAGCCAGTAATAGAAGACATTCAAGAAGAGGTAATTACTCATAATATAAAGTATATCAGAAATCAATTTAATATTGGAGCAGCAGCCAATATGGTTAGATGTTTTGAAATTGCTACGACTCGATGGATATGGGTATTGGGTGATGATGATATCCCAGATCCTGATTGTATTAAAAAGATATTAGCAGATATTGAAACATATGATAATTACTGCGCAATTAATTATAAAACTGTATTTGCCAGAAACAGGGACAAGGATACTACCACAAATGGTTTTACGGGACTAATTAATCAATTGGATGATTTTGGGAATTTGTTACTTATCTCTACCAATGTTTACAATAGAGCATTGTTAATGCCTCAAATAATATATGCGCATATGTATATATATTCCGAGGCTTTACACTTAGCTCTTTTATTTGCAAGCGTTGGCAATGAAGGCAAAGTATTTTTGTCAAAAAAGAATATTGTAAAATGGAATGTTGATGATATGGGAATGGAATGGAGTTATGAAAGGCTTGGCCACAGAATAGCTGTATTGAATGATTTTAGTGTTATATATAAAGTAGATGATCGAATTGCTAAGAAGCTTGCCCAACATATCCAAACACACATAATGCCTTTATCAATGCTACTTAAAATGGGCGTTAAAAAATTAGAAAATGAGCAGCTACTAAATAGCAATGATCGATATTATATGGAACAGGGCTTTTATCGTGACCCATTGCAACAAGGTTCTTTTATAAAACTATTTCGTTTATTCGTTTACCGTGCAATTATAAATTCTAGATTTTTATTGCGTACTTTATTTTATATAAAGTACGTCTTTATAAAGAAGAAAAATACGATTTAAACATCTTGTATTTCCATAATAGCCAATCTTTTGTCACTCCTATTTTAATAGTAATATTAAACAGATTAAAGATTTCAATGAAACCTAATGACCTTAAATAAAAAATCTTTGTTTTAAATAGATTTTTAAAATGAGTGTTTTGTTTATTTTGAATTCCGGTAAGAGATGAAGTGTGAATTCGATACCAAATCAAGGGAAGCTGCAACCGTTCAATTATATAACCACTATTAATTAACCGATACCAAAGATCAAGATCTTCATAAGTAATGTCGCGGTAATTAAATTTATTTATAATTTCTGTACGGTACATTACAGAAGAATGTCCCAAACAATTTGTCCATGGGATTGTACGTTTGATCTCTGCAAATGTTTTAACCTCAGAATTAATCTTATTAAGATAAGTGCCATTCTCATCAATGTATTGCATAATACAATCAACGACTGCAACATTTAGGTGTTGATCCAGGTAATCAACTTGCTTTTCGAATCTTGTTGGTAAACATATATCATCAGCATCCATCCTTGCAATATATTTTCCGCGCGATAATTGAATACCTTTATTAAGTGTTCCTGTTATTTTTAAATTTGTGTCATTGCGTATATAAATAATTCTATCGTCTTTGTAGGATTGTATAATTGCTTTTGTGTTATCTGTGCTGGCGTCATCAATAATTATAAATTCAAAATTTGAAAACGTTTGCGATAAAACGCTTTCAATAGCTAATGCCAAATATTTTTCACCATTATATACTGGAAGTATGACTGAAATTTCTGGCAGCATTACTATCATTAAATTTTTTCTATAAGTAAGACATTATTAAAATAGAGATCTTTTCTTTTCATCCTTTTAGGTAGGATTGCTGAAATGCATATAGTAAATATCACAAAAGGAAGAATAAATACCTGGTGTATAATATAGTATAAAAAAGATGGTTTTTTAGGAATGAAACAGAAAATATAAAAAATAATGTATTGCATTATTACTTCAAAAAAATGCCCGGTTTTGTATTGCTCTATAACTTTAAAACCATTTTTTTCTATCACACTTTTTATACCATAACTACTATATCGCGCAAAATCGTATGGTGTCTCGTGTTCGGGCCATGCAAAAGGGCAGGTAAATAATAATTTACCATTGGGTTTTAAAACGCGATGTAATTCTGTTAACACTTCATCAATATTAAAAACATGTTCAAATACTTCTGATGAAAAAACTGAATCGAAATGATTGTCGCCGAACGGAATTTTCTTGCCATCATAATACACATCAATTTTTTCATTAGTGTGCAGATGTCCGGATGTTTCAATATCCAATCCGACATATTTTTCAACATGGGTAAAATATTGTAAATATGGTTTAGACCCACAGCCAAAGTCTAAAACTTCTCCTGATAATTTAGAAGATAATTCGGCTACTTTTTTGTTTAACCCTCTTCTTATAAGAAAAAAGGGTTGACTAAAAATATGGTACCATTTTATTATAAAAATATCTGTCATGATTTATTTAAAAAAGATTCTATAACTATTCTCGAATTTTTTCTTGTCAAAATGTTCTTTTGCATATGTTGTACAGCTTTTTGACAACCGTATAAGATACTCATTATTATTTAATAGCATTTCTATTTTTTCAATACCTTGTTCAACAAGTATACTTTCATTTATAATTTCATCGATCAAAAGAGAGTTATAATTATTAGTAAGATGAGTTTTATTGCCTTCTAATGCAGTTACAACTGGTATACAACCATTGGCCATCGCCTCTTTAATTACCATAGGAAATCCTTCATAAGCAGAAGTAAGTATTAGCACATTACAATTTTGATATATTGTTTGCATAATACCTGGATCACTAACAGATCCATAAATAACAGATTTTTTAAGTACAATTTCAGACAGATCATCAACCATTAGTCCTGCAAAATAAAATTCTACCGGTTGATTCTTACTAATAAAATATTCTGCTATTTGGCTAATTAACCAAACTCTTTTTTGTTCCCCACTCCTTCCTGCGTATAGTATCTTTAAAGGTGATTTAAAATCTTTTGTATAAGTAAGTGGTATATCTACTCCAGGTTCAATTACTTTAACCCGATTGAAATATTCATCATTTACATTGTATTGTTTGTATAGCGTTTTGATATTTTTTTGCGTTGCATAATCAACTACTATTCGATGATCTAAATACTGATGATTCGCCAACCCAAAAAATTCCATACCATTTTTGCCAAATGTAAAATTATGTAACAGCTCTGTTTTTATATGTGTGGATTTGATAAAAGGCAACATATCATAAAAGAAGGTGCTATTGGAGCTGAATACATGTATTTTTTCATGCCTGTTAATACAGAAGCATAAAAAATGTACAGAAAACAATCTTAATAAAATATTATCGCACCAAAAATGAATATCGGCCAGTTTCGTATTAGGGATAGCATAAAAGGCATTTTTAAATGTATCGTCTGTAGGTCTTCTTGTAAAATAAACATTCTTGTCTTTTTCAACAACGCTGTGTAAAATATCTAAATGAACTTTTTGAGCACCCCCCAATCCATATCTATCAAAAAAGAAGAGTAATTGTGCTGTACTTTTTTTCTTCAAATATACAATCGGTATAAAAAGCAATAAGGCTATTGGATATGTTATGTATAACAATATCCTGAATAGTCTTATTTTTTTAAGCGTATGCATCTTCCTTAACTATTTAATTTTTCTAAAAACAGATCGATCGCTTTACGTTTATCATCTCTTAATGTAAATTTAATATTATCGGTATAATAAGTTAACAGATCGTAGGTGCTAAAAGGATTTTGCTCTATCACTTTATCTAAATTAGCAAGTCCTATAGCATTTGCTTTATCAAAATTGATAATAAAATCTGTAGGCAATATTTTATTACTTACCCATGCTGCAAAAACAAATGGCAAGCCTGTATATTCTTTCCAGGCTAAACCAAGATCATATTGATACGCTGATATTTTTCTTTGCTCCAAAGCTCTGTCACCAATTACAATTGCTGCAGTCGTATCTTTTATCATTGACTGAAAGTTTTTATCAGCTTTTTGTATTATAGGATCTATTTTCCAGAATTCTTTCATGAGTACTTGCGCCAGCATAACGGAAGTGCGGCTTTGGTAGTCCAATAACACGGTTTCTATTTCATCCAAAGGTACTTCGCTAAAAAGGCAAACGCTTGCCACTTCACCCTCACTACTAATGCAATGATTGCCAATTATATGATATTCTTTCATTTCGGGGATAATTGCCACAGGGATCAATCCAATATCGATCTCGTCGTTAAGTAATGCGGCAGCTATTTTAGCGGGATAATCAATAATTAGTTCCACCTTGTCTTTCATCATTCCTTGTTCAAACCCATATATAAGCGGTTTTGTGTTCAAATAACTCACTGCGCCCACTCTTATTTTTCTGTCCAATTCCTTTAGTTTATTTTTGCGGCAAATTTACAGCATCATTATGGATTTAAACCAACTCACTGCAATCTCTCCTATCGACGGACGCTATCGTAAACAATTACAACAGTTGGATAGCTATTTCTCTGAATTTGCGTTGATAAAATACAGGGTATTTGTAGAGATCGAGTACTTTTTGTTTTTAGGAGAAAAGAGGTTCTTTAAAATTCCGGCTGCTGTAAAGGAATATTTATTGCATGTAGCAGAGAATTTTTCTTTAGCTGACGCAGAACAAATAAAAGAAACGGAAAAGATCACTAATCATGATGTAAAAGCTGTAGAATATTTTTTAAAAGCTGAGTTAGATAAATCTAAAGCGCCACAACTTAAGGAGTGGATACAT
>DATHNB010000257.1:0-6938 GCA_035486495.1 Ferruginibacter sp. | reverse complement strand
TAATTGCTTGCTGGCAATACCCATTACTTTACCCATATCTGCGGCAGATGATACATTGTTTTCAGCAATAATCTTTGCGATTATTTCTTTTAAAGCACTTGCTTCTAGTTGCTTCGGTAGAAACTTTTCTATGATAGCGATTTCTTCTCTTTCCTTTATGGCTAGATCTTCGCGACCTTGTTTTTCAAAGATCTCTAAAGAATCTTTTCGTTGCTTCATCATTTTTTGCAAAAACTTCTGCTCCGTTGCTTCATCAATTTCTCCACCAGCACCAGGGTCCGTTTTTGCTTTAATAATTTCAGCCTTAATGGCTCTTAAACCACGTAAAGCTGCTTCATTTTTTGCTTTCATGGCATCTTTCATTTCTGCCATTATTTGTTGCTCTAAAGCCATAGTAATTATTTTTGTTTTTCTATTTGTATTGCTTTGAATTTATCGAAGAAGTCTTTCGCGAATTTTTTCATATCGTCAGTAAGACCTTGTTCTTGTGTAGCTCTTTTTAAAGTATCGGCCATTGTCATTAGCATTTGATAATAAAAATCAGCCATCTCATCTACCATCATATCTTTGGTCCATAAGTCAATGCGCATAGCGGTTTTATCGGTTCCGTCCCAAAATGCCAAACACATTGCTTTTGCTTTTTGTGCCATATCTGCTGTACTATCGGTTGCATTCCAGCTAATGCTTTCCGGTATTTTATCGGCATCTAATAATACATCTATTTTTATTGATGATTTGTTCATGTTTCTTTTAATTGGTCAATTTTAAATAATAGGCCGCAAAGATAAGTTTTATGCATGAGTTGTTTTTACAATCGATTGCCATAATTGATTCGCAGTTTTTTCCACACCATATTCTAATACTTGCTTTTTACCTTTTAGAATCAAATCGTTTCGTTTATTTTCATCTTTAAAAAGCAACATCATTTTGTCGGCTATATCTTCAAAACTATTTGGATTTACATATAAAACAGCGTCACGAGCAATTTCTATAATGCTGTCAATATTACTTGCAATAACAGGTATTTCACATTGCATTGTTTCCATTAATTTTGAAGGATAAACTTCATAGAGTGAAGGATAAACAAAAGCATATGCTGAAGCTGAAATTTTCACCTTTTCTACTAATAACAAATCAGACAAAACCTTTACGTCTTCTCTGTATTTATATGTTTTAAAACTACTCAAAAAAAACCTATCAGCAATCGCATTAGCTATGATTAACAATTGCATATTGCTCTTTTGTCTTTTTTTAAAAAAAGAAAATGCTTTTAATAAATTTATCCAGTTTTTTTCTGTGCTTATCTCTCCTGCATACAAAAAATATTCTTTTCCCTCCGTGTATTTTTCTTTAGTTAATTCCTTTTCCTGAAAAGAGATCGGAACAAAATCTTTATCAATACTACTGTACACAACATCGATTTTTTGTTCCTCGATTTTGTACCGGTCAATAATTTCTTTTTTCAGAAAATTAGATGCTGTTGCTATTCTATTTGTTTTTTGTAAAAATCCGCCTGTGTTTCTTCTATAAAATTGAAATCTATTCTTTTCAAATGTTGATGCAGTATGTAAAGTAGGAAGGTCGTTTATCCATGAAAACTGAGCTATTTTACTTCGTAAAGAACAAATTCCGTCAAGATTAATTAACAGTTCTATTTTCTGCTTTTTTATTGCTTTTTCAAGCGTATGGTTATACCAAAATTTCCAAAAGAATGTGTTTTGGGGTATTGGGCCGATCGTAACAATTATAATATTTTTTACATTTGCGGCCGTATCTTCCGAAAAATTATCGGTGATAAAAACGAAAGTGTGTTCAGGATGTTGTATTGCTATTTTATTGAAATATTTAATGCTAAAATTATCAGGCCGTTCACCATTGTTTTTTAATCCGCCGCAAATGTTTATTCCTACTATCATTTTTACAAAAATAATGCTTAAATCGCTTAACAGAATAATAACATACATTAATACCAGCTTAACTTTTAGTAAAGATAACTTTGCATTCCATTTTAAACAACCAACTTCCTAATGTATAAATATTTATTAGCTGTATTCCTTTTCGCATCTTTAGCTACTAACGTGTCTGCTCAGTCAACATCGGACACGACCAATTTGACTTTGCATGATGCAGAAAAAATGTTTTTAGACAGCAACCTTTTATTATTGGCTCAAAAATATAATGTGAGTGCTCAAAAGGCGCTTATTTATCAGGCCAAATTAATACCCAATCCAAATTTTTCTATTTCGCACGGATTGTATTCAGGAACACTAAATCAGTTTTTTCCTACGGGCGCTAATGATGAAACAGCGGCACAATTATCACAACTTATTTTATTAGGCCGCAAGCGCAACAAACAAATAAAGATTGCGCAGGCAAATGCTGAATTAACAGAATATCAATTCTTTGATCTGTTAAGAACATTAAAATTTACACTTAGAAATGATTTTTTCAATATCTACTATTTGCAACAATCTGCAAAAGCTTATAATAAAGAAATCACCTCCTTGCAACAGGTTGTAACCGCGTTTAACGAATTAAATGGCAAAGGATATATCGCAGAAAAAGAAGTGATCCGTATTAAAGCACAACTATATAGTTTGCAAACTGAATACAGCTCGCTTAATAATCAGATCAATGATGTACAAAGCGAAATGAAATTGTTGTTGCAGTTTAAATCAAATCAATTTATTAATCCTGTTATTGATTCTGCTACTATCGCACAACTTGATCCAGGCAAATATCCCTTACCTACCTTAATTGATTCTGCTTATAAAAACCGTACGGATCTTTTAATTGCTAAAACAAATACTAACATCAGTCAGCTTAATTACAATTATCAAAAAGCATTGGCAATACCAGATCTTACACTTTCTGTTGGATATGATGAGCAGGGGAGTTTTTTAAGTAATTATGTGGGCATCGGCGCTTCGATCGATCTTCCTTTTTTTAACAGAAATCAGGGTAATATCAAATCAGCCAAAGCCATGGCCGCTTACAATCAGGCAACGCAAAAAAGTACAGAAGCTACTGTAGATGAAAATGTGGCAAGAGCCTTACAAAAATCTTTTGAGCAGAATAAATTGTATCAGGATATAGACCCAAAATTTTCTGACGATTTTGACAATTTAATGCAACAAGTATTGATCAATTACGAAAGAAGAAATATCAGCTTATTAGATTTCCTCGATTTTTACGATTCATACAAACAAAATATTCTTCAGATCAATTCTGTTAAGTTTAACAGGATCAGCTCTTTTGAAAACATAAATTATTACACAGGAACAAACTTTTTTAATTAACAATTTCATTCGATTATTATGCGACATCTTCTAAAAGTAAGTTGCTTTAGCAGTTTCATTATTTTATTTACTGGCAGCTTGTATTTGCAAAGCTGTAGCGCCGATGCAAAAAAAACTGCCGACGACAAAGAAAAATATGTTATTTCTGATTCACTGTTTAAGACACTTAAAATTGATACTGTTGATAAATGTCAACTGGTAAATGCTATTACGCTTACTGGTCAGGTTGATTACAACCAGGACAATGAAGTAAAAATATTTCCGATGATCAGCGGTAATGTACAAGATGTAAAAGTTGCATTAGGCGATTATGTAAAGCAGGGACAAGTGTTAGGAATTATCACCAGTAGCGAAATGGCGGGTTATAGCAGGGACCTATCAACTGCTGTAACAAATGTTGCTGTAACAAAAAAGAATTTGGAAGCCACACAAGAAATGGCCAAGAGCGGCTTGTCATCGCAATTAGATGTATTAGCTGCGCAAACTGCATACGAACAAGCTCAGGCTGAATTAAGTCGCTCTAACAGAGTATTGAGTGTTAATGGTGGTAGTAAAGATGGTCAATACATTATTAAAGCCCCCATCAGCGGTTTTATTGTTGATAAATCTATTACCAATAATATGACGATCAGATCAGATAATGCTACTGATCTATTTACAATCTCCGATCTTAAAAATGTTTGGGTTTGGGCAAATGTATATGAATCTGATATTGATAAAGTACACCTGGGTGATGCTGTTGATATTACTACTCTTTCTTATCCAGGCAAAGTTTTTAAAGGAAAAGTTGATAAAGTAATGAACGTATTAGATCCTACTAATAAAGTAATGAAAATACGTGTAGTATTAACGAATGATAATTACGCATTAAAGCCTCAAATGTTTGCCAGCGTTACTGTAACCAGCAAAGTAAATAGCGACGCTATTTGTATAGCATCCGGTTCGATCATTTTTGATAATAGTCAGAATTACGTGCTAGTTTATAACAACGATTCAGATGTTCAAATCAAACAGGTACAGATAATCAATGCCATTGGCGACAGAACATATATTTCATCGGGAGTTAACCCTGGTGATAAATTAATTGCATCGCAAGCATTACAGATCTATAGTGCGCTGAATAATTAGTTCATAATAATACGGCCTTTAATAATAACACAATGGCGAATCATTAATCCGATAACTATCGGATGTGAGACGCCAATGAAGTTTAATAGATATTCTTCAGCTCGATTTAAAAAATAACCAGCTAAGATAAAAACATAAAAGATGAAGAAGATCATAGGAAACGTAATTGCTTTTTCGTTGAAGAATAAATATTTTATATTCTTTGCTACGTTATTACTTTTTATTGCCGGCATTATTACATTTAAAAATATGCCAATAGAGGCTTTTCCGGATGTAACAAATACCGAGATAAGCATCATTACTCAATGGCCCGGCAGAAGCGCTGAAGAAGTTGAAAAATTCGTTACGATACCGATTGAGATATCAATGAATCCGGTTCAGAAAAAAACAAGTCTGCGTTCTACAAGTATTTTTGGTTTATCGTATGTAAAATTAATTTTTGATGATGGTGTTACAGATCAGGAAGCTCGCCAACAGGTAAACAATTTATTAGCAAATGCCGATTTGCCAGATGGCGCTTCATTAGCCGTACAACCACCAACAGGACCAACAGGTGAGATATACCGTTACTCTTTAAGAAGCAAGATCCGCGATGCAAGAGAATTAAAAACAATGCAGGATTGGATGATAGATCGCCAACTGCGTGCTGTACCAGGCGTTGCGGATGTAGAAAGTTTCGGTGGCATGACAAAAACGTACGAGATACGGGTTGATCCGGGTAAACTTACAAACATTGGTATTACGCCTTTGGATGTTTACTCCGCCGTAACAAAAAGCAATATCAATATCGGAGGAGATGTAATTAATAGAAACAACCAGGCTTATGTTGTTCGCGGTATTGGTTTATTAAATGACATCAACGAGATCAAAAATATTATTGTTACCAATATCAATGGTATCCCTGTTTTAGTAAAAGATGTGGCAGATGTGCAGATATCCAATTTACCAAGATTAGGTCTTGTTGGAAGATCTGATGCTATTGTTGATTCGGCAACAAAAACCAGAACGATCACAGATGAACCGGATGTTGTAGAAGCAATTGTTGTAATGCGCAAAGGAGAAAATCCTACAAAAGTAATTCAGGCTGTAAAAGATAGAGTAGAGAAATTGAATGCTCAGGTTTTACCTGCGGATACAAAAATTGTTCCTTATTATAACCGTGAAGATCTTATCAATTTTGCAACACACACAGTAATGCATAACCTTATTGAAGGTATATTATTGGTTACATTAATTGTATCGCTTTTCATGTTTAACTGGCGCACTACTTTAATTGTTTCTATTATTATTCCACTTTCTTTATTATTTGCATTTATTTGCTTGCACGTAATGGGTATGTCGGCTAATCTATTATCTCTTGGGGCCGTAGATTTTGGTATTATCATAGATGGTGCCGTAGTAATGGTAGAAGGATTATTTGTGGTATTAGACAGACAGGCTGTGGATCTGGGAATGGATGTGTTTAACAAGCGTGCTAAAATGGGATTGATAAGAAAGAATGGTGCGGAATTAGGAAAAGCAATCTTCTTTGCAAAACTTATCATTATCACAGGCTTGCTTCCAATCTTCGCTTTCCAAAAAGTGGAAGGAAAAATGTTTTCGCCTTTGGCATACACACTAGGATTCGCACTATTGGGTGCGTTAATTACAACCTTAACCCTAGTGCCGGTAATGGTAAATGTTTTACTGAGAAAAAATGTACGTGAAAAACATAATCCTATTGTTCATTTCCTCACTGCCGTTATTATAAAAGGATTCAAGTTTACTTATAATCATAAAAAAGCAACTTTAATCACTTCTGCTATCATTATAATTTTAGGGTTGTATTCTTTTAAATTTATTGGTACAGAATTTCTTCCTGAGTTAGATGAGGGTTCAATTTGGTTAAGGGTGCAAATGCCTTATAGCGTTTCCTTAGACAAATCAGTAGATGTATCTAAACAAGTAAGGGCTTCTTTAATGCAATTTCCGCAGGTAAAAAATGTTGTATCTCAAACAGGAAGGCCAGATGATGGAACAGATGTGGCAGGTTTTTATAATAACGAATTTGATGTTGTTTTGTATCCTGAAGATCAATGGAGCCCACACATAACCAAAGAGGAATTGGTAGATACAATGAATAAAAAATTATCTGTTATTCCGGGAGCTGACCTGAATTTTTCTCAACCAATTTCAGATAATATTGAAGAAGCCGTTTCGGGTGTTAAAGGTTCTATCTGTGTTAAGATATATGGTGATTCGTTGAATTACATGGAAGATGAAGCGAACCAGGTATATGAAATTTTGAAAACTGTTGATGGTATTTCTGATCTAGGCATAATTAAAAACATCGGACAGCCAGAATTAGATGTTGATCTTAGTCAGGAGAAAATGGCATTATATGGAGTTGCTACCGCAGATGCCAACGCCGTAATTGAAATGGCCATCGGTGGTAAAGCCGCAAGTTCTTTATATGAAGGCATGAGGAAATTTGATATTCGTATTCGCTTTCCTGAACAATATCGTGGCACA
>DATHNB010000256.1:0-3533 GCA_035486495.1 Ferruginibacter sp. | reverse complement strand
AAAGCTGCAGGAATTTTTTCCAGAACCACGGCATAACAACCTGCTTCCTGCAATAAAAGTGCATCTTTTTTTAATTTATCCGCTTCAACATCATCTGTTGCGCGAACCGTGTATGTACCGAATTTATTGATGGATTGTGGCGTTAAACCTAAATGTCCCATTACCGGAACACCTGCTCTTACTATTTTTTTTACAGATTCGATGATCTCTTCGCCACCTTCCAGTTTAACCGTATTGCCACCTGATTCTTTCATTATTTTAATAGCGGAAGCTAACGCAATTTCAGAATTGGATTGATAAGAACCGAAAGGAATATCAACAACAACAAGACTTCTATCACGACCTCTGGTTACGCTTTGTGCGTGATAGATCATTTGATCTAATGTAATAGGCAACGTTGTGCTATGGCCCGCCATTACATTACTGGCACTATCGCCTACTAAAATAATATCGATACCTGCCGCATCAAAAATTCTTGCAAAAGAATAATCGTAGGCTGTTATCATAGATATTTTTTCTCCCGCCGCTTTCATTTTTTGAAGCGTGTTGGTGGTCACTTTCTTTAATTCAATAGTTGAGCTCATTGTATGAACAATAATTTAGAAACGAGTTATTGGAATGTGTAAAAGCGAAAAGGGGAGTTGACTCTGCGTTAGAATAAAACAAATCCAAGAGACGATCGCTGCTGTAAATGTATATATTTATTGCTATTTATACGAGATAATTTTCCTTTGGGAAATTACCAGGCTTTGCTAAAATTACCACCCTGTATCTTGATAAAATAAAGGTGTTTATTTTCAAAATAATCAGGAAACTCGTAATTGCCCAACATTACCGGACGAAAATTATAATCGGAAAAAACTTTAAATGTTTTATTGTTCAAATTATCCATCACATTAGTAGAATATTTGATCAATAAATTTGTAAAGAGCGAAGCGCATTCATAGCCTTTAAAAGCCATGTCGGTTGGTTTGCCTTTATATTTAGCCATATAGCCATTCATTAATACTTTGCTATTAGAATCCAATTTGTCATTGAAATATGGACTCGTAAAATAGATCGGGAAATCATCAAACACATCACTTTTAGTTAATTGTCTAAATCCGTCCCAGTTCGGCATTCCAATTAAAGTGATAGGGTAGCCAGGGTATAAATCATGGCAAGCCAGGGTTAGATCTGTAGCGAAAGCTTCGTCTAAACTGCCACCTATAATAATCGTTTGTTTGGCGCTATCTAATTTTTTCTTAAGATTATCAGAGTTTTGTTGTGCAGCATCAAAATTTAGTGTTTGAATATTTAGCAAAGGCTTTCCATCCTGCATATTTATTTCCTTGAAATAGTCAGCTATTCTATCTTCCTGAGCCCCTTTTTTTCTTACTAAAAAGATCTTATCAGTGCTATGATTTTCTACCAAATAACTATAGACCGCTTCACAATGAGATTTCAATGTAGGATTCATAATTACCAGATATGGATCACCCGCAATGCCACCATCATTAGGATAGGTAGCGGAAATAAATGGTATCTTTTTTTGCTCGGCGAAATCAGCAAGCTGTTTATATTCTGCGTCTTTTACAGCACCTATAATAATATCCAGACTATCCAATTTTTTATCTTGTATCAACGTTGGAACCGGTTCATTATAAGATTTAGAATCGTAGATACTAAGAATAACATTTGCATTTGGTAAGTATAATGAATCCAGCGCCAGCTCGGCACCTTGCACAAATTCAAGTCCAGGAACAATCAATCTCGGCATACCTTGTTTAAAACGAAAATTGCCCTCTTCATTAAAAACAGAATCTAAATATAGCGCAGCAAAAATGCCTACATGATATGTTTTGATAGGAACAACAGTACTAGAAAGAGTCGCCGCCATATTCTGAGCCTGTATCGCTTTCTGGGCATTGGCAGATAATATTGCAGAGGCAAGAATAGCAACAATAAAACTTATCGTGACGGTGATTTTTTTCAAGTGCATCATGCTATCGTTTTACAAAGGCAAAAGTAAAAAGTTTAAACCCAAAACCGGCACTCAACTTTTTGCTTTTAACTTTTAAATTTTGACTTAATATTTTATTCCCACTCAATAGTTGCAGGAGGCTTGCTGCTAATATCATACACCACACGGTTAATGCCTCTTACATTATTAATGATCTCGTTCGATACATTCGCTAAAAAATCATACGGCAAATGTGCCCAGTCTGCTGTCATACCATCAACAGAAGTTACAGCTCTTAAAGCTAACGTAAATTCATACGTTCTTTCATCACCCATTACGCCAACACTTTTTACAGGAAGTAATATTGCACCTGCCTGCCAAATAGTTGAATACAAATCATGTTTCTTCAACATGTTGGTAAATATAGCATCTGCTTGTTGTAGTAAATTTACTTTTTCTTCCGTTACTTCTCCTAAAATTCTTATGGCTAATCCTGGTCCGGGGAATGGGTGCCTGTATAGCATTTCGTATGGTATGCCCAATTCTAATCCCACCTTTCTTACTTCATCCTTAAACAAGGAGCGAAGCGGTTCAACCAGTTCCAGTTTCATTGATTCCGGTAAACCGCCAACATTGTGGTGAGATTTAATGGTAACCGAAGGTCCGTGTACCGAAGCTGATTCAATTACATCAGGATAAATAGTACCCTGACCTAACATTTCAATTCCTTCTAACAATTTTGCTTCCTGGTCAAATATTTCAATAAATCCTTTGCCTATTACTTTTCTTTTTTGTTCAGGATCATCTTTGCCGGCCAATCTTGTGTAAAAATGTTCTTTGGCATCAACACCTTTAACGTTCAATCCAAGCTCACCATACATTTTAATTACCTGTTGAAATTCATCTTTTCTTAATACGCCGTTATCAACAAAAATTCCAAATAGGTTTTTCCCGATCGCTCTGTGTACTAACGTTGCCGCAACAGTGCTATCAACACCACCGCTTAGCGCCATGATTACTTTTTTATTACCAATTTGCTTTTTTAAATTGGCAACGGTTTCAGTAATAAAATGTTCTGATGTCCAGCTCTGACTGCATCCGCAAATATTTACAAGGAAATTTTTAAGGATGATTTTTCCTTCAACAGAATGGTACACTTCAGGATGAAATTGTAATCCATATAAGGGGAAACCATTTCCATCAGTACGTTTGAAAGCAGCTACAGGAATACTTTCTGTAATACCTAATAATTCGAAACCTTTTGGTAATTCTTTGATCGTATCGCTATGGCTCATCCACACTTGTGAGTTGTGTGAAACACCTTTTAATAAAACATCTTCTTTTTTTAGTTCCAATATCGCACGGCCATATTCTCTTTTTTCACTTTTCTCAACCAATCCGCCAAAGTTTTTTGCTGTTAGCTGTGCACCATAACAAACACCTAAAACAGGTACTTTTGACGCCAGTAATTTTACATCCAGATCAGGAGCGCCATCCTGGTTAACAGAAAACGGCGAACCTGATAAAATGATACCTTTTAAACCGGGTTCAAAAACGATGGCTTTGTTGAAGGGAGTTATTTCGCAATACA
>DATHNB010000255.1:0-13187 GCA_035486495.1 Ferruginibacter sp. | reverse complement strand
CACACAACGCCTTACACAATTAATTGGCAAAGGCAGGGCAACTGAATTACTGATGACGGGCAACATGATCGACGCTAATACTGCCTTAGAATATGGATTGGTAAATTATGTAGTACCGCAAGATGAACTACTAAATAAAACAAGATCGATCCTCGACATAATCAATACAAAAGCACCTTTAGCAATAACAGCCATTATAAAAGCTGTGAATGCTGTTTTTGACGAAACGAAAAATGGATTTGACATTGAAATAAATGAATTCGGAAAATGTTTTGGCACCGCAGATATGAAGGAAGGCGCGACAGCTTTTTTAGAAAAAAGAAAAGCAAACTTTACAGGAAAATGATACCATGTACGATGTTGGGTGAATATGAACTAATAACATCATACTTCGTACATCGTACATACTTAGTGCACATCCAATATATTCACGATCTTGATAAATCTCGTTTGATAATAATGATCAAAAGGCGATATAACTACGCTATAAACCTTACCTGAACTGGCGTGTATAAATTTTAACGTGTCCGTATTTTCAGTTACAATTCCTATGTGTCCAATTGTACGATCCGTACTATCTGTGCCTGTAAACAAAATAATATCTCCCGGTTGTGCATTCGCAATGCTTACTTCATGCCCCTCGTTTGAAAATTCTCCTGAAGATCTTGGTACTTTAATATTAAAATGACTGTACACATAATACACAAATCCTGAACAATCAAAACCTTCTGATGGATTGGAGCACGCATATTTATAAGTTGTACCTAATAAAGTTTTTGCAAACGCAACGATATCATCTCTTTTAAAAATAGTAGGTGATACCGGTATAGTATCAGTCTTAACAAGAGGAAGCGGAGCTGGATCTTTTATACCATTGATACTATCTACAAAATGCAAACTATCCTTACTATCCATAGGAATAATGCCGTTACCCGGCCTTCCGCAGGCTGTTAAACTCAATACCAGTAATATGTTTAAACAAAAGTGCATAGTTGAAAAGTATCCCTATAAAAATAAGGGTCATTGTAGGTTTTGAAGTAATTTCGCAACGCTAATAACTCTTATAATACACAAACTATACCACGATTATGGAATACAGAATTGAGAAAGACACTATGGGCGAAGTAAAAGTTCCTGTAGACGCTTATTATGGTGCACAAACGCAACGCAGCATCGACAACTTTAAAATTGCGCAAGACATTAATAAAATGCCGAAAGAAATTATTAAGGCATTTGCTTATTTAAAGAAAGCTGCTGCCATAACAAATTTGGAAGCTGGTGTTTTACCAAAAGAAAAAAGTGACCTGATAGGTAAAGTGTGTGATGAAATTTTAGCTGGAAAATTAGATGCTTACTTTCCATTAGTTGTATGGCAGACAGGTAGCGGAACACAAAGCAACATGAATGTAAATGAAGTAGTTGCTTACCGCGGACATGTAATAAACGGCGGACAACTATCCGATAAAGAAAAATTCCTGCATCCTAATGATGATGTAAATAAATCTCAATCAAGCAATGATACTTTTCCAACGGCAATGCATATTGCTGCTTATAAAATTTTGTTAGATGTAACAATTCCCGGAATAGAAAAATTAAGAGATACACTTGCTGCAAAAAGCAAAGAGTACATGCACGTTGTAAAAATTGGCCGTACTCATTTTATGGATGCAACTCCACTAACGGTAGGACAAGAATTCAGCGGCTATGTATCACAATTAAACCACGGATTAAAAGCAATAAAAAATACACTCACACATTTAAGTGAATTAGCATTGGGCGGAACTGCAGTAGGAACAGGCATTAACACACCAAAAGGCTACTCAGAAAATGTTGCAAAACATATTGCAAAACTAACAGGCATTCCTTTTATAACAGCAGACAATAAATTTGAAGCATTGGCAGCACACGATGCCATTGTTGAAGCACATGGCGCTTTAAAAGTTGTAGCGGTAAGCTTAATGAAAATTGCCAATGATATCCGCATGTTATCAAGCGGTCCACGCAGTGGCATCGGCGAAATATTTATTCCTGATAACGAACCGGGTTCATCAATTATGCCGGGCAAAGTAAATCCTACACAATGCGAAGCATTAACAATGATAGCTGCACAAGTAATGGGCAATGATGTTACCATCGGCATCGGTGGCAGCATGGGACATTTTGAATTAAATGTTTTTAAACCCGTAATGATCTTCAACTTTTTACACAGTGCAAGATTGATCGGCGATGGTTGCGTTTCTTTCAATGATAAATGTGCAATAGGTTTAGCACCAATCGAAGAGAATATTAAAAAGCACGTAAATAATTCTTTGATGTTAGTAACATCGCTCAACACAAAGATCGGTTATTACAAAGCGGCGGAAATTGCACAAAAAGCACATAAAGAAGGAACAACATTAAAAGAAATGGCAGTAAAATTAGGCTATGTTACACCGGAAGAATTTGACGCATGGGTTATTCCCGCAGAGATGGTTGGTGAACTAAAATAATTTTTCATCAACATTATCCTAAGCTCAACATTGTTGTGTCACTCACTTGAACGGCATACCTTTGTTGAGCTTTTTTACATATTTTAGTTATGAAAGATTTTTTAAAAGAAGAATATTCAACTATCATCCAAACAACGATTAACAGAAGTCTCGAAAACTATGAAGTCATAGACTTTAAAAAATTCCTTGCAAAAGAATTCTCATCGGTCAACGAATTCATTAATATAGATGTAGTGAAAAATATTAGGAGTAGGATCATGGTTAAATATAATAATGATAAATCATGTTTTAGTGATTTTGGAATACTTAAAGAAATTTCCTTTTCAGAATTACACTACTATCAAAATGAAATTGGAATAACAGGGCCGAAATTTAGTGATATTAATGATCCAGTTGCAATCATTAATATTGATAATAAATATATCTTATGGAATGGCTATCATAGAACACTTCTTAAAATTGCTAAGAAAGAGCCTTCGATAAATGGCTATGTATTAAATATTAGCAATTCTAATTAATATTTCTTCCGTTTATACACTTCTCCCACCCCCTACTGGCGCAGATATGCAGGGCAAGGATGAAGCATGGCGTATCTGTGCGCGATTACCGCACAGATACGCTACACGCAAACCTACGCCGCATATCTGCGCTAGTGACGGATTAAGCTAAGCAAATATGTTGCCGTTGATCGGAGACCAGACGGCGGCATCTGTACAAGTATTTAATGTTTCTTTCTCTCATATTTCAACTGCACTTCCCCCACTCCATCCTGAATAATGCCCAACTGTTTTGCAGCAGCATAACTCAAATCAATAATTCTACCTTTCGCATAAGGTCCACGATCGTTGATGCGTACTTTTACAGTCTTACCGGTTTTTAAATTCTTTACTAACACTTCTGTATTAAATGGCAAAGTTTTATGTGCCGCTGTATATGCATTGGTATTAAAAGTTTCTCCATCAGCAGTCTTCCGTCCGTTATAGCCATCGCCTTTTCCGTAGAAAGATGCTTTACCGGTTTCAGTAATATATTTTGAGCAAGAACACAATAGAATACTTCCCACTATAAGTATACTAATAAACGTCTTTGAAATAGACATGATAATTTTTTTATAAAGATTATATAAATGCAAAAATACAAGAATAGATCAGCTAACATTATTTTAATACAAACTACGTACATTTGGAATCAATCATAAAAGCGAATCATCATGCTATCAATAGGAACTAAAGCACCGGAATTTTCTTTATCAGCAACACCAGATCAAAAAATACAGCTGAGCCAGCTAAAAGGAAAGAAAGTAATTCTAGCATTTTATCCTGCAGACTGGAGCCCTGTATGCAGCGACCAAATGGGTTTATACAATGAGACATTAAAATTATTTCATCAACACAATGCTGAAATGATCGGTATTTCTGTAGACAGCAAATGGAGCCATTTTGCTTTTTGCCAGGATAGAAAATTACATTTTCCATTACTCGCAGACTTTGAACCCAAAGGCGCCACAGCAAAATTATATGATGTATATGATGCAACAGAAGGTGAATCACAAAGAGCCATATTTGTGATTGATGAAGAAGGGATCATTCGCTGGAATTATTTATCACCCGTTGGCATGAATCCGGGAGCCGATGGGATATTGGATGCATTAGAAACAATGGATAAAAAATAAAACGATGTCAAAATTAAAAACAGCAGTAAACAGTCAGGATCATATACAGGGCAATGCCAATGCGCCTATTGAATTAGTAGAATATGGAGATTATCAATGTCCGCATTGCGGACATGCGTACCCGATAGTAAAAAGTATTCAGAAAAAAATGGGCGACAAATTAAAGTTTGTTTTCAGAAATTTCCCATTAGCTGAAAGCCACCCGAATGCCGTAAACGCTGCAGTAGCAAGTGAGGCTGCAGCCTTACAAAATAAATTCTGGCAAATGCACGATCAATTATTTGAATTCCAAAGCAGACTTGATGATGAATCACTTGTAAAATATGCTGCTCAACTAAAATTAAACGTTGAACAGTTTGAGAACGATTTTGAAAAACCAGAACTGATAAAAAAAGTAGACGCCGATTTCGAAAGTGGCGTAAGAAGCGGTGTAAACGGAACACCCTCATTTTTTATCAATGGAGAAAAATACAATGATAGCTGGGAAGAAGAACCTTTTCTTAACTATCTGATATCATTAATAAAATAGGTAAGAATTATTTCCCTGCAACCGCATCATCGGCATTCATTACATGATGATCATGTTTAAAGAATCTCCTTTGAAAAATTAAAATGGTAATTACCCCTACAGAAATAGAAGCATCTGCAAGGTTAAATATCGGACGGAAAAATTCAAAATCATCCCCACCCCAAAAAGGCACCCACTTAGGAAATGTAGCATCATGGATGATGGGAAAATATAGCATATCAACTACTCTTCCGTGTAAAAAAGGAGCATATCCCCCACCTTTAGGGAACAACGTAGCAATTTGTATTGGGGTACTTTCATTAAAAATTAATCCGTAAAACATACTATCAATTAAATTACCAAATGCACCCGCAAAAATAAGTGACGCGCAAATAATAAAACCCGGATGATCTTTCTTTTCAACAATGCTGTGCAGATACCAAACGCCAAAACCAACAGCTATCAATCTAAAAAGCGTTAACGCTATTTTACCGAAGCCTCCACCAAACTTCCAGCCATAAGCCATTCCTTCATTTTCTATAAAATATAAACGAAACCAATCTCCCAATACATAATTGTAATCTCCAACACGATAATGTGTTTTAATATAAATTTTCAATGCCTGATCGGCAAGCACAACTAAAATAATAATGAGTGCGACAGTTCTTCCTTTCATAAGCCTCTAAGGTAATTATAAATGATAAATGGTTAGTTGTTAAATTGTTATTTTAAATCCTGAATTTTGTTTTTTATTCTTTATTATTCTTCAAAATAGACCCTTTTCACCCGCTGCGAAATACCGGTTAGTATTTCGTATGCAATCGTTTGAGACCATTTAGCAACATCACTAACAGGCAAATCTTCTCCGAATACAATTACCTGATCGCCTTCTTTTACATCAACACCGGTTATATCAAGCATTATCATATCCATACAAACATTACCAATTATTGGAACAAGCTTTCCATTAATGTACATTTTTCCTATTCCATTACTTAATATTCTTGGGTAGCCATCTGCATAACCAATACGCACCGTAGCGATCACTGAATCTTTAGCTGCGATTCCTTTACGGCTATAGCCAACACTTTCACCCGCTTTTACTTTTTTTATTTGCGAGATAGTTGTCTTTAAAGTAGTAACATTTTTTAATTGTTGCTGCATTGCGGGAGCGCTATCAACACCGTATAAACCAATGCCAAGTCTTACCATATCCAATTGCAATTCTTTATGGCGATGGATAGCTGATGTATTAGCCATGTGTTGTAAAAACGGATATGCAACAGCCTTCTCCAATAATTTGGCCGCTTTCTTAAATTCGTTTGCCTGATGTTTCGTAAACTCATCGTGCTCGGCAGAATCACTTGCTGCTAAATGTGTAAATACACTCTGTATTTTGAATATTGAATTATCTTTTAAATGATCGCTAAGTTTTTTAATATCTGTCGCTTCAAAACCCAATCTATGCATACCCGTATCTAATTTAATATGTACGGGGAAATTATTAATTCCCGATTGATGCAAATACTTTTCAAACGCTTCTAAAATATTGAATGAATATAATTCAGGTTCAAGGTTATGTTGTACCAATATATCAAACGTAGTTTCTTCCGCATTCATTACCATAATAGGCAATGTAATACCAGCTTTACGCAATTCCACACCTTCATCAGCATACGCAACAGCCAGGTAATCTACATTCTGAAATTGTAACAAGTTCGCGATCTCAAAACTTCCACTTCCATAACTAAAAGCTTTTACCATTGCCATTAGTTTTACGCCCGGATTTAATTGTTGCTGATATTGCTTAAGATTATGTGTTACTGCATTCAAATTAATTTCTAAAACCGTTTGATGCACCTGCTGCTCCAACAAATGCCCTATCTGTTCAAATTCAAAAATCCTTGCTCCTTTCAATAAGATTGTCTCATTGATAAAATGAAGTGAATAGAATTGTTCTTTGAATGATAATGTAGATGGAAAAAAAGTTACCTGTTTAATATTCTTAAACGCTTCTTCATGTTTAGAAATTTCAGGACCAATGCCAATTAACCGATCAATATTTTTTTGTTCCAGGATATGCGCAATATCTGCATATAACTCATTATTGCTTTTCCCTGATTGAAGAATATCACTCAATATCAATGTACGCTTCGTATGCTGTTGCTGCTGCTGCAAAAAATTCAATGCAATTACCAATGAATTAATATCAGCGCTATAACTGTCATTGATAATAGAACAATTATTATTTCCCTGCTTTAATTCTAAACGCATTTCAACCGGTCGCAGGCGAAGCATTCTTTCTGCAATAATATTTGCCGGTATTTGTAAATGTATCAATACACACAAACAGGTAATGGCATTCTCAATAGACGCATCATCGATAAAAGGAATGACGCATTTTATAATTTGTTCCTGCTGATCTTCTTCTTTAAGAGAAGCTATAATAGTTGTTTGTGCCCCAATTTTTTCTACTGAATTGATATGCAATGAAGCCTCCGCATTTTTTCCCCAGGAGAAAAGCTGAAAGGTATCTGCCGGTCGGACATTGTTGGCAAACATCGGCACCGCATCATTTACATCATGATCATCAGAACCATAGATAAGCAGATCGCTATGTATAAATAACTTTAGTTTTTCATTTATTTTCTGGCGGATATTTAAAAATCCTTCTGCATGCGCTTCACCAATATTTGTAAATACACCAATAGTTGGTTCAATAATTTTTTGCAATTGTTGCATTTCATCTGGCTGCGAAATACCTGCTTCAAAAATAGCCAGCGTATGTTGGTCATTCATTTGCCACACACTTAGTGGCACACCTATTTGCGAATTATAACTTTTAGGACTACGAACAATATTAAAATCTTCCTGCAATAATTGATACAGCCATTCTTTCACAATTGTTTTACCATTGCTACCCGTTATCCCAATCACAGGAATAGAAAATTGTTTGCGATGATGTGCTGCTAATAAATGTAATGCTACCAATGTGTCTTTTACCTGCAAAAAAGTAGCACCGGAATATTTATTAATATCATCAACAACAAAACTTTCATCAACAACAAAATTGCGAACACCTTTATGATATAACTCCTGTATAAATGAGGCTCCATTTCTTCTTGGTCCACCCAAAGCAAAAAATAAAGATGTGGCAGGAAATAAAAGTTTACGACTATCTAATAACAAATGTTCTATTGCAGCATCTTCGCCTTGCTGCAAAACCTTTGCTTTTAAAATGGTTGCTATGGTAGAGATATTGTACAATGATTATGCCGTTGCTTTTTGTTTATCATAGAGTGAATAAAGAATAGAAGCTGCGATGCATACAACTATCATTACGAGAGATACCCAAACCGGCAGATGTATCCATTTATCTACTAACATTTTAGCACCGATAAATAATAATACAATAGCAATTCCTTGTTGCAGATATTTGAATTTATTAGCTGCGCCATTTAATAAAAAGAATAAACTGCGTAATCCTAGTACAGCAAATATATTCGATGAATAGATTAGCAATTTTTTTTCAGGGTCAGGAATGATAGAAAAAACAGCCGGTATCGAATCCAATGCAAAAACGATATCGATCAATCCCAACATAACTACAACCATTGCCAAAGAGGTAAATAACATTTTTTTATTCTTGAAAATGATAAATTTTCCATTAGGCTCTTCATCTGTTGTAGGTAATATTTTTTTCATGGATCTGTACGCCCAGTTATCCTGCGGATCAAATTCATCTTCTTCTTTACTGGTAAACATTTTTATTCCTGTGTATACAAGAAATGCTCCAAAAATATACATGATCCATTCAAACCTTGCTACTAACTCACTACCCAAAGCAATAAAAATAATACGAAATATAATTGCCATCAATATTCCCAATAATAAAATTCTTGCATAATTATTCTCAAGCACTTTAAAGAAAGAGAAGATGATAATGAAAACGAAAATATTATCGATAGAAAGCGACCACTCTAATAAATAAGCAGAAATATATTGTGTAGCATCTTGTCTGCCAGCTTCAAACCAAATAAATCCACAGAAAGCAAATGACAGCGCCACCCAAAAAGCAGTCTGTATCAATGCTGTTTGTAAACTAACGACCGTATTCTTCTTACTCAGCAAACCAAGATCTAGTACCAATGCAAAAAGCAGCACTACGCCGAAGACAAGATATATCAGTTCTGTTGTGCTCATTAAACTATTTAATATTTGATATTGAATATTTAATATTTTTTAAAATTCTTATCCGTGCATTTATTATTTATAACTCCCCATCAAATCTTCAATATTAAACACGGGTGTATTTTCTTTTTCTCCACCATTGGTAGATCGATCCAAATAAAAGAACCAATAAAATAGGACCGAGAATATTTCCTATCTGCCATTCTGTTCTTTCATCTTCTAATTTAACAGGATCTAATAAACGAAGCGTATAATCTTTTGCTTTTGCCTCTGATAAACCTGATTGATTAATTAAATACTCTAAACAGTTTTGTAAAAAATCTTTGTTAGAAACAGGAAACTCTTTGTCTGTCCCATAAAAAAACGGATTGCTTCCCATTGGTATCGGATTGCCATCTTTCAGGCTATTCAATACGATATCTCCATCTGATACTATTACCATTTTATTATCATCAACACATTGCGGTATAAATACACCGCCATAAGTAGTTAACGAATCTTTCATTGATGTGGACAAACGATTGTTATACATCGACTGAAACTTTCCTTCTAACAAAACAGCAACGGGAATATCAGCTTTTTTAAATTTATCGTCTTCAGGCGCATCAACATTCTCTCTGCCACTGATCAATGCAGGAGTTGCAATTGTTCTTGAGTTAGCAGATGAACTTAGTAAAACCGTTTTTGTTATTCCATCAGCTTCTACCGTATCAATAGAATTTACAAAACGTCCTGCAACAAAACCAAGATTTTTATTGATAGGATGATTAGACTTGGTTTGAAAAAGCGGAAAATAATTCCAGGGCAATGGCTGAGTTTGCTTGCTGCCATTTACAATAAATGGTAACAAATCACATTGAAGATCCATTACCAGATCACTATTAATACGAATGCCGTAACGAAACAACAAATCATCCAAATCGAGTCCTCTATCGTATGCAATCACTTCATTTTTCATTTGCAGACTATCCATCTCTGCTTCCAGTTTATCTTCAAATATTAATAGCTTGCCACCTCTCATTACAAACTGATCGATCTTTAATTTTTCCAGCGGACTAAAAGGTTTCGTCGGTTTTACTATTATTAATAACTTAAAAGTATCAGGTATTAATGGCTGCGTATTTAGGTTGAACGTAAAAAGATTATAATCTTTCCGTAAAGTATTTTGAACAAGATCATACGTGTTTGGTCCGGTTGGTTCACCATTCCCATCAGAATAAGCAATCATGGGCTTTTCCGTTTGCGACAATTTATAAATAGCATTAGCAAACTCATACTCCATCATTGCTTCAGCACTATTTAATTCGGCAGGTGTGATATATATTTTATCACCCGTATATAAATTTACAGGTATTATATTGCCTTTGTAATGAACTAGCGCTGCCGGATAAACGAACTGTTGTTGCTCTCCTGATTTTACCTGAACTTTAAGATTGATGGGATCAACACCCATTGCAGCCAACGTATCAGCATATGTTTCAGATGATCCATCTACAACATCATCCGGAGATACAAAATGAAAAGTTAGCTTGCTACCTGCTACTTCTTTAAACTCTTGCAAAACCTCATCACTTGAATTAGCCAGCTTTTTAAATCCGCTCGGAAATTCTCCTTTCAGACAAACATCGATCTGCACCTCATCATCTAAACTCTTTAATAGTTTTTGTGTTGGTTTGGATAAAGTGAATCTTTTCTCATTCGTAAAATCAATTCTTGTGTGCCATTCAGATGCCAGCCAGTTAAGCAATACTAGCAGTATAACAACAAGTGGCAACCAGAATTTTGTTCTCGATATCTTCTTAATGAAACTCATTTATTTCTTATGCAGATTTTTTACGGTAATTAATAGGAATAAATAAATGACACTACCGAAATAGACCATATCACGCGTATCCAATACACCACGACTGATACTACGATAATGAAAATCAATACCAAGCATTTCAATATAATAATCTGCACTTCCCTGGAACACAGGCAGCTTACTTAACGCATTAAAACCAAAGTATAGTAACAGGCACGCAAAGACGCTTAATAAAAATGCAACCACCGCATTATTAGTAAAACTGCTACAACATAACCCTATAGAAGAAAACACAGCAGCTAATAAAAATAAACCAATATAACTCCCTGTAATGCCTCCGCTATCAATGCCGCCGCCTGCACTTAAAGATTTGATAGTGAAGATGTATAAAAAAGTAGGGACGATAACAAGCAATAAGACAAACAAAATAGAAAAATACTTTCCCAAAACGATCTGCCATTTAGTTAATGGCTTCGTCTGTAAAATTTCAAATGTACCTGTCTTAAATTCATCAGATAAAGTACGCATGGTGATTGCAGGAATCAGGAACAATAATACCCATGGCGCCAATTCAAAAAATTTATCTAAAGAAGCATAGCCAAAATCAAAGATGTTGCTGTCCTTCAATACAAATAAGAACAGTCCATTTACCAACAAAAATAAAGTGATGGCAATATACCCGGTAAGACTGCTAAAAAACTGATGTAATTCTTTTTTACAAATACTCCACATGCGTTATAAAAATTGATGCAATTTAAGGGTTAGACGGCTACGAAACTAAAAGTCCGCCTCATTGTTGAAGCGGACTCAATATATTTAGTTTTATTTTAGCTTTTATACGGCAAAACTTTCGCCACAACCGCAGCTCCTGCTGGCGTTTGGATTATTAAAATAGAATCCTTTTCCGTTCAATCCATCGCTGAATTCCAGCTCTGTATTTACCAGATACAAGAAACTTTTAAGATCAGTAACGATCTTGATTCCTTTATCCTCAAAAGCCTGATCCATTGGTTTTTGCTCGTTGTCAAAATCCATCTTGTAACTTAAACCGCTACAACCGCCGCCAACAACACCTACTCTTAAAAAATAAGATGGATCGTCGCCTAAGCCTGCATCCTTCATCAAATTGATGACCTTAGCTTTCGCCTTATCGCTTATATATATTGCGTTATCTGTTGCCGTCATAAATAATAATTTAGCAATAAAACAATCAAATTGCCGAATTGATAAACTGTTGAATTAGTTATTTTAGTGTACTACACTTTCATCAAACTTAATTGCTTCCAAACCGTTTTTAACACGGTAATCGTTGATGGCTGCTTTAATAGCATCTTCTGCTAAAACTGAACAGTGAATTTTTACTGGTGGAAGATTTAACTCTTCAACAAAATCCATATTATCTACTGCCAGTGCATCTGTAATGCTTTTACCTTTCAACCATTCTGTAGCAAGCGATGAAGAAGCAATAGCAGACCCGCATCCAAAAGTTTTGAATTTTGCATCTGTGATCATGCCAGTAGCATCATCCACTTCGATCTGCAAACGCATAACGTCGCCACATTCCGGAGCGCCTACTAAGCCAGTTCCTACATTCTTTTTGCTCTTATCCAAAGTCCCAACGTTCTTAGGATTTTGATAGTGATCGATCACTTTTTCTGAGTATGCCATGATATTTAATATTTAAAATGTTCTATTTAATATTGTTTAGCTCCGAAATATTCAATCGTCAATATTCAATCGACAATAATTATTAATGGTGCGCCCATTCAATCGAATTCAAATCAATCCCTTCTTTATACATTTCCCAAAGCGGACTCATTTCTCTTAATTTAAGAACGGTTTCGCTGATAGCTTTTATTGTATAATCTATTTGCTCTTCGGTAGTGAATCTTCCTAATCCAAAACGCAGCGAAGAGTGTGCCAGATCATCACCTAAACCTAATGCTTTTAACACATAACTTGGTTCCAGCGAAGCTGAAGTACAAGCCGATCCTGAGCTTAAAGCAATGTTCTTATTAAAGCCCATCAATAAACCTTCGCCTTCTACATGTTTAAAAGATATATTAGCAACATGTGGCAAACGATGTTCTGTGCTGCCATTCACGTAAGCTTCTTCCAGCTTCATTAATTCGGTTTGTAATTTATCTCTTAGTTTACTGATGCGTTTAGTATCTTCTTCCATATCCAATCTGCACAATTCACATGCAGCACCAAAACCTACGATACCAGGTACATTTAATGTTCCACTACGCATACCTCTTTCATGGCCGCCGCCATCCATCTGAGCTGTTACTTTAACCCTTGGATTTTTACGACGAACATATAAAGCACCAACTCCTTTCGGACCGTACATTTTGTGTGCCGAAAAAGCCATGATATCAATACCATCTTTATTTACATCAACAGGTATTTTGCCTACAGCCTGTGTTGCATCTGTAAACAATAAAATACCGTGTTTACGTGCGATAGCGCTAATTTCTTTGATCGGCATAATTGTACCGATCTCGTTATTAGCATACATGA
>DATHNB010000254.1:0-27053 GCA_035486495.1 Ferruginibacter sp. | reverse complement strand
AAATCAATAGTAACACATGACGATGCTTACCAACTGATTATCAGTATTTGGGACAAAGAATTAATTAACGTTCAAGAACAAGTAATGGCGTTTTTCTTAAATGGAAGAAATAAACTTATCGGATATAGATTAATTAGTACTGGCACATTAAATAAATCTCTTGTAGATGTTAAGTTATTAGTTAGTCTTGCTTTGCATACAATGGCATCCGCGGTTATACTTGCACATAATCATCCAAGTGGAAATATGTCATCAAGTAAAAGTGATGAACTAGTTACCGAGAAAGTGAAGAATGCCCTTGAACTAATTGATATTAAACTTCTCGATCATTTTATTATTTGTGAAGAAGGATATTATTCTTTTGCTGAACAAGGTGAGTTGTAAAATGGACATTCATTCTTTATCTTCCATTAAATTATCCACAGTAAATAACCAAATACGGCTCCTCCGAATACTATAAATGCACTATTAATTTTTTTAAATCTCATAGCAACTATAAATCCTACAATTGCAATTAATATGGATTTCCAGTCAGTAATAGATACTTTTCCCATTTCTACGCATACAGCTAAAATTATAGCAACAGAAACAATATTAACTGTATCTAAAAAAGCCGACATCGTTGTTGATCTTCGCAACTTTGGTATCAATGGACTAAGAAAAGTTACAAATACAAAAGATGGTAAAAATATTCCTACTGTTGCTGCTATTGCGCCCGGCATGCCAGCCATTTGCCAACCAATAAATGTTGCAGATGAAAAAACAGGACCAGGTGTAAATTGACCTACTGCAATAGCATCAATTAATTCCTGTTTATTTAACATTCCCGTATTTACTAATTCCGTATTTAAGAAAGCAAATAACACATACCCACTACCGTATAGAATTGAACCCACTTTCAGAAAAATCCAAAATATTTTCCAATTAAAAGTATTTGATGAAGATGTACTTATCTGTAATAAGACAAAAGGAAACAAACTTTGCAATTTTTCCTTCCGAGTTCTTGCTAAATGTATTAATACTCCTATTAAACCTGCACCAAATAATAGATAAATTTCATTAATGCCATACAATGCCAACACTGCCGAAACAACTCCGATAATTCCCAGCTCAATTGATTTCAGAGCCTTTCTTCCTAATGAAATCATAAGAGAAATAATTACAGCAATGATAGCTGGTTTAATACCATAGATAAATGGTTCCACCTGTGGCAGCTTACCATATTGCTGATAAACATATGCGAAAAAGGCTGTAATGATCACTGCAGGTAATATAAAACAGATCCCTGCTACTATAAGTCCCTTACAACCTGCTCTTTCATGTCCACAATGCATGGTCATCTCAGTAGAATTAGGGCCAGGTATTAAGTTAGTGGCTCCTATTAAATCAAGAAAGTGTTCATGTGATAACCAATTACGTTTTCTCACTAATTCTTCTTCCATCATAGCAATATGAACGGCAGGACCACCAAAACCAATACAACCTAACTTAAAGAAAACTTTAGCTACTTCTATTAAGTCTTTTCTTTTTTGCATTATAACTAATGTACATTTGAAGACATTAAAGTTAACTCTCGAATGATAAAGAATAATTAACAGTATATTAATATTACAACAAATAATCCTTTTAGTATTTATCAAATACAAACATGGGATTATTCTTATAGAACCTCTTATATTGCAATAAATAACCGACGTCATTATTTATGAAAAAATATTTATTTATTTTATTTCTCGTCCTACTTGCAGCATTTATTATTATTCAGTTTTTTCATCCTACAAAAAACACTACAGCTGACATATCAATATCTAAGAATGATATCAGTACCATTTATATTGTACCTGACAGCGTGCACCAGATACTGAAGACAAGTTGCTATGATTGCCACAGTAATAATACCCAGTACCAATGGTATAATAATATTCAACCAGTAGCATGGTGGTTAAGTCATCATGTAAAAGAAGGAAAAAGAGCATTGAATTTTTCTGAATTCACATCTTATTCTATTCGTAAAAAATATAAAAAACTGGATGGATTAATTAAAGAAATTCAATCTGATAAAATGCCATTATCATCCTATACGTTGATTCATCGTTATGCGATACTTACTCCAGATCAAAAGGACAAATTAATTAATTGGGCTACTGCTATACGAGACAGTATAAAGGCTAATACACCAGCTGATAGTTTAATCAAGAAATAGAGGGTTCTTTTATGACTAAACAACTGTTAACTATTGTATCATTATGTATCGTTGTGTATCATACTGTATCATTGTTAACCCATCAAAACACGTATTTTACTACTGATAACGATTAGTAACCGAAATAGTAACAGCCAAATGGCTACTAAAGGCAAAGAAAGGCAACAATCGGCAAATGAAATACAGTGAGAATGAATGTAACTACAGTAGAATGCGTGTCAATTGTAAGCTGGCTATTTTCCAATACAGAACTTACTAAAAATATAATCAAGCGTATCTTCATTAGTAACCTCGCCTGTTATTTCTCCTAAATAATGCAAGCAATGACGAATATCAGGTGCTAAAAGGTCTCCGGATAATTCATTGTCCAACGCGGCTTTAATATGATCCAATGATTTTTGCACTTGTTGTAACGCAGCATAATGACGCGTATTAGATACTACAATATTTTCTGTTTCAAGATCTGCATTGATTGTTGTATTAAACAGGATTTTTTTAAGCTGATCTACTCCAATATTGTTTTTTGCAGAGATGAAAAGAATATTTTCTATCCCTGAGAATTTTTTAATCGAAACTGGTTCACTTAAAATATCAGACTTGTTTGCTACCAGTAAATATTTGATCTGTAACTTTCTAAAATTCTCAATCGCTAATTGCAATTCGTCAATTGTTTCCGTTTGTGTATCAAAAATATAAAGTACAACATCTGCACTGTTCATTTTTTCCAAACTCTTTTCTATCCCTACTAATTCAATTACATCTGTACTATGCTCTCTTATTCCTGCAGTATCAATTAATCTAAATAAAATACCATCTATATTAATTATTTCTTCGATGGTATCTCTTGTTGTTCCTGCTATTTCACTTACAATAGCACGATTTTCATTTAGCAAAGTATTTAGCAATGTGCTTTTGCCTGCATTGGGTTTACCAATGATCGCAACACTTACACCATTTTTTATTACATTACCTAGTTGAAAAGAAAGTAACAGATCCTTTGTAGTTGTTTGCGCCGAAGTAATTAATGAATAAAATTTTGTTCTATCAGCAAACTCAACATCTTCTGTTGCAAAGTCAAGTTCTAATTCTATCAATGCAGAAAACTGAATTAGTTGCTCTCTTAGTTCTTTTAAAATAATACTAAAGCCTCCTTTAATATTATGTAATGCTGTTTTTTGTGAGGCTGCTGTATTACTTGCGATTAGATCTGCAATGGCTTCTGCTTGCGTCAAATCTAATTTCCCTTTTAAAAAGGCACGCTGTGTAAACTCTCCATGTCTTGCTAACCTTGCACCTTTTTTTATAACTGCTTGTACGATTTGTTGTTGAATATACGGACTACCATGGCAACCAATTTCTATTACGTCTTCGCCTGTATAACTTTTAGGATCTTTAAATAAGGATACAACTACTTCATCAATGTCTTTTCCATCTTCTTTTAAAAAACCAACATGTATTGTATGAGATAATTGTTTAGCCAGATCTTTAGAAGGAAACAATTGATTGATGATATCAAATGCACGTTCTCCACTTAATCGTATTACGCCAATGGCACCAATACCCGGAGGTGTAGCTATCGCAACAATGGTATCATCCCAACCTGACAATTTATTTAACATGATGCAAAGATAAAGAAGATGGAAGATTAGCTACTATACAGTAAGTAAATGCAATTTATAAAATGTTCAATGCTCAGCTATAAAAACTGCTCAATTGAACATTGAAAATTGAGCATTGAACATTTTTTCCTTCGGACAAAAAAATCTCCCCGAAAAACCGGAGAGATCTAATTATAATTTAACTAAAATATTTCTTATTGATCGCCAGAAACTACGAATGTAATTGGCTGTCTTTTATACGCATTTACATTGCGGCCATTTTGTATGGCAGGTGTCCATTTAGGTGCTTTTTTAATTGCCCTGATAGCTTCTTCTTCCATACCATAGCCAAAGCTTGTTTCTGGTTGAATATCACTGGCAGATCCGTCTTTACCTACAATGAACCTGATGATCACTCTGTAAGTTCCAACCGGTGCTCCATTATTAACAGGCACATCAGCATCCAAATTTCTTTGAAGGAATTTTGCCCATGCTCCCATTCCACCAGGGAACTCAGCATCAACTTCTACTTTAGTAAAGACCTGGTTATCATCAACGGGAGCCTGCGCAACGCCAGTACCTTTATCATCTATCGGTGCCTGAACTACCTGTTGTGTATTCTCACTTTTCACCGTTTCAGAACTTATTGCTGTTGTTTCTTTTATATCCGGTGGTTTCTCATCTTGTTTTACCTCGTTATCTTTCTTTACAACAGGAGGTGTAAATTTAACCTGATTCACTGCCGGTGGCGGTGGTGGTGGTGGTGGCTTTATTGGCGGCGGTGGTGGCGGTTCTTTTTGTTTGATCTCCGCTATTTGTGTATCTACCACGTCTATTACCACAGCCTTTTTTTCGTGAGGCAATAAACTGGAAACAACAAATGGTATTAATAATACCGCCAATAAGATCGCCGTAAGAATTAAAGATTTTTTAAGCCTGGTGTTATAGGTTTTACGAAGCTCATAAGCACCATACTCTTTATTTCTGCCCTCGAAAATAATATCGAGTATATCAGCGCTTAATATTTTATTTATATCCATTGTAAATACTTTGTATTAATTAGATTCAAAATAGTATCAATTCCATACTATCTATTTTATACCATTTGCTTCTTCTGTCTGATGAATTAAGGTTGCTTCCTGACCAGTCATATCTACTTCTGCGTAATGTCCCGGAGGCACGGCGCTGATCGTCATTTCATCTAATATATCAATAGCATTTTTATAGGTCGCTGTCTTATCAGCTTTGATGATAAACATAAGATCTGCAGCAGGTGTTGATTTTTTCTTATCAACTATTATCTGACGTATATCTTTGAAATCACTGCTTTTAAATTGTGAATTAGGATCAGTTAAAATTCCATTATAATAATAGATCTTATCGGCCTTGCCTAATAAAAGCGTTAACGTAGCCGATTGTTTTACTTCCAGCTCATTATTTTTATCAGGCTTAGGTTCATTTAATTGCATAGCTGTAGGCTGGCTCATTGTAGTTGTAAATACAAAGAACGTTATAAGCAAAAACCCAAGATCAACCATTGGCGTAAGATCTACTTTAGTAGATTTTTTCGGGCTCTTTTTAACGCCGGGGCCTTTTTTATGATGACCACCCGACGAAGTATCTAATTCTGCCATTTCAGTACTATTTTTTATCGTTCTATATTATGTAGAACCGATGATTATTTATTTGCTTCAGGATTCAATGCCAATTCAGAACCAGCAGGAATTCCTTCTGCATTTGTTACTACTTTAAATTTATATATCTCATTCTTGGCAAAAGCATCTTTGATGTTTTTGAATGAAGAATAAAAAGCAGCATTATCTCCCTTAACTAATAAATTAAGATTGCTAATATCTTCTCCCCTGTATGCATCAGATACACTGGCTATCCAATCTACCAATTCATTATCGGTACTATCGGTAGGTATCCCATCCATCTCAGCAGCAGGTATTGGCGCAGCAAGATCAAGAGAATTTTTTAATTTACTAAACGGTTCCCCGATAAAATCCTGCTTTTTTAATTTAGCTAATTCATCAGGTGTTAGGTTAAGCGATTTAATTCTATTGATCCCATCAATAACATCATTTTTATGTGCATTATCTCCTATTGATAAATACACTTTGCCGTCTTTTGTAAGTGTTACTAAAACCGCATCAGTCTTTGCTATTTTGGTTGAAACCGATGAAGGTGTATTTATTTGTACAACTTCAGGTGGTTTTTGTTTAGTAGCCAATATAAAAAACGACAATAATAAGAACGCAACATCGCACATTGCTGTCATATCAACATTGGTGCTTTTGCGCGGTATTTTGGCTCTAGGCATTATAAAAAATTTAGTGGTTTACTATAAGATGCAAAACATTCATTAATCCATACAATTATTTGTATAGAGAAGCGAAGCTTTGTGTTAAAGTAAATCCTGATTCATCAATACCGTAAGTGATACCATCAATTTTAGTAGTGAATATATTATAGAATATAATTGCTATCGCAGATGTACTGATACCTAATGCAGTATTGTATAAGGCCTCAGAAATACCTTGCGAAAGTCTTGTCGTTGCTTCAGCTCCTCCTGCATCCCCCAATGCGGCAAATGAAGTGATCATCCCAATTACAGTACCTAACAACCCTAATAATGTAGCTACAGATGCGATCGTAGAAAGAAACACTAAGTTCTTTTCAAGCATTGGCAATTCTAGAGATGTAGCTTCTTCTACTTCTTTTTGAATAGCAATCACTTTTTGTTCAGTAGATAATTCTGTGTTAGTGATCAACTCTTTGTACTTGTGCAAACCAGCTTTCATTACATTTCCTACAGAACCTTTTTGTTTATCGCATTCAGCAATTGCAGCATCTACATTTTTGTTAGCTAGATTATATTGCACTTTGCGAATAAATTCTGCATTATTACCTGTACCATTTGCTTTAGTAATGGTTAAAAATCTTTCGATAATAAATGTGATAACGGTTAATAATGCACCAATTAAGATAGGTACAAGAATACCACCTTGATACATTCTATACAAACTACCTATTGGACCTTCACGATCAGGCCAAAACCATCCATCTCCTGCTTTAGTAAAATTTGCTGCACTTCCTAAGAAAAATCTCCAAATTAGATATCCGGATATTACACATAGTAATGGTGCAATCCATGAAATTGAGTTTGCTGATTTTTTCGCTTGTACTGACGTTACCGGTCTTACTTCTGCCATGACATTCAATTTTTAATTAGTTAAATTATAATTTTTATTGATTAAAATATTTGGGACTACAATTCTACAGAAAAAATAGTTTTCAGCAATAAAATTCCCTTTATTTCATTAATTATTAATACCCGTGCAATTTAGTAGAATAATTGGGAAAACCAATGTCTGACAAGGATTTTATCCTTATTTACCGTTCATCCAAAAGCTTATTTGCTAAATAGTTTAACAAAACGATAAGATAAATAGTCTACTCATTTGGTAGACTAAATGAAATATACCAAGAAATCACTCATATCTCAATGCAACAATTGGATCTAATTTAGCTGCTTTATAGGCTGGATAGAGACCTGCTAATAAGCCAACTAACGAGCACACTGCTATTCCTACAATTACCCATACCCATGGAATTATGAAGGGGGTTTTTAAGGCAAAAGCCACTAAATTTCCTAGTAAAACGCCGGCTAAAATACCCGCTATTGCACCAAATAAGCTGATCAGTATCGACTCCCATAAAAACTGCGCCTTTATTTCATCGGATTTGCCTCCTAATGCCTTGATTAATCCTATTTCTTTCGTGCGCTCGTTAACAGCCACCAGCATAATATTCATTAAACCGATCGCAGCTCCGATCAATGTAATTAAGGCTATAGCCAGGGTTGCATATTTTAAAAATCCCAAACTGGCCATTAAAGAAGCTACTATGCTATCGCTTTTATCAATGTAAAAATTGTCGGCCTCTTTTATATCTAACTTTCTTATCGGACGAAAAGTGCCAGTTGCCTCTCCTACAGCTACATCCATCAGGTTAAGATCACCCACCATTACAGCAATATTATAAGAATTAGTTCCGGAACCATACGTGCGCCTGATATTATTAACGGTGGTTAACACTACTTTATCCGCGTTTAAAAATGCACTCGACCCTTTATCTTTTAAAATACCAATAATCCTATACTTATTATTATCGACAGTGATGATCTGATCCATAGCCTTCTCCGTATTATCGCCATACAATTTCTGCGCTACTACATTACCTATGATACAAACGTTTTCGCCACTTGCTACATCTCCCGCACTAAAATTTCTTCCATACTCAATTTCATATCCGTTGATGTACAAATAGTTCTCATCGCCACCGAGGATCCTAATATCAGGATTCGTTCTTTTAACTCCATTGTCTACGATTATACCTTGTGGACCGGGTATAGAGATGCCAACTTTTGCGGGGAACTCAAATTGATCTTTAAAAGCTTTTGCTTCCTGATAACTAATAATACGCCCACTACTGGAAATTTTTTCTTTTAAAGTATTACGAGTGGTCATTTTTACATCGTCGCGGTTAGGGCCACCTCCAAGACGAATAGTTCGTTCCTTAAAACGAATACTGAAAGCATTGGCACCCATAGTAGAAAAACTGGTAGTAAGGCTTTGATTTACGGCTTGTACGGCGGTAATAATACCTATCAGCGCCATTATACCCAATGCAATGATCACAACGGTAATAGCAGTACGAAGCTTATTACTTTTTATTGTTTGATATGATAATGCAATGGAGTCAAGCGTCTTCATTATCTAAAGATAATAAGGCCAAAGTTAAAAGTGAAAACCAAGAAGTAAAGGAGTTGGCTAAAACTTTTAGGCTTTGCCTTTTTACTTTTAACTTAATAATACAACCATTGTGTAAGCAGACTAGGATAGATACCTAATACAATTATTAGAATAGCTGTAATTATCAATAATGCTTTAAAAGCAGGAGTAATATCCCAATCATGTGCAACCTCTACATTGCTTTCTTTAAAAAATATCGCTTGTATTATTTTGAAATAATAGTAAGCACTGATAGCCGCACAGCACACAGCAAAAATTACCAGCCACATGCTATGTCCGTTTTGCACAGCAGCAAGTAACATATAAAATTTACTCACAAAGCCAGCTGTCAATGGGATACCGGTTAATGATAAAAGAAACACTGTTGCCGTAACAGCCAACACGGGCTGCTGTTTTGCTAAGCCGTTAAAACCATCAATAGTATAATCATTCATTTTTATCAGAATAGCAAATATTCCAATAGTAGCCAAACTGTACGCAGCTGAATATAAAATCAAGCCTTCTTTTGCTGTTTGATTTAATGCAAACAGAGCCAATAACATAAAACCAGCTTGCGCAATACTTGAGTAAGCCAGCATCCGTTTTACACTTTGCTGAAATACAGCAGTAAGGTTCCCTATCAATAATGTAGCCGCTGTTATAATAACAATGAGTACTTGCCATTGTCCATGAATCTTACCAAAAGCATTATCAAACAAACGAATAAAAGCAATAAAGCTCGCTACCTTAACAATAGTCGCCATAAATGAGGTTACAACTGTTGGCGCACCATCATATACATCCGGTGTCCAAAAATGGAAAGGTGCGGCAGACACTTTAAACGACATCGCTACCATCATCAATACCAAACCTGCAGCAATCATTGCCGGCATTTTACCATACCCTAAACTAATATTATCAATGTAAAAAGAAGCTGTACTGTTACCTCCATAAATCAAAGCTATGCCCATCAATAGTATTCCTGTAGAGAAAGCCCCCATCAAAAAGTATTTCAATGCAGCCTCGTTACTTTTTAAATTGCGTTTATCACTCCCTGTTAGTATATACAATGGAATAGACATTATCTCAATTCCTATAAACAATATCAATAAATTATTGAACGTAGCAACTAAACAAACGCCGCATAAAATAAAAAATATCAAAGCGAAATATTCAGAAACACTTGATCCTACTTTTTCAAAATCCCTTCCACTTAATAAAAAGAATAATAAGGTGCAGCCTAATGCAACAGTAATAAATGTCAGATTAAAACTATTAACGTGCAACATATTTTTCACCTCAACATGAAAGAAAGCATCACCGGTATATAATTCAATGCCATTAGCAATAAGAATTATTGCCAGTCCGAAAATGGCCCAGTATTTTGGTGCTGTTTTACTTTTAATAAATACACCACCAAACATCATTACAATACCCCAAATTGCTGTTAATATAATTGCGTTCATACCTCAACCCGATAAGGGCCAATTTGTTTTTGTTACTTAAATATTGTTATTAATGCCGCTACCGTATCTTTTGTCAGATTGAACATTGGTTGTGGAAATACTCCCAATGCTATTATCAGTATTACTACCACACTCAATATAAATTTTTCGTTCCAGGAGATTTCTTTGAAAGTTGAGGTCAAAGAATTTTCTTGTCCATAGAATACTTTTTGCATCATATTCAATGTGTACACTGCTGCAAGGATTACAGTCAATAAGGCAACTGCAGCATACCACAAACTATATTTGAATAATCCACTGAACATCATAAACTCTCCTATAAATGCATTGGTTAGTGGTAATGCAATATTTGCAAAAGCAATCACTACCAATAAAATAGTGAGTACAGGGGCTTTATGCGCCACACCTCCTAATTGAGATATTTTTCTTACGCCTGTTTGTTTTTCTATCAGATCAATTACTATCCACAAAGCGATGATATTGATACCATGATTAAACATTTGTATCATCACACCTTCTATACCTATTTGTGTAAGAGAAAAAATTGCAGCACACATTAAGCCGATGTGCGCTATAGAAGAATAGGCAGCAAGACGTTTCAGATCATCCTGCACTATTGCAATGCAACTTGCATAGATCATTCCTGCAACGGAAAGAAATATTACTACAGAACTAAATTTTACAGTTGCTAAAGGAAAGATCGGTAACAACCAACGCAATACTCCAAATAAGCCCATCTTCACCATGATCCCACTCAGCAACATTGTTGTTGATGTTGGTGATTGTTCATACGTATCAGGTTGCCATGTATGAAAAGGAAATATTGGCATCTTAATCGCAAATGCAATAAAGAATAACCAGAACAAACAATTCTGTTCAGTACTTGTTAAATGAGCCGTATAAAAAGATTGTATAGCAAATGAATGCACAGAATATTCTGTTGATCCTGTATGTTGGTAAACACAAATGATACCAATCAACATTAATAATGAGCCAAGGAAAGTATAGACAAAGAATTTGAATGTAGCCTGTATCCTTTTTTCTCCGCCCCAGCGGCTACATAAAAAGTACACCGGTATTAATGCCAGTTCCCAGAAAAAATAAAACACCAATGCATCAGTTGCAACAAAAACGCCCATTAAGCCTGCCTGCGTTAATAACATCAACGCATAAAATAAATTGGAATTTTTGTATTCGTTCTTATACGTCGCAACAAATATGATTGGGAAAGAAACAGCTGTAAGTAAAGTCAATATCCTTCCCATTCCATCTAACCCTACTGAAAAACTTGCGCCGATATATTGCAGCCAGTAATAGCTTACATTATTAAGGTAAAAATATTTTTCACCGGAACAACAAATACTTCCTATCGAAATAATTAAAGTGATAATAGAAAATAATAAGCTGCATGCTTTTACACTCTTATCATTCTTGATAAATAAAGTGATCACTCCCGCTAACAGCGGAAACCAGATCAATAATTCAGGAAACGTTATCCAAATATTTGCAGGGTTCATATATTCTTAGAAAAACAATTGAATGATAAATAAAATCAAAATACCTACAACCATCAGCAATACATAATTACCTACTTGTCCGCTTTGTAATAAACGTATTTGCCTGCTTCCGTAATTAACACTTTTACCTACGCCATTCACGATTCCGTCAATACCGCTTTTTTCTACTACGTTATTAAAGAATGTCGATAATTTTTTTAATGGTTTAACGATGATCGCATCATACAATTCATCAACGTACCATTTGTTCTCTAATACTTTACCAAAACCAGTTTCTTCAACAGTAGTTTTTTCGTATTTGCTGAATTTATTGATTGCATATATCAAAGTAGCTAAGGCTCCTAATACAGAAACCGCCATCAATGTATAATCAGTTGAAGGAGCTAACTCACGTTTAACCATGATCGCATTACTTGCAGCAAATATTGGCGATAAGAATTGTTGTAATTTATCACCGCCATTCATGAACACATCCGGAATATTCATCCATCCACCAATAACAGCCAATACTGCCAAAGTAATCAATGGAATTGTTATTGCAGCAGGACTCTCATGCAAATGATGCTCCTGATCGTGCGTACCTCTGAACTTTCCAAGGAAAGTCATAGCATATAAACGGAACATATAAAATGCAGTCATGAATGCAGTTAAAACACCCACACCCCAATAGATAGGATTTTTTGCAAAAGCAGCTCCTAAAATTTCATCTTTAGAAAAGAAACCTGAAAATGGCGGCATACCAGCAATTGCTAAACAACCCAATAAAAAAGTAATGTGCGTAATGCTCATGTATTTTTTCAAGCCACCCATATTGCGCATATCTTGTTCGCCATCCATTGCATGTATAACACTACCCGCGCCTAAGAATAATAATGCTTTGAAGAAGGCATGTGTCATTACATGGAACACAGCACCTGTATATGCACCAACTCCTAAGCCAATAAACATATAACCTAACTGACTAACGGTAGAGTATGCCAGTACTTTTTTAATATCATTTTGTTTTAACGCAATTGTTGCAGCAAGCACAGCTGTTGCCAAACCGATAATGGTAATTACTGATTCAGTAAAAGGCGCCATTGTAAATAAAATATTACTGCGCGCAATCATATAGATGCCTGCTGTAACCATTGTTGCGGCATGTATCAAAGCACTCACCGGCGTTGGACCAGCCATCGCATCCGGCAACCACGTGTATAAAGGTATCTGTGCACTTTTACCTGTTGCACCCAGAAATAGTAATAAAGTAATTCCTGTAATATCTGTTGCAGAAAGTTTTGCTATGCTTACAGCAGAAAAAACATCTGCATAATTTACTGTTCCTATTCTTGCCAGCAACCAAAACAATGCTAATAAAAATCCAAGGTCGCCAATACGATTCATGATGAATGCTTTTTTAGCCGCATCTGTATAATCATTATTAACAAACCAAAAACCAATTAATAAATAAGAACATAAGCCTACACCTTCCCAACCGATGAACATGATAACATAGTTAGCTCCCATTACCAATAACAACATCGAGAAAATAAACAGATTTAAATAAGAGAAAAATTTTGCGAAATCTTTTGGCTCTTCATCGTGCATGTAAGAAGTAGAATATACATGGATCAGGAAACCAATGCCCGTGATGATCAATAAAAATAAAGAAGATAGCTGATCTATCTGAAAAGCAAAATCGATATGTAAAGAATCAGTGTTTATAAATTTGAAGAAAGTAACGACTGCTGTATTGCCGCTCTTTACCTGAAAGAATATAAATACACTGATCAGAAAAGAAGCTAAAATAACGCCACTACCAATAAGACCTATTAAGGTTTTTGATAAATGTTTACGGCCTAATCCATTAATTAAAAATCCGACTAATGGCAAGAAAGGAATCAGCCAAACTAGTTGTAAAGTATTGTTCATAATTGGTCTTATGGACGACTGACTACCGACCACTGACCACCGATGGAAACGGTTGTCGGTGGTCGGCGGTCGGCGGTCAGTTCTTTAGTCTATTTAAAAAATTAACGTCTACAGAATGAGTATTTCTATATAGCATTACAATAATAGCTAAGCCAACAGTTACTTCTGCAGCAGCTACTACCATAATAAAAAATACAAATATTTGTGCATCACTTGCTAATGTAGGATTGGTTGTTGCAAATTGAACGTTGTGCATTTTAGAAAATGCTACCAACAATAAATTCACTGCATTCAACATCAATTCTACACACATAAAAATGATGATCGCATTGCGACGTGTTAACACACCTATCACTCCAATACAAAAAAGGATGATGGCTAGTACTATGTAATTATATATTGGCATAAAATATTTAATATTTGATATTTAAGATGTAATATTTAAAGAGCCTAAATACCTTTTGTTTTATTTTAATTTTTAAAAGAAATAATACTTTTTCAAATCGAAAGAAATATTAAATATTACTTCTAAAATATTACATCATTAGTCTTTCTTAGAAATCACCACTGCTCCAATCATCGCACTTAAAAACAATACACTGCTTATTTCGAATGGAAAAACGTAATCTGTAAATAATGCTTTGCCTAATTGTTCTATCAAACCAACATTCCCTGTTCCCATTTGTACTGTATGGGAACTTACGTCACTTTGTTTTAATGCTGCTACTAATACCAACATTAAACTTGCGCCGGCAATTGTTCCTATAAATAATAGTAACCTGTTTTTTTGTGGTTCAGATTCCGCATTCAAATTCATCAGCATCACCACAAATAAAAATAGCACCATTATAGCGCCTGCGTAAACGATGATATTTACGATCGCAATGAATTGTGCATTTAATAAAATATAATGACCTGAGATGGCAAAAAAAGTAACGATCAAAAATAAGATACTGTGTACCGGATTTTTACTCACAACAACCATCGCTGCAGAACCCACTGCTAACAAACTTAAAAACCAGAATAGAATTTGTGTGATGCCCATTATTAATTGATGATTGAATTGATAATTATTTTACTGCTACTCTTCCACCTTTTGCTTTTGCGTAAGCCTCAGGTTCTGTAACAGGATTTGGTATTAACAGATCTGGTTTACCATAAATAAAACCTTTGCGCTGGAAGTTAGCCGGTGCAAATGTTTCACTCAAATAAATAGCATCTTTCGGACAAGCTTCTTCGCATAAACCGCAGAAAATACAACGCAACATATTGATCTCATATCTCGCTGCATATTTTTCTTCGCGGTACAATCCTTCTTCGCCTGGCTTTCTTTCTGCTGCTTCCATTGTGATGGCTTCAGCCGGACAAGCAACTGCGCATAATCCGCATGCTGTACAATTTTCACGTCCTTCCTCATCTCTGTTCAACACGTGCAATCCTCTAAATACCGGACTGAACATACGCGTTTTTTCAGGATACCTAACAGTCGGTTTCTTCTTAAAAATATGACTGAACGTAATGAACATGCCTTTAATAATTGCAGGCAGGTACAGGCTTTCCATAAAGCTCAGCTTCTTACGTTCTACTTGTTTAACTCTGTTTGTTAATGCTTGCATATATTTTTGTATTCACTACAACCATAAAAGTTGCGCAAATATATTTTTTATGTTAGAAATGCCAACCATATTGATGGAACAAAATTATCGCTCCTGTCACCAGCATATTAAATAATGATAACGGTATCAATATCTTCCAGCCTAAATTCATTAACTGATCGTAGCGGAAACGCGGTATTGTCCAACGTACCCACATGAAAAAGAATAAGAAACAGGCCACTTTAAACAATAACATTAATATGTGCCAAAAAGCCAACCAGTTAGTGCCACAATTCGCAGCAACTGCATGTTCAAAAAACGGAATGCCATATCCTCCAAAATATAAACAGATCATGATCGTGCTACTGATAAACATATTAATGTATTCAGCAAATAAATAGAAACCCAATTTCATTGATGAATACTCTGTATGATAACCGCCGATCAATTCACTTTCAGCTTCTGCCAGATCGAATGGTGTTCTGTTACATTCTGCAAATGCACAAATTAAAAATATTAAAAAACCTAATGGTTGCTTAACAATATTCCAACTGTACCAATGTGCTTGTTGCTGAACTACCATTGTCTTTAAACTCATAGTACCTGTCACCATCAACAATGCGATCAATGCAATACCAAGTGCTAATTCATAACTGATAATTTGTGATGCGGCACGTAAACCTCCCATCAAAGAGAACTTATTATTGCTTGCCCAGCTACCGATCATTATTCCATATACGCCTAAACTCACCACACCAAATACATATAGAATTCCAATATTGATATCTGCTATCTGTAAAGAAAAGTCTCTTCCCAAAATATGTATCTTATCTCCCCAAGGCACAACAGCTCCTGTCATCATTGCCGTCAACATTGCTAAAGACGGACCCAAAATAAATAAGAACTTATTCGAAAAATTCGGAATGATCTCTTCTTTAAAAAACAATTTCAATCCATCTGCCAACGGCTGTAAAATACCAAAAGGACCGGCACGGTTAGGCCCAACCCTATCCTGCAAAATAGCTGCTACCTTACGTTCTGCAAATGTTGCGTACATAGCAATTACTAAAGATGCAACAACAACAACAGCTATTAATGCAAGCTTTTCAATTATAACCGCTAAATCAATTGATAAAAACATATTTTAATATTCTAATTCTTTATAGTTTATTTAAAGTCATTACTATGTGCAGGACCTTGTATTTTACTCAGATCAATATTCGGTTTATTTACTTCACTCACGTTATGAATATCCATTAATAATAGAGGTTCTCTACCGCCCATTACTTCCTGTAGTGTTTCTTTTGGTTTAATTACACCAACATAATGTCCTTGTGCAATTACAGAATGTCGATTGATCAGTGTTGGTCCTTCAATTGTCCAGTCTTTTGTTTCTTTTTTATCAAAACGACAAGTATTGCAGATCCATCCTGGTTTACCATCAAAGCTTTGCACTTCACCCCATTGATCTTTTCTTGCAGTTACACGAAACACTTCTTCACCACGTAACCATAAAGTTGTTTTACCACAACATTTAGGATTTTCGCAATTGCGATGTGCATCCACCGGTTTTGTAAACCAAACACGATTTTTGAAACGGAAAGTTTTATCTGTTAAAGCACCAACCGGACAAACATCGATCATGTTACCACTAAACTCGTTATCGATCGCTTTAGAAATATAAGTTGAAATTTCTGCATGCTCACCTCTGTCCAAAATACCATGCACACGTTTATCAGTTAATTGATCGGCTACATAAGTACAACGGTAGCAAAGGATGCAACGCGTCATATGCAATTGTATGTAAGGACCAATATCTTCTTTTTCAAATGTTCTTCTTGGAAATTCGTAGCGCGTTCCTGCTTTGCCATGTTCATAGCCGAGATCCTGCAAATGACATTCGCCTGCCTGATCACAAATAGGGCAATCCAATGGATGATTCAACAATAAAAATTCTACCACACCCGCTCTTGCATCTTTTACTTTATCGCTCGTAATATTTTTTACGATCATACCGTCCATTACAGTTGTTCTGCAGCTTGCAACCAATTTAGGCATTGGTCTTGGATCAGCAGTTGAACCTGCAGCAACTTCAACAAGACATGTACGGCATTTACCACCACTGCCCTGTAACTTGCTATAGAAGCACATTGCAGGAGGTGTAACATCACCGCCGATTTCTCTTGCCGCTGTTAATATAGTAGTACCCGGAGCAACTTCGATAGTAATATTATCGATCGTCACTTTAAAATTTGCCGGCGCTTGTTTTACTTCTTCAGCCATAATCTTTGCGAAACTTTGCGTTGAACTTCTTTGCGTTCTTTGCGGTTATAAATTATTCACAACTCTTTTTATTCCTTCTTTCAATCTTACAACATTGAAATTCATAAGCAAACCAAGTTTTGTATTTGTCAACTTTAAATAAGTTAACACTTGTGCCAAATGAATATCATTCAATCCCTCAACAGCTTTTACCTCGATAATCAATTTCCCTTCTACCAAAATATCACATCTAAACCCACATTCCAATCTCACTTCTTCAAAAATTAGTGGAATTGGCTTTTGTTTTTCAATTGCCAATCCAACTTTTATTAATCTATATGCAAGACATTCTTCGTATACAGATTCTAATAATCCTGGTCCTAATTGTTGATGAACTTTTATTCCTTCACCAATAATAACGGACGATAATTCGTTTTCATTCATAGTAGGGTATGGTGTGCGATTTTTTAACCGCAAAGAACACAGAGTCACGCAAAGAATCGCAAAGGTGCGAATTTAAGCAGTAACCGGTGCTGGCACATGAATCGGGTCAGCATAATGCGCCATTCCGTAATTTCTTCTTTGTGCTTCTTCCGGATTTTTAATATGCCATTCAAATTCATCACGGAAATGCCTGATGGCCGCTGCAATTGGCCATGCTGCTGCATCACCTAACGGACATATAGTATTTCCTTCGATCTTACGTTGTATATCCCAAAGCAAATCGATATCACTCATTTTGCCTTTTCCTGTTTCGATATTTTTTAAAACTCTTTCCATCCAACCTGTTCCTTCGCGGCATGGACAACATTGTCCGCAACTTTCATGGTGATAGAAACGCGCTAGTGTCATTGTATGACGAACCACACATTGGTCCTCATCTAACACAATAAATCCACCACTACCCATCATTGAACCTGTTGCAAAACCACCATCACTCAAGCTTTCGTAGTTCATCATACGCTTTTCACCTTTCGCCGTTGTTAACAAAAGATTGGCAGGTAAGATAGGAACTGATGATCCGCCAGGAATACAAGCTTTTAATTTTTTACCGTTTGGTATGCCACCACAATACTCATCGCTGAAAATAAATTCTTCAACAGAAATGGTCATGTCTATTTCGTAGATACCCGGTTTATTAATATTTCCGCAAGCAGAGATTAATTTAGTTCCCGTGCTTTTTCCAACGCCAATCTTCGCATATTCTTCACCACCAATATTCATGATCGGAACAACTGCTGCTAATGTTTCAACGTTATTAACTACCGTTGGTCTTTCCCATGCGCCTTTAATTGCCGGGAACGGAGGTTTGATTCTTGGATTACCTCTTTTACCTTCTAAGCTTTCGATCAATGCTGTTTCTTCGCCACAGATATAAGCACCTGCTCCACGATGAACATACATTTCACAATCAAAACCAGAACCTTGTATATTTTTCCCTAACCAACCATTTTGTCTGGCTTCGGCAATTGCATTTTCTAAAATTTCTGCTACCCATGCATATTCACCACGGATATAAATATAGCTCGCATTACTACCTAACGCGAACGAAGAGACGATCATTCCTTCAATCAATAAATGTGGAATGAATTCCATCAAATATCTATCCTTAAAAGTTCCTGGTTCACTTTCATCTGCATTACAAACCAGGTGACGCGGAATACCTTCTGGCTTAGCGATAAAGCTCCATTTCATTCCCGTAGGAAAACCTGCACCACCGCGGCCGCGCAGTCCGCTTTTCTTTACTTCTTCTACAATATCTGCAGGAGCCATTTTTAGGGCTTTCTCTACGCTACGATAACCACCTTCACGACGGTATACTTCGTAGGTACGAATACCTTCAACATGTGCTTTTTCTAGTAATAATTTTTTGCTCATATACCCAAAGGGCTTAAATTAAGTTAGTTATTTTCTACAGCCTCTCTACGTGTTAATTTCCATTTTCCTTCTTCCTTTATCCATACTAATGTTATGGTTAAATTCAAAGCCGATTCTATACCGTTTGTCTTTTTCTCTATTGCTTTATAATTTTTTTTAACTATAGCCGAATCTCCTTCCATTGAAAAATCATATGGCGTGGGTTGTATTGCCTCGACATAAACTGATTTATTATGACTAATATTTTTTATTGCTTCTTGTCTTGATTCAACTGTTCCATCAGGCTGTCCATAACTTAATGTTGTTGCGAAAAGAGCTTCAAGGGTAGCACTGTCTTTTGTGTCAAATACAGTATTTTCCAATAACAAACTATTGGCTAAAATCAACCTCATTTGTTTTGATTGAGCAGTACAAGATACACTCAAGGCTAAAAATACTATGTATAAAAAATATTTCATTTAGTTTGCTTTTGCTCTACATTCTTCAATGATCGCATCTACTTTTTCTTTGGTAAGATGCTCACGATAATTTTTACCCAATTGCATCATTGGTGCATACCCGCAAGCGCCCAGGCATTCAACGGTCTTCAATGTAAACATTCCATCAGCAGTTGTTTCACCAACTTTGATGTTTAGTTTTTGTTTGATGTAATCGATAATATTATCGCTGCCGTTTAACATGCAAGGACCAGTCTGACAAACTTCAAACATGAATTTGCCGACAGGTTTTAAATTGTACATGCTGTAAAAGCTAGCTACTTCGTACACTTCAATTGGTTCGATCTGTAATAAGCTTGCTACATAATCCATTACCGGCGTATCTAACCAGCCACCAAATTCATCTTGAGCCAAATGTAGTACAGGTAACAAAGCACTCTTCTGCCTTCCTTGCGGATAATGCGAAATGAGTTCTGCAACCTTAGCTAATTTTTCCTGCGAAAATGTAATCATAACAATATATCAGTTAAACAATTCCTCTTTTATTAAGCATCCAATTCTCCGGCGATCAAATTCAAACTACTCATCGTAATGATCGCATCGCTCAACATACTGCCTTTTGTAATTTCAGGATATGCCTGATAATAAATAAAGCATGGTCTGCGGAAATGCAATCTGTAAGGCGTTCTGCCTCCATCACTAATTAAATAGAAACCTAGTTCACCATTTGCACCTTCAACAGAACTGTACACTTCACCTGCAGGAATTTCTGTTTCGCCCATTATTATTTTAAAGTGATAGATCAATGCTTCCATTTTGGTGTACACATCTTTCTTTTCGGGTAAATAATAAGCAGGAACATCCGCATGAAATATATCTGCATCTGTACCTTTAAATTCCTGTACTTTTTTGTATGCCTGGTTGATAATGCTTAAGCTCTGCCACATTTCTTCGTTACGTACTAAGAAACGATCGTAACAATCGCCTGTTGATCCAACAGGAACAGTGAATTCAAAATCCTGATAGCTACTGTATGGCGTATGTACTCGCACATCATAATCAACACCTGCAGCTCTTAAATTCGGGCCTGTAAAGCCGTAGTTTAATGCGCGTTCAGCACTTATCGGACCGCAACCAATTGTACGTCCCATAAAAATACGGTTGCGTAAAAATAGTTTCTCGAACTCTTTTAACTGAACAGGATATTCCTTTAAGAATTTTTCTAGTTTTTCAAATGCAGCATTGGTAAAATTTCTTTCGAAACCACCGATACGACCAATGTTAGTTGTTAAACGTGAACCGCAAACTTCTTCATAGATTTCGTAAATCAATTCGCGGTATTGCATTAAATATAAAAATCCCGAGAATGCACCGCTATCCACACCCACAATAGAATTACAGATCAGGTGATCACTAATTCTTGCCAGCTCCATTATAATGATACGTAAGTAATCAACTCTTTTCGGTGTTTCAACACCAAGTAATTTTTCGCAGGTTAAGTGCCAGCCCATATTGTTGATCGGAGATGAACAATAATTTAATCTGTCTGTTAATGGAGTAATTTGATATAGAGGCCTTCTTTCCGCAATCTTTTCAAATGCTCTGTGAATATACCCTACTGTTGAAGTAGCTTTCTGAATACGCTCTCCATCCATTTCCAGAATATTCTGAAACACACCATGCGTAGCAGGATGCGTAGGACCAAGGTTTAGTGTAGTAGTTAGTTTTTCTAAAGAACCTTCTGGTAATAATATGTGTTCAGTTGAATGCATTTCTTATTTTTTTGTTACCAACTTTTGTTCGTTATTCATCATCGTTGTGTCACTCACTTGAGCGTTATACCTTTACTCATCTTATCTTCCAAACATTGCATCATCCTTATCCACTCTTGTCTGCTCTTCCATCGGAAATTCTTTTCTCATCGGAAAATAATCCATCTCATCAACATTCAAAACTCGTATCAAATTAGGATGGCCTAAAAAATTCACCCCAAAAAAATCATACGTCTCTCTTTCCATCCAGTTAGCTGATTGATATAAAGCGGTAACACTAAATACATCCGGCTTTGTAACATCTGTAAACACTTTAAAGCGGATGCGTACATTATCAACTAAATTATGCAAATGATATACAACAGCTAACTCCTCGCCTTTTCTTGCAGGATAATGAACAGCCTGCAAATCAGTTAAAAATTGAAAACGCAATTCATCATCATCAAATAAAAATTGTAATACTTTTAAATTCAGATCCTTTGGTGCGGTGAAAGTCAGCATACCATAAGGCTCAACCCAATCAGTCAGTTGATCGCCAAATTTCTCTACCAGCTTTTGTTTAATTATTTCGTTCGTCAGACTCATTATATTGTTTAATTGTTTGATTGATTAATTGTTGTCATAAACAACAATTTAACCATGCATCAATTTATCATTATTGAATACCGTATTCAGCCAACATATCCCTATACTTATCTCCTGTTCTTCTTCTCAAACTTTCGTTACCTACCAGTTCCTGAATTTTCATGAATCCATCTAAAATAGCTTCTGGTCTTGGAGGACAACCAGGCACATATACATCTACCGGAATGATTTGATCAATTCCTTGTAAAACAGAATACGAATCAAATATACCACCACTACAAGCGCATGCTCCCACTGATAAAACCCACCGTGGCTCTGCCATTTGTAAATAAACTTGTTTTAAAACAGGACCCATTTTTTTGGATATAGTACCCATCACCATTAAAAGATCGCACTGACGCGGAGAGAAACTCATACGCTCTGCACCAAACCTTGCTATATCATAATGGCTTGCTGCCGTAGCCATAAATTCAATACCGCAGCAAGATGTTGCAAATGGCAATGGCCAGATAGAATTTTTTCTTGCAAGTCCCACCACTTTTTCAAGCGAGGTTGCCATAAAGCCATCTCCCATAAAGCTCGCAGGAGCTTCGACCATCTTAACCTTATTATTAAATCGTACCGGACGCATCTTAGTAATTTGATAATGTGATAATATGCTAATGTGCTAATTCTTTAAATTCAATATAATTTTCTACTTACTTAATTCTTTCTCTAAGATTAATTAGCAAATTAGCACATCAGCTAATTGTTCTAATCTTCCCAATCCAAAGCGCCTTTCTTAAGAATATATATAAAGCCCGCAAGGAATAAACCTACAAACATTAGTACCGCTGAAAACCCATGCCAGCCTAAGCTTCGAAAGTTTACCGCATAAGGATAAAAGAAAATAACTTCCACATCAAACAACACAAATAAAATGGCTACCAAAAAATATTTAATAGCCATTGGCTGACGTGCATTTCCTTTTATCTCGATACCGCTTTCAAAATTTTGCAGTTTTTCCGCCGAATTTCTTTTAGGACCAAACCAATGTGTAAGGCCCATCATTGTACCTATAAAACCAATGGCGAAAATAAGCTGGATACCGATTGGCAAATAATTTACTGAGCTATTTATATTAGAGACCTGAAGGAAAAAAAGACCCATAATTTGCTTTTATTCAGAAATGAATGACAAAAGTACGACAAATGGTATCAAAAAAAAATCTCTCTTTTGAAAAGAAAAATCCCCATTCGGTTAATTCGAATGGGGAGATATTCATATTATATTTTTATAGATTATTACAACAGGAATTACTGCTTTTTCACTGCTTTTTTTGCTGGTTCGGCCTTTAAATTTAATTTACTGATAACTTCTTTATTAGACAAAGCCTGAGCATTTGTAGGATCAAGCGCCAATATTTTATCGCAGTAATCAAGAGCAGCTTGTTTGTCTCTTTTAACATTAACATAATATGGAATAAAATACCCATAACTGCCAATCAATTGTTGTTTATATTTTACAGAATCGGCACTACCCACTTCTATGGCTTTTTGAAAAGATGCGTTCGCTAGTCCTTTTTGCATTGTTGAGTCGATACCCCAATAAGATTTCCCAACCATATAAAAACCAAAAGCATCATCAGGGAATTTTTGAGTGTATACAGTAAATACACTAACGGCCTGATTGTAAGCACCAGATCTGAAATAACTGTAACCCGCATTATACAGATCCGTTTTAGTTGGATTAGCTTTTACTGCTAGTATCTTATTATAATAATCTCCCGCTTGTTTAAAATCTTTACTTGTTTCAAAATCGGTAGCGATTGATCTTAAATGTGTTACTTTATCCGATTCCAATGAATCTAACGCCAAACCTTTATTTAATGATGTAGTTGCTAATGCTGTATCAGCAGTACCCAATTTTAATAAAACTCTTGTATAAGTTACGTAATCTGTAGCACCAATCTTATTGGACTCTTGCTTAGCAAAATATGATTCAAAAGAAGATTTAGCATCTAATGAATCACCTAGCCTAAAATAAGCATAGGCCTTTAAGCCGTATAAAGAAGGATAAGGCGTTGCAGTTGCACCAATACAAATATCAGATTGCGTAATAGCATCTTTAAACAACCCTTGTGCATATTTCATTGAAGCCCTGTAATAACAAGCATTGGGCTCATCTGCACCTTTCAGGGTCAAATATTTTTCTAAGTAGGTACCTGATTTTGTAACGTCGGTTGTATAATAATAATCATACAAATTATAATAGACAGGAGAATAATTTGGATCTTCAACAATAGCATCATTATAATATTTCATAAAAATATCCTGCTGACTGTAGCCTTGTGTCTGATATATTTTACCTGTTCTATATGATGCTCTTGCATAATTGTGTTGCACTGCTAAGGCAGCCTGATAAGCTGTTTGAGCACTACCACCATCACCAATTTTTCTATACGCATCTCCTAAATTGCAAAACACATCAGGATTTTTTGCTCCGTCTTTAAGTGCGGTAGCCAATTTTAGTTTGTCGATCGCATAAGCCGCATCTCCAGCTTTAACATCAACATTAGCAAAACCAATAGCGTTTAATACATCAACATTTTTCCCCTTACTTAAACTGATCGCTGTTTCAAAACGATTGCGCGCATCAGCTGTATTGCCTTGTAATAAAGCTATGTGTCCTAGGCCTGCTATTAATAATGGACTGTTAGAATTTGCCGCTAATGTTTTTTGATACAAAGCCTGAGCGGATGCAGTATCTTCTAGCTGTATCTCTGATTGACCGAGCCAATAAGCTGCGTCAATATCATTAGAGTTTGCTGCTACTAGTTTACTAAAAACATCTTTTGCACTTATATACTTTTCATAATAAAAAAGGCTTTTCCCATCATTTATTGTCTGAGCCTTAACGGTGGTAGAAATAAGCAATATGCTAAACAGTAATACCGATTTGATCTTATTCATTTTATTTATTGATTTATACTTATGCAATGTTATTAATTTTACAACAGGTTTTGCGAAAGCAAATGTAATCACTATTTAATTTCGATTAATCTTAACATTTCGAATTCCAAAACCAATTTTGGACGGACCTAGATATGCTCTCCGAAAGATCAATTGCCCCCTTTCAAATTGTAAAAAATCTAAAAATCCCGATCCCAGACCGCTATAATTTTCTTTCAGGATATAATACAATCCTCGTACCAATGGATATCTCCTCGTTTCTATTCCCAGTTGCGTAGGTTTTACATAAGGAGAATCTGCACATTCATCGCACCTTATATAGGCCATTTTTACTTTTTTCAGCATAGCTACCTGCGCTGTATCTTCCGGATTTCCTATCCAGCTTATCCCTACAAAACCAATTGCGTTAATATCTGATGCTATATAATCTAAAACACCCTGGCTATTTTTTGCCGCTTTTACTATGCTGGTATCAAATTGTTGTCCCTTCAAAATACTATCGACCGCAAACCTAACGGTACTGGTTGTACTAAGTCCGTCGAAAATTACAGATCGCTTTTTCTGCGACTGGCCCATTAATATTTTTCTTAACTGATCAAAAGTAAAAACGGTATCCGCGCTTTTACTATTTACAACAACTGCAATTGCATCCGTTGCCACTTTATCCCAACGTGGAATATAGTCTAGTGAATCTTCAAAAAAACGACTTTCGTTGCTCGTTAAACCTCTTGTCACAATTATCATTCTTGTTGCAGTATCATGCAAAATATCTTTTAGGCATTCTGCTTCCGGTTTGTAATGGGCAATGATATGTGCATCGGGATAAGAGTCTTCATACGCCGCTATCTCCTCATCTATCACGGGTTTAAAAGATTCATCGACACTTATATTGATGGTACCGCTTTTAATAGTATCTGTTTGTTTGTTTTGTAGATGCTCACAACTAATCATTACTACCGCTACACTACACAAAAAGATCTTCAAAAAATTATTCATTCTACACATTTTTATTATATCCCCGATAAATTCTAAACGCACCATATATCCAACAGATCACTGCAAATAATTTTATCATTAATGGATCGTACAATGCAACAAACTGTGCCGTGTATTTTATCGGAAACATGATCAAACATCCGGCAATTACCATTAAGCCTCCCATAATATAATTGCTGATACTACGTATAAGGATCGAGTTTTTCTCTCTTTTAGTTAACCGTTCTTTTTCAAATTCTTCCTGTGCCATAACGTATCTTTAAATGAGTTGCCAAATTACTAAAATTATTATGGATTGGCATCCTGAGAAACAAACTTTACAGGAATAATATGATAAACAGATACGTTTTGTCCTTTTGCTTTTCCGGGTATCCAGTTTGGCATTTTCTTTAATACTCTTATTACTTCGTTATTAAAATCATCTCCGCCGTCTTTTACTACCTTAAAGCTTTTTAGTTTGCCATCATATCCTACAACAAATTCTACCTGAACACTTATTGTTGCATCGTCCGGCATATCTTCAGGAGTTTTAAGATTTGCTAGTAAGAATTTTCTCAGAGCTTCATCGCCACCGGGGAAACTTGGATAAACATCTGCAGAATTTAAAGGTGTGTTAATGTCTATTGCTGTTGAATTTGCTGCTTCACCTGTTGATTTTTCGTTACCGGCTCCTGCTATTACACCACCATTAACTGAGCCGGGTTGAGTTGTCGATACTGTTGTATTTGCCATAGGTGTTGCATTCAAATTTACAGGCTGTATAATCTGTTTCACACTATCCTTCACAAATAAAATTTTGCTGCCTGCATTTTGTTGAACCGGTTTAACCGCAACTTGCTTTTGTACAACCTGTTTTTGTGCAGCCTTTGGTTTAGCTTCCACAGCAGATTTGGGTCGATAAATATCTGCTAATGTTGTTTCTTTTGTAATGTAAACAGAAGCGTTTGATTTTCTATTCGTCTGCATAAACATTAAAAGGCAAAGCAACATCACGCCCGTCAGCATTATACTAATTGATTTGTACAACCTGTTTTGATAAAATTTACGCAAGTTATATGCACCATATTCTTTATTACGGTTTTCGAA